>NZ_CP122404.1:0-316271 GCF_056892255.1 Pantoea sp. nfd-35
ATGTTTATTACACGTACGTTTTCCGATATGAAAATAGGAAAAAAGCTGGGGTTGAGTTTTGGCGTGCTTATCGTTGCGACCCTCGCGATAGCGCTTCTGGCCTTCAAAGGTTTCCAGAGCATTAAAGAGAATTCAGCAAAACAAGACGTTACCGTCAACATGGTCAATACACTCAGTAAAGCGCGCATGAACCGTTTACTGTATCAGTACACGAAAGACGAGCAGTATGCTCAGGTCAACGCCCGCGCACTCAACGAATTAAGCGCCCATTTTGACACGTTAAAGAAATTTGACTGGAACGCTCAGGGTGAACAACAGCTTGACGTTCTGGGGAGCGCGTTACAAAGCTATCAAACCCTGCGCCAGGCATTCTATCTCGCCTCCAAAAAGACCTTTGCGGCTTCTGCGGTTATTCAGGGTAACGATCTGCTCACGCTTGGGCAAAGTCTTGATGGGGTGAATATTCCCGCTCAGCCAGAGGCAATGCTGCAGGTATTACGCTTAGCCTCATTACTGAAGGAGGTCGCCGGTGACGTCGAGCGCTTTATTGACAAGCCCACTGAAGCCAGTAAAGTCGAAATTTACGGTAATATTACGTCCATTGAGCAGATCCGAACTCAGCTTTCGGCGCTCGCCATTCCTGAGATCCAGACGGTCCTTAATACGCAAAAAACGGATCTGACGCAATTAAAGCAGGCTTTCACGGACTATATGACTGCCGTGGGTGCAGAGGCCGCTGCCTCTTCACAACTCAGTGCAGTGGCCGAAAAGTTAAATACATCTGTGGCTGAGCTCTTTGACTACCAGGCATCTGAATCTACCAGCGCTCTACTTAACGCTGAACGTCAGATCGCCGTCGTTGCCGCATTGTGTATCCTGCTCAGCCTGTTGGTTGCCTGGCGTATTACGCGCGCCATTACGGTACCGCTGAAAGAAACGTTGAGCGTGGCTCAGCGCATCTCTGAAGGCGACCTTACCGCCACGCTTTCAACCACGCGGCGCGACGAACTGGGCCAGTTGATGCAGGCGGTCAGCGTGATGAACGAAAGTCTGCAAAACATCATCACCAACGTGCGCGACGGAGTGAACAGTGTGGCGCGTGCCTCTTCTGAGATCGCCGCCGGTAATATGGACTTGTCATCGCGCACTGAGCAGCAGTCTGCCGCCGTGGTGCAAACCGCTGCCAGTATGGAAGAGTTAACTTCCACCGTTAAGCAAAATGCTGAAAACGCGCACCATGCCAGCCAGCTTGCAACGGAAGCATCGGCGAATGCCGGACGGGGCGGTGACATCATTCGTAACGTAGTCACCACCATGCAAGGCATTACAACCAGCTCAGGTAAAATTGGCGAAATCATCAGCGTAATCAATGGAATATCTTTCCAGACAAATATTCTGGCGCTGAACGCAGCTGTTGAAGCGGCACGGGCGGGCGAGCAAGGTCGGGGTTTTGCAGTTGTCGCCGGCGAAGTCAGAAATCTTGCGCAGCGCAGTTCTGTGGCGGCGAAGGAAATCGAGACGCTGATCCGTGATTCACTGCATCGTGTTAACGAAGGGTCCACGCTGGTCGATCAGGCGGGATCGACGATGGATGAAATAGTCTTGTCCGTCACGCAGGTGAAGGACATCATGAGCGAAATCGCGGCGGCTTCCGATGAGCAAAACCGCGGCATATCACAAATTGCTCAGGCAATGACAGAAATGGATACCACAACACAACAAAACGCCGCACTGGTTGAAGAGTCTTCAGCCGCCGCCAGCTCGCTGGAGTCTCAGGCAGAAGAGCTGGAAAAAACGGTCGCCGTGTTCCGTTTGCCCGCGAACAAGAGTGGAATGGCCGTTAGCCACAGCACAGCAAAATCTGTGACCAAAGCGCCTGTCTCTCTACGTCAGCCCAGTCCAGCCGAGGGTAACTGGGAAACGTTCTGACTGTGATGATAAAAAACGCCGGCATAATGCCGGCGTTTGTGTTTGATACGCATCAACGCGGTTCACCAACCCTGCCCCTGCTCTTTCGGCATAGCCAGACGTTAACTGCCTGACATGGCTCAGAGGGAAACCGTGCTTTCAGCTCGTTTTTCCTGGCTTGACGCACAGACAAAGTAAACCCACCAGGATCAGAAATACCCCCGCCATCGCGCCCGCATGGAAAGGCTCTGCAAACAGCGGCAGGCTGATCGCCAGCAACCACACCAGCACGTAGCTGATGCTCAGTAGCGGATAAGCCCGGCTCAGCGGCAGGTGGCGCAGTGCTAAAAACCAACTCACCATCGAGCAGGCATACGCCGTTAATCCGCCACACAGCACCAGCAGCGGTAGCCAGTAAAGCGCGTATTGCGTTATCAACATCGGCAGCGCGGGCAACTGGTGCATTGCCCAGCGCAGCATCAGCTGGGCCAGCGTCACCAGTAAGACGCTGCACAGTGCCAGCAGGTAGCCTCTCATGCGTAACTCCCTATGATGGCCACGCCCACCACTATCAGTGCGGTGCCCATCCACTGCCAGCGGGTCATTCTTTCCTGCCAGACAAAGCGCGCGGCCAGCGCGACCAGGATGAAATTAATACTCAGCATTGGGTAAGCCAGGCTGACGGGCAACCGCTGCAGCACTAACAGCCAGACGACCATCCCCAGCGCCAGCAGCGCCAGGCTGGCAACCAGCCAGCCTGTAAGTCGTGCCCGGTTGGTCTGACGCGCCGCCTGCTTTTGGCAGAGCTGACCGGCACAGGTAAGCAGACTGGTCAGCAGGACCAACAACAAACTCATCACTCATCAGCCTGGTTATATTGCAGCAAAAGCATCCGACCGTTACGGTAGACAGCATCCGCAGGCGGTAAGTCTGTTGGCGTCGCTTCTCCACGATCCAGCATTAAAATCAATGAGACATTGCCCGCTTTACGATGTGCCTTAAGCCACTGCGGGAAATCTTCGCTGCTGACATAGGAGGAATGCGCATCAGGGAAGCTGAGGCCATATTGCAGTTCGCCTTTTTGACTGTATGCAATGATATCGCTACGCTGCAACGTCCAGGCAATCGCAGAAGAGACGCCTGAATTATCGCTTAATATGTAGCGGCTATTGGCAAGGCTGCTTTCAATGCTGCGAATAAACACCTGAGGTTGCTTCGTGTTTTCAACGCCTTCAGGAATGGCCGACCCCACACAGAGTGCCAGAGCCAGCGGGCATAGTGCCGCTGCCAGCCAACGACTTTGTGGCGATTTCAGGCTGAAAAGCCCCGCAATTGCCCAGCCAGCAAAGGACAACACGGCCATAGACAGCGCCAGCAACTGATGCGGTCCATAGAGCGGTCGATGACTCAAACCCCAGGGCGCAAATACGGCTAATAACGCAATAATACAGGCCGTACCGAATACGATATTTATCCACGCATTGATGGTAAAGACTCGCGTGTTCTGGCGGGCTTTTTGCCAGGCATAGCTGGCCATCAGCAAGGCCAACGGCGCAAAGCAGGGCAGGATATACGTTGGCAGTTTGCCCTTTGCGATACTGAAAAACAGCAGCGGAATGACCACCCAGCTCAGGAGATAAAGCGCACCGGGAGACTGTTTGCGTTCGCGCCAGCCCGACCGCAATGCGCCAGGCAGCAGCGCCAGCCAGGGAAGCGCACCGGCGATCAGTACGGGCACGTAATACCAGAAAGGCGCTTTGTGTTGGGCATTCTCTTCTGCAAAACGCTGAATATGCTCGACCCAGAAAAAGTAATGCCAGAAGTCAGGTTGCTGCTGCTGAATCGCGATCGCCCAGGGCGCACTGATTAATGCCGCGCTGACGATGGCAAGCGGGCCAAAAATAACCAGTTCGCGGAAACGCTGGTGCCAGATGGCCCAGGGCAGGATCGCTATCACCGGTACGGCAAGAGCCAGAAAACCTTTGGTCATAAAGCCCATACCGCAGGCCAGCCCTAACAGCAGATAACGCACGACCCTTTGCGGGTTAGTTTGTGCCTCACTGGCATACCAGTAGCTGCACATGGCGGCCACCATCCACAATGTCAGCATCGGGTCCAGCACCGCGTAACTTCCAACGCCGTAAACCAGCAGCGAGGTTAAAAAGATCACGCTGGCCGTTAGCGCCACGCTGCGCTGCGCAAAAATACGGCAGCCCAGCCAGAAAATCAGCACTGCGCTCATCAACGTTGAAAAGACCGAACCAATCCTGACCGCAAAGTTATTGTGGCCAAAAATGGCCTGACCTACGGTGTTGAACCAGTATCCGGCTATCGGTTTTTCAAAATAACGCAGACCGAAGAAATGCGGCGTAATCCAGTTACCGTTTTGCAGCATTTCCCGGCTGATTTCGGCATAACGTGTTTCGTCAGGTTGCCAGAGATTACGGAACTCCAGAGGGACTAAATAATAGAGGATAAAAAGTGAAACCAGTAATAGGGTCTTTTTGGTGGCAGTCATGGTGCTTACCTTGTTAAATTCTCACAACCCAACCAGCCTTCCCGGCCAGCGATATGACCACGAACCACTTTACCCACCGGTAAGGTTTCGAGGTCTGCAGGTAAGAGTTCGCTCAGCGGGCAAAACTGTATTCCCTGCTCACGGGCGCGCTGCAACAACGTATCAAACGCACTAAGCTGGCTGATACCTTCCACTTCGGCATGGATGGTATAAACCGGCGTGCCCTGGTCAGCCTGAATTTTTTCCAGAATGTAGTCGTTGAAACGTTCGGCGCTGAGCGTGGGTCCGACGACCTCGTCCCATGTCGGTAAGGTGACAGGGATCTGAACCGTACCCAGCTCGCCATTTCTTAACTGTGGGCGAAACGGCCTGGTACCGCGGCAGTCGCTGTTGTACTGAAAGCCAAACGTTTCTTTTGCCTGGATTACGCGACCATCAGCGCGCCATCCGGCCACCGCTGAGCAGGTCACCGGTTGTCCGGTTATGGCTTCCAGCGCGTCGCGCCCTAACGCTATCTGTTGAATGAGCTGCGGCGCTTTCCAGACGCCCGCCCAGGTTTGCCAGGCAAAATGATCCCAGGCATGCAGACCGACCTCATGGCGATCGGCGGTTGAGCGAATGATATCGCTCATCCCTGCCCCGATCCGCTTTCCTGGCCAGGCCGTTCCGGCTAACAGAATGTCCCAGCCATAAAGGGATGCTGCGCGTGAGCGCAGCATTTTCCACAGAAAGCGTGGTTTCATCAGACGCCATAAATGGCGTCCCATGTTGTCGGGTCCGACACTAAAGAAAAACGACGCCTGGAGATCATGTTTATTGAACAGATCCAGAAGCGCGGGGACACCAAGTTTTGTCCCGCGCCAGGTATCTACATCAACACGCAGACCAACCTTTCTCATTCCTTGTCGTCCTGAAGCTCAACGGTACGCAGGAAGAAGTCGAGCGTATTATCAATCGTGGTGTTCATTTCCACGGTAGGCGTCCAGCCGAGCAGACGTTTAGCATTACGGATTGATGGCTTACGGTGTTCAACATCCTGATAGCCCTTGCCGTAGTAGCTGCTGCTCTCCACTTCGCGGAAGCCGGCAAACGGTGGGAAGCTGGCACGCAGCGGATGACGTTCAAAGCTTTCCAGCAGACGCTCAGCCAGCTCTTTGATACTGGCTTCGTTATCCGGGTTACCGATGTTGATGATTTGTCCGTCGCAATTATTGTTTTTGTTTTCAATAATTTTAAACAGCGCTTCGACACCGTCGCTGATATCGGTAAAACAACGCTTCTGGCGACCACCATCAAACAGCTTGATGGGCGATCCTTCCACCAGGTTTAAGATCAGCTGAGTGATCGCACGTGAACTCCCAATACGCGCCGCGTTCAGGTTGTCTAAGCGCGGGCCCATCCAGTTGAAAGGACGGAACAGGGTAAAGCGCAGCCCTTCTTTTTCCCCGTAAGCCCAGATAACGCGATCCAGCAGTTGCTTGGAAACGGAATAAATCCAGCGCTGTTTGTTAATTGGACCCACGACCAGATTTGAGTGATCCTCATCGAAATTCGCATCGGTACACATGCCGTACACTTCAGACGTCGAGGGGAAAATAATGCGTTTGCCGTATTTAACGCAGTCGCGAACAATTTTGAGGTTTTCTTCAAAATCCAGTTCGAAAACGCGCAGCGGATTACGGGTATATTCAATCGGTGTTGCGATGGCCACCAGGGGCAGGATCACATCACATTTTTTGATGTGATACTCAATCCACTCAGAGTGAATACTGATGTCGCCTTCAACAAACTGGAAGCGTGGATGTCCGACAAACCGGCTAATCGCATCAGAACCAATATCCAGACCAAAGACTTCGAAATTGTCATCCTGCAGCAAACGTTCGGTCAGATGGTTACCGATAAATCCGTTCACACCCAGGATTAAGACACGGGTACGGCGTTTTACGGCTGCAACGGCCTGTGAATAAAGCAGTGCGCCATTCACCATGCCCAGATGCTGAGCCAGCTGAACACCGTTCATGTACACGCTGTTTGCGGTCTGGCCGGTCTGAATCTCCAGGGCACCTTCTCCACAGGCCACGACAAATGGCTCTGCAGACAGCACGGTGCCGGGCCTGACGTTATGCGGGGTGGAGAGTACTTTTGCTTTCCAGACCACGAATTTGGTGGTGCCGGCAAAGGCAAACGCGCCCGGCCACGGATCGGTTACCGCACGCACCAGATTATTAATTTGGCTGGCAGGCAGCGCCCAGTTAATCCGGCCATCTTCTGGCGTACGACGACCCACTACCGTGGCGTCCGCTTCATTTTGCGGGGTGCCAACGATGTTGCCCTGTTTCATGGCAGGTAAAGCACTTTCAAGAAGCGCGCTGGCGCAGTCAACCAGCTTGCGGTGCAGCGTCAGTGCGTTATCTTCATCGGCGATGGCGACACGCTGCTGAGCAATGATATCGCCCGCGTCCGCTTTTTTAACCATGCGGTGTAAAGTGACACCGGTTTCGGTTTCTCCGTTGACCAGCGCCCAGTTTAATGGTGCGCGTCCGCGATATTTTGGCAGCAGTGAGCCGTGAAGGTTAAAGGCTCCCTGCTTCGCACTGTTCAGAATCTGATCGCACAGCAGGTTACGGTAATAGAAAGAGAAAATCACATCGGGTTCAGCCGATTTGATGCGATCGATCCACAGAGGATGGTTAACTTCATCCGGAGCATAAACCGGGATAGAATTTTCAGCCGCGATTCGCGCCACTGAGCCAAAAAAGTGATTTTCTGACGCCGTGTCGGCATGGGTATAGATCGCGCTGATGGTAAAGCCCGCTTTTAACAGCGCATTGATGCCCGCACAACCCATGTCGTGATAAGCGAAGACGATAGTTTTCATTACTCGGTTTCCTGTACAGAACGGTCTTTCTGAGGATTGATAACACGTTGAATAAAATAGCGAGGTCTGGCACGAACATCGTTGTAAATACGGCCGATATACTCGCCAAGCAGCCCCATACCAATAAACTGCGCGCCGATGAAAATAAACAGCACGGCAAATAACACGAAGACGCCATCACCGGCCCAGGCTGCTCCGAAACACAGTCGCAGAAGAATCAACACCACGGAGAAGGCAAAACCAGTCAGCGCAATAAGGCTGCCGAGCACGCTCAGCATGCGTAACGGGGTCGTGGTAAGGCAGGTCACCAGGTCATACATCAGGTTGATTAAGCGCATGAAGCTGTATTTTGAACTGCCGTGCTCACGTTCAGCATGAGTGACGGGCAATTCGATCGTGCGTCGTGCAAAGGTATTCGCCAGAATAGGAATAAACGTGCTGCGCTCGTGGCAGTTCAGCATGGCATCAATGATGTGGCGACGGTAAGCCCGCAGCATGCAACCATAATCACCCATCGATTTTCCGGTCACGCGCTGAATCATCTGGTTGATGGTGCGTGATGCCTGACGGCGGAACCAGCTGTCCTGGCGATTCTGGCGAACGGTGCCCACAACGTCATAGCCTTCCTGGGCGGCAGCCACCAGACGCGGGATCTCTTCAGGTGGATTTTGCAAGTCTGCATCCAGCGTGATAATCAAATCTCCGCTGACGTGACTGAAGCCCGCCATGATCGCGGAGTGCTGGCCATAATTACGGTTAAGTAGCACAGCCACAATATGGCTGTCCGGCAGCGAGGCGGCGTCAGCAATCATTACGGCTGATGCATCCTGGCTCCCGTCGTCAACCAACAGGATCTCATAGTCCAGATTAAGACTTTTACAGGCATCATTCGTGCGCTGAATTAATGCCGGTAAACTTTCCTGCTCGTTATAGACCGGGATCACTACCGATACTTTTTCAATCTCTTTATCGTCGAACATTTAAACCCCAGTCAGTTCACGTAGTGCGCTGATAACGCGTTCAACGTCATCATCTGTCATGTCGGGAAACAGCGGAATCGAACAAATGCGTTCGCTGTTCCACTCAGTCGCGGGCAACGATAATTGCGGATAGTGCTCGCGGTAATATTTGTGTGTGTGGGCCGCGCGGAAATGCAGGCCGGTTCCGATATCCTGCTCTTTAAGCTTCTGCATCAGCGCATCGCGAGAGAAACCACATGCCTGCTCATCCACACGGATGATGAAGAGATGCCACGCATGCTGGTGCGACCAGGCGGGCGGAACCAGCGGCTTGAAGGGCGTATCTTTCAGCGCCTCCAGATAGCGTTGCGCAATGGCCGCGCGGCGCTGGTTGATTTCAGGCAACTTTTCAAGTTGGACCAGCGCAATGGCCGCGCTGATATCAGGCAGGTTGTATTTAAAGCCGGGCATGATGACTTCCGCCTGCGGCTGACGGCCATGGGTTTGTCTGTCAAAGGCATCGACGCCAAGGCCATGAAATTTGAGGCTACGGATGCGATCGGCAAGGGCAGCATCGTCGGTCACGACCAGACCACCCTCGGCGCAGGTCATATTTTTGATAGCGTGGAATGAAAAAATAGCATTTCCATGCCCGCCAACATGCTTGCCCTTGTAATACGTGCCGGCCGCATGTGCCGCATCTTCGATGACCGGAATGCCATGGCGTTTGCCAATAGCATAAATGGCATCGATATCGGCGGGTGCGCCAGCGTAGTGGACAGGGATGATCGCTTTGGTATTTGGGGTGATTGCCGCCTCAATGGCTTCAGGCGTGACCATCAGGTTATCGACGTCAATATCGATCATGACCGGTGTGGCACCCAGTAAAGTGATGATGTTGAGTGTGGAAACCCAGGTCAGTGAAGGGGTAATAACCTCATCCCCTGCCTTAATGCCCAGCGCCATCAACATGACGTGCATACCGGCGGTGGCGGAAGTCACGGCGATAGCGTGTTGATTTCCGGTCAGCTGGCAGAATGCACGCTCAAGTTCTGCACATTTTGGCCCGGTAGTAATCCATCCCGATGCAAACACATCACGTACTGCAGACAGTTCAGTTTCACCCAGAGATGGGCGGGAAAACGGAAGAAACGCCATCAAGTAATATCCTTAAACTGTTTTGCCGTTTTTCTAAAAACTGAGATGAATTTTGAAATGCAAAAGTGAGAAAAATGCAATTGAACGTTCATCAAACGTCGTCAAAATCGGCAAAAAACAGGCAAAATCACAAAAATCTGGCAAGAGAAATAAAACATTAGAAAAATATTTATTTCACACCGGTCTCAAATCATACGCCCGGAACCTTAACCAAACATTAAACACCTTGAGAAATTAACAAATTGACATGATATTTCTCACTTTTACCAGACTAATCACATTAAATAAACAGATATGTTTGACAGTTGCGTAAAGGTACTAAAAAGACAGTTTGGCGTTCAAAAAAGGCTGAGGACAAAATTGACAGAATCGCTACGATCGGGGAAAGTCACAGAGGTGAATCGCGTTATTTATTAGTCGTCTGGCCCGCTTTATTCGACAGAAAATTTCGCTTAACCACAATTTTATTGAAATTCAGGGTGTTACCCGTAACCATGCGTCCCAATGAAACCTCAGCCACTCAATACTGGAACCCGATGGTGCCTGAACTTGCCGTGACGGATTTTGCGGCATCCTGGGCTTTTTACGTGGAGGCGATCGGTTTTAAGGTGAGAATCAGGCGCGAGAATCCTGACTTTGCCTATCTCTGTTATGGTCAAGTACAGCTAATGATTGAACAGGTACACGAAGGCGGTTGGCTCACCGCTGAAATGGCCTATCCTCTGGGACGAGGAATAAACTTACAGATTGACGTTCCGGACATCGAGACGCTCTACAGTCGTCTGCTCAGATTGAGTACGCCCCTCTTTCGGCCGCTACGCGAAAATTGTTACGACACGGGGGAACGCGTCGAATGTCAAAAAGAGTTCCTGGTTCAGGACCCCGACGGCTATCTTCTCCGCTTTTGTCAGCCTGTCGGCTGATTTCATCAACCGGCAGGCGCACCGATATTGAGCATTTACAGCGGCACGATTTCGCTCACCTGATGCTGGAAAACATAGGGGTCAGAGACTAAGGCAAAGGCCTTATCATCCGGCCAGGTCACGGCGACGTGGTAATTTTCACCCGCAAACTTTTTCACTGCAGTTAAATCCTCCCAGTACGTCGCCAGAAAAAAATGCTGCCACTCTCCCTGCGTTTCCTGATGCACGAAAGCGGCTTTATTCCCTGGCGTCGCCAGGGCGTGCTCAACACCCGTCTTTTGTAGATGGCGGGCAAACCCTTCGGCATGTTCTCGCGGAACGCATCCGTGCCATGTCCTGACAATCATTTTTTCTCCTTAAGACCAGTCTGCATTAGAGGGTAATACCTTGATTTTACACATCACTCTTGAAAAATACGGAAAAATTTTGCCTCGCACTGGCACAAATCCTAATTTGTTCTACATTTACTGGCCCGACCAGGGATAACGACATTAATCACAGCAATAACTTAACGGTAACAAACATGGAATTGAGCAAATTTGAGGTCAGAACTGGCCTGTGGCCACACATGCATTTCACCGACATCGAATACGATCAGCGCGGCAGCAGCTACGAAATTTATGCCACTGATGTGACGCATCAGACCAAGAGTAAGCTGTTTATTTGCCGGACGGTTGATGAACAACAGGCGAGACTGCTGGCTGAGCAGTTCAGGATTTGGCTGCCTAAGATCAACAGCAAAAAGCGCAAAGCAGCCGCAAAGAAATCGCCAACAGGCTATGACCGGATTGCATGCCATAAAGGCTAAGCGCTGACAGACCTGTTTTGGGGGTTGGCTTAACCCTCACAGGAACTCAGCGCCCGTAGCCGCCAGACAATCCTGTTGGTCTGGCCTGTCAGAATGAGTAGGTGATTGCCGCCGTCACGGAGGCCCCCCCGCGGCGGAAGACAATTGGACTGTCCGCCGCGTTTTTATCCAGCCAGCTGTAATCGCCGATTAAACTGATTCCCCATCCTGAAGCAAACTGATGGCTCCATGTCACACTGGCATCCGTCCCATAGAAGCCGCCATGGGTGGTGTAATCGGCGTACCCGCTTCGGACATGCTGCTCCCTGCTTACCCCGTAAAACGTGTTGATATAGCGCGCATCCCCAAACAGTCCTGCTATCTGCAATGCTACAGTGTCACTTTTCGTCTGCCATGGAATGAGGGTGACCGATGTCTGATACTGAACACCCTGGCTGTCGCTTAGCGGAAGCGTCGCTTTTCCTTCCACGATAAACCAGGGCGTTACCGACCAGCCGAGAGCCAGGGCGGTATTGACAACCGGATCGATATTCCCCATGCCTTTCAGGCTGTCGTCCCCTGCTCGCCACGACGAATCACGGTCTGAGCGACCCAGACTCAATCCCAGTGTATGCTCCAGGTAAAGGCCGTTTTCAGCCTGTAAGTCGTAACCTATCCCTTTCTGAGAATCAAAAAATATCGGCCCCTCGCGCCACTGAATAACCGGAACGGCTTGCCAGTGATGCTGTTTCGCCCCGCTGTAACGTGGTGCATTGTTTGCCGCCAAACCCACTGTCAGGCTGTTTTCTGGCGCAGAACTGTCATCTGCCCTGGCATTCAGAACACTTAGCGTCAGCATTAAACTGACCATGTGAAGCGCATGTTTTCCGGTTATTATCACTTTGCTTGATCTCATCAGGTGGTGTCATGAAGGCGACATTGTCGCGACCAGGCTGGAGTATAAAAACAGCGTGTCAACAAAAGCCCAGGAAACGATGGAGAAACGGTCAAGGTGGCCCAAATGAAAACAAAACGCGTATTGATTATTGAAGATGACGCTGATGCCGCCAGCGTACTGGAAGCCTATCTGAAACGTGATGGCTATGACGTGATGGTCGCCAGTAACGGCATGACGGGGCTGGAACAGGTCGGGCGTTGGCAACCTGACCTGATATTGCTGGACGTCATGCTGCCGGTGATGAATGGCACCGAAGTGCTGGCCGCGATCAGACGCAGCGGTGACACGCCCGTTATTATGGTAACCGCGATGGGAGACGCGCCAGACAGAATCGGCGCGTTGCGCTATGGCGCAGATGACTATGTCGTTAAACCCTACCATCCCGGCGAGGTGGTCGCGCGTGTTCAGGCCGTACTGCGCCGCGCGCGGCAAGCGAAAGTGGCGGATGATAAGCTCTGCTGGGCAGGGCTGGAGGTCGATCCTGACTCCCTGACCGCGGTGGTTAACAATGCACAAGGCACTCACCGACTCGATCTGACGCCAACGGAATTTTCCATTCTGGTGACCTTAATGCGCGCACCCACTCGCCCGTTCAGCCGTCTGTTTTTGCTCGAGAACTGTCTGCCAGAGAGTGATGCGCTTGAACGCGTCGTTGATACGCACGTCTACAATCTCCGCCGCAAGCTTGAGGCCGCAGGGATGACAGAGATTTTACCCGCAGTGCGCAGCGTGGGTTACAGGTTCAGACAACCATGAAGCCAGACAGCAACGATTCAATGTGGCGCTGGATCTGTATCCGCATACTGATTCTCGGCTTAGGCGGCGTGATTCTTATCGCCTTTTGCATGTGGCTGAGATTTGCCCTGCAAATACTCTGGGTTTACTACCGTATGCCCGCCGCACTCTGGGCAGAGTTTTCCCAACTGCGCCTGCATCCGGAGCAGGATCCGGCTCGCTTTCATCAGATCGTCGATCAATGGTGGGGCGTTGGCTTTTCCGACCCTTCTATTGCGTCTTCGGACTGGATTACCGTAGCCGTGCTGGTCGCTTTCATTATTCCCTTTTTTGTGGTGATGGGATTGCGCTTTGCCTTGCCGCTGGCAAAACAATTCAGCCAGTTGGCGCACGCGGCGCGTGATGTCGCACGGGGAAAATTCAGCACCTCGGTCGGTCAGGTAAAAGGCGCGCCGCAGGAGTTAGTGCGGTTCACCGATGACTTTAACCTGATGACCCAGCAGCTGGCGCGCTATGAGCGTGAACTTAAAGCCTCACATGTTGCGATTGCCCATGAACTCCGCTCGCCCTTAACCGCGGCCATGGGGCGACTACAGGGCATTGTGGACGGCGTGTTTGAACCCGAACCTCGGCAGTTTTCCATGATTATGAAGCAGCTGACGCAACTGAGCCGGCTGACAGACGAGCTCCATCTGCTGTCGCTAGCCGATGCCGGTCAGCTGAGCCTGAATCTGTCCCGGTTTAATCTTGCTGACCTGGTGCGGGAAAGGGCTTCCTGGCTGGCGCTACAGGCGGAGGCTGAGCAGGTGGAAATAGATGTTCAGTCACCAACATCGCTGCCTTATACGGGCGATGCTTTCCGCTTCGGTCAGGTGATCACGATTTTAATGGAGAATGCATTGCGCTATGCGGCCGAAGGCAAGCGAATTTCCATTGATGCGCACGCCTCAGACTCCGCCATCACTCTGCAGTTTCGTGATTATGGTCCGGGTGTCGATCCTCAGTTCTTAAGCGTTATCTTTGACCGTTTCACCCGGGCAGACTCCTCCCGGGCCCGTCATTCTGGCGGGAGCGGTTTGGGATTGTCTATTGCGAAAGCCATCGTTGAGGCTCACGGCGGTGCTATCCGTGCCAGCCTGCCGCCTGAAGGAGGATTACACATCATGATTACGCTGCCCATAATAGAAAGCCTGCCAGCAGAGTAGGACCGGCAAAAGTGAAGCCTGCGCGCCCTGCGCCAGGCATTTTTGCTGACCTTGACCATTTCTTGATGATTCATAAAAGGATTCTGGACATAAGCCACGTTAAATGAGGCTGTCTCATTTAAGGAATCCGGCTATGACAGATTTTATTCCTTGTTTTGCTCGCCAGGCGCTGCGCCACCTCACCCTCTTCAACGCTGCTGTACCGCCACTGTTCGTGGTGGGCATCTTGATACTTGCAGGGTGTAGAGATGAAAAGCCTGCCCAGCGGGACACGCTACGTCCCGTCCGTACCCTGACGGTACCGCCCTTTTCCAGTGGCGGTCTTATGACGCAAACGGGTGAGCTCCGGGCGCACGAAGAAATAGCATTAGCGTTCAGACTGGAGGGTCGGGTAACCGCCCGAACGACTGATATGGGTCAGCACGTTACCGCAGGTCAGGTGCTTGCGACATTAGAGAGTAACGCTGCCCAAAATCAGCTCAGCAGCGCGACGGCCGATCTCAACAGTGCACGGGCATCGGAGCGCGTTGCCGCTCTCACGCTTCACCGTATGAAGCTGCTCATGCCGGGCGGTGCCATCTCCCGCGCGCAGTTAGATAGCGCGCAAGGTGACTGGCAGGTCGCCGTTTCCCGCCGTCAAAGCAGTGAGGCTGCGCTTAAAAATGCGCGCGATAATATGGCCTGGACACAGCTCACCGCACCGCGTGACGGCGTGATCACCTCGATAAACGTTCAGCCCGGGCAGGTGGTGAGTGCGGCGCAGACGGTCATGACGCTGGCAGCCGACGGCAAGCGCGATGCCGTGTTTGACCTCGCCGAACCTACACTCACAGAAAAGGCGACAACCACGCCGATCCGGATCGCGCTGTTATCCAATGCTGCGCTGAAGGCGGACGGGCAGTTTCGTGATATCAGCCCGCAGGCCGATTCACAAACCCGCACCTGGCGGCTTCGCGTGACGCTGACCAATCCGCCAGCCGATATGGCACTGGGTTCAACGGTACTGGGCACTTTTCCCGGAAAAGTGGACCAGGTCATTGCGCTGCCAGCCAGTGCACTCACGCGAGCCGGGGAGCGGCCTGCCGTCTTCGTCGTTAACAGCAAAACCCAGCAGATTCAGGTCAGGCCCATCCAACTGACGCGGTTTGATGCACAGCAGATCTATCTCAGCGCTGGCGTGCAGCCGGGCGAGCGCGTGGTCACCGCAGGCGTAAAAACATTGCTGCCAGGCGAGCGCGTCAGGCTTGAGGAGAACGACAAATGAAACCGGACAGCACTCTGCACGGCGTTAACCTGTCCGCCTGGGCGCTAGCGCACCAGCAGCTGGTGATCTTCTTTATGCTGTTAGTGATGACGACGGGTGTTCTCAGCTACATCGATCTGCCGCGTAATGAAGATCCCGCCTTTACGATTAAAACGGCGGTGGTGTCGGCACAGTGGCCTGGCGCCACGGTCGAAGACACCATGCAGTTGGTCACCGATACGTTGGAAAAAAAGCTTCAGGAAACGCCTTCGCTGGATTTTATTGAAAGTGAAACGCGGGCTGGCAAGACGGTGATATTTGTTAATCTGCGCGATGATACGCCCCCGGCACAGGTTCCAACCATCTGGTACCAGATCCGGAAAAAAATGCAGGATATCGCCCCAAGCCTGCCGCAAGGCGTTCAGGGCCCAGGCGTCAATGATGAGTTTGGTGATACGTTTGGCACCATTTATGGTTTTACCGCCGATGGCTTCAGCCCACGTGAACTGCGCGATAAGGTCGATAATATTCGTCGTGACCTGATGGATGTGCCTGACACGGGCAAAATTACCCTGTTGGGTGAACAGGAGGAGCAGATTGTTATCGCCTTCTCACCCAGGAAGCTGGATGGTATGGGCCTTACGCTTCAGCAAGTCAGCGATGCATTAACGGCGCAGAATGCCGTGGCGCCCGCGGGGGAAATACGCACCGATAAAGAGAATATTGCGCTTCGTGTCAGCGGTGCGCTGACGACGGTGGCAAACCTGGAGGCGGTTACACTGCGCATTGGTCAGCGCTTTATCCCGCTGTCGGATATTGCGACGATCTCGCTTCAGCCCTCACAGCCACCCTCTTCCACCTTTCGTGTCAATGGTGAGCCCGCCATTGGGCTGGCGGTTTCCATGGCCCCTTCTGGCAACATGCTCAGATTTGGCCAGGCACTCAATCAGCGGATGGCAATTATCGCCAGCCAGTTACCGCATGGTATCAATATGATAAAAGTCGCCGATCAATCCACCGTCGTCAAAACGGCGGTTAGCGGATTTGTTCAGGTGCTGGCGGAAGCCGTCATCATTGTCCTGGCGATATCCTTTTTTTCGCTGGGTTTTCGGGCGGGGCTGGTGGTCGCGGCGGCGATCCCGTTGGTGCTGGCCATGACGTTTGTCGGAATGACGTTTGCAGGGATAGGTTTGCAACGTATTTCACTGGGCGCCTTAATTATTGCACTCGGGCTGCTGGTTGATGATGCGATGATCACGGTGGAAACCATGGTGTCACGCATTGAAGCAGGCGACAGCAAATGGCAGGCGGCAACATTTGCGTTTAAAACCACGGCCTTCCCTATGCTGACGGGCACGCTGGTGATAATAGCCGGTTTTATCCCAGTGGGCTTTGCCGCCTCCAGCGCGGGCGAATATTGTTACTCGCTTTTTGCGGTTGTCTTGATTTCTCTGCTCTGCTCCTGGGTGGTGGCTATTCTGTTTTCACCCGTGACAGGCACCTGGCTGCTGACCGATAGCGCCCACGCAACGCACAAACAGCCGGGGCTGATGGGCCGATTTTATCGCCGTCTGCTCGATCAAACGCTTAGGTATCGCTGGACGACGGTCACTCTCGCCCTCCTGCTGCTGGGCATGGGGATCTTCGGCACAACGCTGATGCAGGGGGAATTTTTCCCCGCATCAGACCGCCCTGAGCTGTTAGTGAACCTGACATTGCCCGCGAATGCCTCTCAAACCGAAACCACCCGGCGAACCGGACAACTGGAAAACCTGATACGCAGCGATAACGACATCGATCATTTCTCCAGTTATGTCGGCTCTGGCGCGGTACGTTTCTATTTGCCGATGGAGGTCTTGCTGGACAATGAAAATACTGCCCAGCTGGTGGTGGTTGCGAAGAGCCTTGACGCTCGTGACAGAGTACGCAACAAGCTGGATCACATCCTGGCACGTGACTTTAGTGATATCACCTCGCGCGTTTCGCCCCTTGAACTGGGGCCACCGATTGGCTGGCCGCTAAAGTACCGCGTTACAGGCCCCGACTACAGGCAGGTTCGTGAAATTGCGGAAAAACTGGCCTTACAGCTGTCACGATCGCCAAATACGCGTGAGGTGAATATGACAGCAGGTGAACCCGAGCGGGTTATCAGACTTGATGTCAATCAGACGGCAGCGCGTGCGGTTGGTGTCTCTTCTGAAAGCATTGCCTCCATGCTGAATACTGTGACGTCAGGCAGTAAGGTAACCACGATCCGTGATCGTAACCGACTGATTGATGTGGTGCTCAGGGGAAACGATGAGGAACGGCAAAATACCGATATCCTCAACGGTCTGATGCTGGATACCGCCTCTGGACAGAAAATCCCACTGGGTCAGGTTGCGACATTGAAATGGCAGCTTGAGGATCCGGTTATCTGGCGACGTCAGCGCCAGCCTTACATTACGGTGCAAACCGATATTGCCTCTACGGCGCGTGCTGAAAACGTTTCAGATCAGCTGAAGCCCGAACTGGATACATTCCGCGCGTCCTTGCCTGCCGGCTATCATATTGAAGAAGGCGGTACCGTCGCCGAATCGGATAAAGGTAACCGATCGGTGTTTGCGGTGTTGCCGGTCACGCTGAGTGTGATGCTTATCCTGTTGATGCTGCAGTTGAAACGCTTCTCAAGAATGTTGCTGGCGCTGCTGATGGCCCCTTTCGGCTTACCCGGCATCGTTATCGCCATGTTGCCGAGTGGAACGCCAATGGGATTTGTTGCGCTGTTAGGGATTATCGCGCTGGCAGGCATGATCATCCGTAACGCGGTGATCATGATCAGTGAGGTGGACAGTAATACTCAGGCAGGCATGATGCACAACGAGGCGATTTATCACGCGGCTATTCATCGCGCCCGACCAATATTACTGACGGCTTGTGCGGCGATATTCGGCATGTTGCCCATCTCCCGGCAGGTGTTCTGGGGGCCAATGGCGTACGCCATTATCGGCGGTCTGGTCACCGGAACGCTGGTCACGTTAACGCTGTTACCGGCCTCGCTCAGCCTGGTCATGCAAAGAGAAGGACGCCGTCAGAATCAGGTGCAAGATCAGTGAGTGATAACCGGCAGTAACAGGGGGCCTGATCAGGCCTGCCTGTTACCCAGGACAACAAGCGACACGCTCACCCGCTTTACTGGCAGAAAAGACGTGCATCGGGCAATAAAAAAGCGCTGTCGTACACAGCGCTTTTTGTCGCCAGCAGGCACCGGCGGGCTTAGATCCCTAAAGAAGGCATCAGAAACTTTCCCAGTTAACCTTATCGACGTTGACTGCTTTCAAATCCGGCCTTTTCAATGCGGGTACTGACGGGCTCACCGGCACACTGGCTGGTGAAGCAACCTGGGTGACACTGTCATTAACCTTAAAGGTTGAAACCAGTCTCGACAGCGTTTCTGCCTGCTCCTGCAGAGATTTAGACGCCGAAGACGCTTCTTCAACCAGTGAGGCGTTTTGCTGCGTCACTTCATCCATTTGCCCGATGGCCAGATGAACCTGCTCAATGCCTTTACTCTGCTCGGCCGTAGCGGCCGCAATTTCATTGACTAAATCAGCGACCTGTTGAATAGCATTGCTGACGTTGTCTGAATTGCTGCCCACGCTTGTTGCCTGCTCAAGGCCCTGCTCAACTTGTGAAACTGACACGTTGATAAGATCTTTAATCTCCCGGGCTGCGGACGAAGAGCGCTGTGCCAGATTACGGACCTCAGAGGCGACGACCGCGAACCCCCTGCCGTGTTCACCGGCACGTGCCGCTTCTACCGCGGCATTAAGCGCCAGGATATTGGTCTGGAAAGCAATCCCCTCAATAAGCCCGGTGATTTCAGAAATTTTGGCAGAACTGCCGCGAATGTCGCCCATCGTCGTCAACATTTGACTGACTGCGGAGCCGTTTTGTTTGGACAGCGTATTGGCATTACTTGCCAGATTGCTGGCCTGGACCGCACCTTCCGCATTCTGACGCACGGTATCGCTCAGCGTCGCCATACTGACTGACGTTTCTTCCAGTGAAGCCGCCTGTTGTTCCGTACGCGATGACAGGTCTTCATTGCCCGCTGCGATTTGCGTCGCGCCCGTACTGACAGATTGCGCTGAATGGTTCACAGACATCAGAGTGGTGGATACACGTTTCAACAAATCATTAAACGCTGATGCGGTCTGGCCTATTTCATCGTTTCTGAGGACAGGCGCTGAACAGGTCAAATCAAGGTTATTACTGACGGTCGACATCGTATCTTTAATGCTGGTCAGGCTTCTTTTAATTCCCAGAATAATACTGACAGAGAACAGGCCGAGTAACACAATAACCAGCACGGATGCACTTGTCATCATCCAAAACGTCTGTGAATAAATACGGTTATTCTCTGCTCTTAATCCATCACCAATTTTAATATTCAAATCGATTTGTTTGGTGAAGTCAGACTCCATTTTGCGGGCAGCGGCGCCAATGCCGTTTTCGCCCTGAAGCTGTTCTAGCGACAGGGCATTATCGTGACTGCGCGAAGCTGCAAGAAATGCCGGAAGCGTGCTACGAACCGCGTCAAGGTTACGTTGCGCCTGTACCGTCATCGCTTTATCTTCATCACTGGAAATATCATTCGCCATATAGTAGTCATTCAGCGATTTAATATTATCAAGAATGCCATTGATTTTATCTTCAGCTGCGGACTGTTTCGCGCTGTCGGCCATCGACTGATGACGATACAGTGCCAGCCCGAGCTGGTTAGTTGCACTGATTGATTTGTTCAGATCTTTAATGCTGGGTATCGCATTCACCTGAACATATTCAAAGCGCGACTGGAAACCGGATATCACGGATAATGAAACAGCAACGAGCGCACAAAGTGATAACGCCAGCAATGAAAATGCCAGCACCAAACGCTGGGTAATAGTCATAAAAGCCCCTGAGTGTGAAATTGAAAAAAGGTTATCGCAATGCATTCTTATCGGCACAGTACAAACCAGCTTTACCTGTTAATCAGAGATATATTTAATTTCTAAAACTTGATAAATAGAAAATAAAGACTAAGTCACTCAACCGCTGACGGGAATAAAAAATAATAACTTGCCTCAGCCTTTAGCGATTAAACCCTGTTCTATTTGCGCGTTGCCTTGCATAAGGTTGTTGTTTATCAGCCTGATATACAGACTCGTGACCTGATCGCCCCTGCCTGATGACAACGACATTCCAGACAGGTAAGGTGGCATTTTTTGTGACAGAGACGAATATGGAAAGGTTGTTTGTTTATGGCACCCTGTGTCCGGGCCGCAGTAACGCCTCTCTTCTGGAGAACATCGGTGGCGCCTGGCAGGCCGGAGTTGTCCGGGGCGTTTTTTTTACTGAAGGGCGCGGCGCGGCTGCAGGCTTCCCCGGTATTGTTGTGGACGATCGCGGGCCACAAGTGCAGGGCTTTCTTTTTTCCTCGGACAATCTGTACCTACACTGGCCGATGCTGGATGAATTTGAGGAGGGTTATGACCGGATCAGCGTTAAGGTGGCCCTGGAAAACGGTGACAGTGTCACCGCATGGATATATCAACTTCAGCCGCAGAGCATTCCGCAAGCCAGTGAATAACGCCTTATCTGATCACTGCTTTATAGCGTGCCCGGCATGGGTTTCGGTTTTGGCCAGCGCAAGGGACGTCCGAACATCACCAGGTTACCGCCCAGGATCATCAGCAATCCCACCACGCTGTGGCTTTGCCAGTGATAGCCTTCATAAACCGTCGATAAGGTGAGGGCAACCAACGGAAACATCAGTGTTGTGTATGCGGCTTTAGCGGCGCCCGTACGTCTGACCAGGGTGAAATACGCCCAAAACGCAATGACCGAACCGAATATGGACAAATAAAGCAAGGCACTGAGGTAGCTCAGTGTCCAGAGCGGTGAGAAACTCACGCCACGAAGTAGAGCGATAATGCCCATGACCATTGCGCCGTATAACATAGCCCAGGCGTTAGTGGTCATGGTTTCCAGCTGTCTGCGCTGATGCCGCAGGCTGATCATGTTGCCCAGAGAAAAGCCAAACGTGCCCAACGCCGACAGGCCGATGCCTCGCCACAGTCCACCGCTTGCGCCGCTGATGTGCAGATCGTCCCAAAACAACAGGATCATGCCCGTTAATCCCAGCGTGACCGCAAACCAGAAACGCGGCTGGGGGCGCTGCCCAAAAAACAGATAACTGTTTACTGCGTTATACAGCACCGCCATTGAAAAAATCACGGACTCTAAACCGGTATTGATATAGCCGGCGGCGGTGTAAAAGCACCAAAAATTAAAGCAAAATACACAGCAGCCCTGCAAAGCGCAAAACAGATGATCGCGCGGCGATAATCTGCGCAGGCGCCCCATTATCTGCAGGAGCGTCAGCAATAAAATACTGGCTATGGCGAAGCGCCAGAAAACGGACACCGTGACATCAACGGGCCCTTGTTGCAAAAAGATGGCAATCCAGGTTGTACCCCAGATAACCACGACCACAGCATAGAGTAATGCGTTCATGCTTTTTCCTTTAAACGAAGCAGAACACAGTGTCCCAACTGATGAGGACGCACGCTTCTATGAACCTGCGTCTGATTTGCAAAATCTTGCGCATTTTAACGATACAGATCTGGCTACCTGCTGGCTCTCGCCCTAGACTGAGCCTCTGATGAACGGGCGGAAAAGAGTTATGTCTCGCGTTTACGACACGTTTGAAATACTGCGTCAAAATAAAGCTGTGTTGCGCGAATCGGTCATGCTTAACTCCGGCATCCGGCTGGCAGCATGGCACAACAAGCAAGACAGGATTACCGTAAACAGTAACCATCACACGCTAAGCCTGTATGTTGCCGATGGCTATGAGAGTTACCACAAAACCGCTTCCGGCTGGCGAAACGGCGGTGGACCAGATAAATTCTGCCTGATGCCGCAGCAGAGCGAATCCACATGGGACGTACGTAATAACCTCTCTTTTGTGCATCTCTATTGCACAGATGAGCATTTACGCGATGTGGGCGAGAAAATATGGGATCGCAGCCCGCTGTCGATTGCACTGGATGAGAAAATATTTTGCAGTGATGCCAGTATCACCACGTTGTATCGCCAGTTCTTACTCAGCTGTGACTGGCAGCAGCCCGCAAATCACCTCATGTTGAGCACTGCCAGCACCCTGTTATTAACTCATCTGATCCAGCACTATTCCAGCGTTCAGTGGCGGCCTCCGGCGGTAACGGGTGGACTGGCCCCCTTTGTATTACGCAATACGCTGGCTTTTATTGATGCGCACCTGGCATTGCCCCTCACGCTTGATGCACTGGCCACTCAGGCAAACCTGAGTGAGTACCATTTTGCCAGGATGTTTCGCCAGTCGCTCGGTATTGCGCCGCATCAGTACGTCATGCAGCGCCGCATGGAAAAAGCACAGCAGATGGTGCAGTCAACCTCGCTGCCGTTGACGCAAATCGCACTGGATACTGGCTTTAGTTCGCTAAGTCATTTCAGCCACCGCTTCAAACAGGTGACAGGCTTGACCCCTTCGCAACTGCGAATGGCGAATGGCGTGAAAGCGCCCTGAATCAGAGGCACTGGTAAGGGCTGATAACCGTGGCCGGAATTCAGCAACGATAATTTCATGTCTGCGTAACTTAAACCTATCCTCACTCACCCACAGGTATTGGCTTTACTCACGTTGCATCCTGATTATACTAGGCACGCATTCATTCAGGCTTCATGGCATCGGCGTGATTGAAGGTTGGGATGGCTGTTTCGTAAAGCCGACCATGATTACCCGCATGACAATCGCCATTCTGGTCAGCCAGCAGTTAACGAATGAGGACTGTGGTCATGTTACTGTTTAAAAACGCGCTATTCCCTCCTCCCGCAAAGCGAGTGCAATCGCTGTAAGCCTTATCGACGCGATGTCTTGCTGTCGCCACAGTTATTCCTACACGAGCAGCGTAACAGCAGGCTGGATCATCCCTTTTTTGTCGCCATGCATGCGGATAGCCGCACAGGAACATGACGCCAACATCAGCCGATAAAGAGGCTTACCGCCTATCGTTAAACCGTCAGACTTATCACCTGATGCAACATTGATATCGAGCGGCGTAATAAAGAGGTGCCTCTGCCGCCGAAACATCAGCGCACTCGGGCCGGGATAACGGCATGGGTTTCTGACAGGCAGAAGCCGGACGCTGTCTCACCGGGTGACGTTAATGTTCACATCATCGGATGCGATTAACCGTCATCATAATGACAAGGAAGCACATCATGAAGTTTTCATCTGAAAGCGCGATTTCGTTCATTTTTCTTTTAACCGGCCTGATCCTGACAGGATTGGGTATCTGGCAAATACTGACGCCGTGAGGTGACGCTATGCGTAAATTCACGCTTGATCGGATTTTTATTCAGGTGGTAGCTATCGCAGTCGTTTTTATCCTGCTTACCATCGTCATTCGCTAATCTCATCGGGCCAGACCGCCACAAGGTTTGGCCCGCGCCTCATCACTCCGCAATCTTTCCCCCAAAATCCGGCTTTCATAATCTCGCTCAACTTCTCTTTGCCGTTTATGCATTACCGTCTGATTGCTGAAAATGACAGCCTTAATGCAGTTTTTTTTTGTTCAATTGAGAGCATTTCTCTCAACGTCTGGGGAAAAATTATGAATCTATGCCACAATTTTTTAATTGGTGGGTTAGCAGCAATGATGACAATGGGGAGCGCGATGGCGACAGAGCATAACGATCTGACGGGTTATCGTGAGGGTGCAAAGGTTATTCAGGTCAAACCAACACGCAATCAGATAGATGCCATTAGTGGCATCGTTTATTCACAAATCACGACGGCACGAGAGACCAGGCCGCTCCATATGTCGCTGTTAGTGCCCCGCACCGACGCGCCTAAACCCGCCATCATTTATTTTCCCGGTGGCGGTTTTACCAGTGCCAATCACGATAAGTACATCCAGATGCGTATGGCGCTGGCAGAGGCTGGCTTTGTTGTGGCCGCTGCGGAATATCGCGTTGTACCGGATACCTTCCCGGCTCCGGTAAATGATGGTAAAGCGGCAGTGCGCTATTTGCGACAACATGCCGAGACATACGGCATTGATCCCGCGCGCATTGGTGTACTCGGCGATTCGGCTGGGGGATGGCTTGTGCAAATGCTCGGCACCTCACAGGGGGAAACGGCGTTTGATCGCGGTGATTTCACCGATAAATCCTCTGATGTACAGGCAGTGGCAACGCTATATGGCATATCCGACCTCCTTAACATTGGCGAAGGTTATGCCGATGAAATTCAAAAAGTTCATCAGTCACCTGCGGTAACCGAGGCATTGCTGGTGCACGGTCCAGCCTTTCGTGAGTTTGCTGGCGCAAGCATCATGGACGACACGGCAAAAGCACGGCATGCCAGCCCTATGGGACATTTACGAAACAGCAAGCCGCCTTTCCTGATTATGCACGGTGATAAAGATTCTCTGGTATCGCCCCATCAAAGTGCGCAGCTGTTTGATGCACTCAGGAAAGCCGGTGAGAAAGTGGACTACGTTGTGGTGAAAGGGGCAGAGCATGCCGACCTCACCTGGTACCAGCCGGAAGTGATCCAGGAAGTCGTAAGCTGGTTTACGCGCGAACTCAAACCAGATACGGGCGTCGTTGCCGACCAATCTGGCCGTCCAAACGATAACCTGTAATCGCCAGGCAAGCCACTGCCCGTGGCTTGCCTCACTGAAGATTAATGCGCAACGGCAGCGGCTACCGCGCCTTTCGCCCCTTTATCAAGCAGAAGCTGATAGGCACGGGTTACCTGCTCCACAAAGTACGCATTATTTGCCAGCGCCTCACCAAAAATGGCATCGACACCTAATAATGCTTTCACCCTCGCCTCGCCATCAGCACTGGATCCCACAGCAGCGTTCAAAGTGGGTAATAACGGGTCGATCACTTCAATCGGATTTCCCTGCTCGTCTACGCCTGAGACATAGCGCATCCAACCGGCAATGCCCAGGGCGAGCAGGTCAAAATCACTTTCGTTTCTGAGATGCCAACGAACCGAGTCCAGCCAGCGCTGAGGAAGTTTCTGGCTGCCATCCATGGCTATCTGCCAGGCACGGTGCTTTAACGCATGGTTTTCAAAGCGCGCGATCAGCAGGTCAGCATAACGCGTCAGATCCACGCCCTTAACTTGCAATGTCGGTGCCTGCTCCTGCAGCATCAACGTTCGTGCTGCCCGTCTGAAATCGGGATCCTCCATGCAGTCACAAATATGTTCATAGCCCGCCAGATAACCAAGATAGGCCAGAAATGAGTGGCTGCCGTTTAACATGCGCAACTTCATTTCTTCGTACGGGACAACATCGTTAACGAGTTCTGCGCCGGCCTTTTCCCACTCAGGACGTCCGGCTACGAAGTTATCCTCTATCACCCATTGCCTGAAGGGTTCACAGGCCACCGCCAGAGCATCCTGCACTCCTGTCACCTGTGCAATTTTATTCAGGCTTTCCTGGGTAACGGCGGGTACGATACGATCCACCATGGTAGAAGGAAAAGTGACGTGCTGTTCGATCCAGCTTGCCAGTTCGCGATCGCATTGCCGCGCATAGGCGCAAACGACCCCGGCAATCACCCGGCCATTTTCAGGAATGTTATCGCAGGACATGACGCTGAAGGCGGCTAACCCCGCCGCTCTGCGGCGGGCCAGCGCTTCAACGATGATGCCTGGGGCGGAATGGGGCTGATGGGGCTGTGCTAAGTCAGCTACGATGAGGGGATGGTCACGCATCAGTTCGCCTGTCGCGGGCGCGTGGCAGTAGCCCTTTTCGGTAATCGTTAACGACACAATGGCAACCTGCGGCTGGCATAGCGCCTCCAGCACGGCTTCAGTGCCATCAACCTGCGCATGAAGCGCCTGCCTGACGACGCCAACCACCCTGCCTGACCACGCACTGGCGGACATTTCTGCCACGGTATAGAGAAAATCCTGACGCTTGAGATCGGCAATCTGTTGCTCACCGCCGATAAGATTGACTTCAATATAACCCCAGTTGCTGCTGTGTTCAGCAGCAAGAACGTCTGCATAGACAGCCTGATGGGCACGGTGAAACGCACCAAATCCGAGATGAACGATTTTCGGAACCAGATTATGGCGATCCCACTGTGGAACGGTGGCGTTAGCACTGAGTAATTTATTTGGCATTGTAATCTCACTGTTAATTAAAGTTATTATTTGGTTATTTCCGGCATGATTCGCTGTGTCCTTGCGTGACATAACAGCATTGATGAAAAAAAGGGGTAATTAAAATTAAATGACCGCCGCGACAAAATGATCAATTAGTGGATTGCAGATTGTGCGTTGAACAATTTTTTCGTCAAAACCAAGATTATCGCTATGAAAATATGCAAGTCCACTACCATACCAGAAGCAACACCTGAATTGTGACATGTGCTGGGATGAGATAGCGAAATAAATAACACGCATTTAAGGAATACACCTCACAAGCCTGTTTCCATGAGGTTAAATTGGTGGTTTTTATGTTATTAATATTTTAAGACATAAGTAATCAGAGACAGCACCGTCTCTGGCGAAAAATGCTTATATCCGGAAAAAGGCGTAATGCCTGACAGGGCGTCATGTAAAATAAATTCAAATTTATTCAAAACGTGTGATGCAGGAAAATGAACCCTTCATAACTAGCTCCATTATGACAACACTGTTTCATCGTCGGTCCGATCAAGTTTGAGTTAGTTATTTCTTACGCGATTCGCGATGGCTTTCATTGTGACAATTTAATGACATAGATGTACATCAAGTATTTATAATTTAATGCTTACCATGAGGGAAACAGAGCATTAGGTAGCACTGATTCCTCATTTTTCCGGCGGATTACCACGCATAATTCCAGCTGTGTTCATGACATCCATGAACCAAGGAGGAAATTATGTGGAAATTGAACTCTGTGATTGATATGCAAGGAACAAATCCTTACCTCATTCTTGTCAATAACCTTGGTGATACCCGACTGTTACCCTGTAAGAATATTAATCCTGCCTTCTTGAGAACCCTGAATTTTTCTGATCTTGAAACCAGTCTGTTAACTGAACGAGTAAAAATCAATAATAAATCAGCAAAATAAATACCACTGTCCCGATCTCTCCTGGCCCTCTGACTGGTTTTAATGAGGGCCGCTCTTGTTAAAACCCCAATTCACATTGCTCAGACCTCATCTCAGGATGTTGCCATGAAGAGATGCAGGTTTGCCTTCAGGTAAGATTCCGCGCAACGCGACTGCAGCAGCAGGGTATTACCCTTTAGCCTGCTGCCTGTCATCACACCTTGAATAACAGGTCGTTATACGCTTTGTCGATCGGGGCTCACTGAGCCCTGACACTGAGCTTCAGCCAGCTTGTCCGTGGGAGCATCGCGGCTGAAGCCTGAGAAGTGTTGAAGACGTGAGTCGCTCAGCCCCCGGCAAGGGACACTGGTCTAATCAGGCAGCATGAGAGCACAGGATGGTGATGGTGATAAGGTGCACACATCGCGCTCGCTTCACTTTAGCTAAACGAAGGCAGCAGCCGGAATACATCAAGTACCACCGTCAGGTAAACGAATCCCCCCACCACGATAACCAGATTAAGGATCATGTTATTACAGGGTGCGGTATAGACTGCAGTGGGAAAACGCTTGCGGGCCGCTTTCACAAGAAAAGGCGGCAGAATAACGCTCCAGATCGTAAAGGCCAGACCGGCATAGCCAATTGCATAGACAAAGCCACCGGGCAGGATGAAACAAACGACAGCGGGTGGCAAATACGTTACCAGGGCCGTCTTAAACCGGCCAGAACGGTCGTCTGAAAAATGAAACAGATCGGCAATATAATCGAAAAGCCCCAGCGTCGCGGCTAGCAATGAACTGGCTACCGCAAAATTACCAAAGAAAGTGAGGATCAGATCCATAGACGTGCTGGTAAATAAGCCCCCTATTGCCTCGACAAATACATCAATATTCCCCCCTTTGGCGATAATGGGCGAAAAATCGGCGCGGCTGATATTGCCCATGGTGACGACCAACCAGAATATGTAAAGCAGCAGAGCGAAAGCCGTGCCAATAAAAATCGACCGGGTGATATTCTTAACCCCCTGAGTGCCATACAGCTTCACCAGACTGGGCACGTTGCCGTGGAAACCGTAAGAGATGATGCAGAAAGGTAGCGTCATTAAAATATAAGGCAGATATTGCGTATCAGGCAGCGCCCAGGCGTCACTGTCAATAAGTTTAGCGCCTTCGACATGCCATATCAGGCCAGAGAAGGTAGCAAAAAAGGCAACAAACTTCCCTATAATTAACACCGTTGTAATACGGCCAACCAAAAGCGAGCTGTACCATGCGATGCCACCGACCAACACGCTTACGATGATCACAGATAAGCGGGCTGGAAGATAAAATCCGCTGTATTTTTCTACCGTCTGAGAGATGACAGCAGAAGAGCCAGAAATATAAGCATAAGTTAAAATATACAAGACAAAGCCAAATGCGATACCCACCACAACATTCCATTTATGACCTAATAAATCCTGTGTGAAGGTGTTAAAACTCGCACCACCGCCATAATGGAGATTGACTTCAACCAGCATCAGTCCGGTTAACAGCATCATTATGGCAATGAGCGTTAAAATAATTGATGCGCCAGGAAACCATATGCCAGCCATAGCAATCGGCAGTGAGAACATTCCGCCACCTATGACGGTGGCAATGATAAGCATCGTTCCACTCATTAAACCGGGTGTTGTTTTCTTAATAACCATGAGAAATTCTCCTGTTGACTCTTTATTATCATTTTGGCGTCATTCTGAATCCGCTGGATAATAACGGTTCTACTGCAGACCTGCCATGGCGGCAGGTCTGAAATAAAGGAAGGGTGATAGGAGAGAAACAGGGCCCCTGCGGGGCCAGGGTTGTATTAAATAAAGTCAAAACGCGCAGTAAAAAAGCGAAGTTGTTTAGGTTCATAAACAAACGTCAGACCACGAATATCTTCTTTATGCTGGTACAGTTTAATGATGCCATCGGCAACAACATCCATGTGCGCGTAAGTGTAAACACGGCGTGGAATAGTGAGACGTACCGTCTCCAGTTTGGGGCGATGGTTCTCCCCCGTTTCCTTGCTACGACCGGCAGAAACAATTCCACGTTCCATACTTCGCACGCCGGTTTCCATATAGATGCTGGCTGCCAGGCTCTGCGCAGGGAACTGATCCTGCGTCAGGTGTGGACAGAAACGACGAGCATCAAGAAATACCGCATGTCCGCCCGTCGGTTCAACAATGGGTACGCCGGCTTCACGGAGTTTATCGCCCAGATAGCGCACCTGTTTGACCCGATGTTCAATATATTCATACTGCATGGCTTCACGTAGCCCAATAGCCATCGCTTCCATATCCCGACCGGCCAGCCCGCCGTATGACGGCATACCTTCATAAACGACAACCAACTCTTTTGCCGCTGAGAACATCTCCTCATCGTTCATACACAAGAAGCCGCCGATATTCACCAGACAATCTTTTTTACCGCTCATGGTGCACCCGTCGGCATAGCTGAACATTTCATGCACGATATCTTTGATACTGACGTTCTCGTAGCCCGCTTCCTGCTCTTTGATAAAATAGGCATTTTCAACGCAACGGGTGGCATCGTAAAAGATCTTAATGCCATACGTGCTGGCCATTTCATGTACGGCGCGCATATTTGCCATTGAAACAGGCTGCCCACCCGCCAGATTCACGGTGACCGCAAGGCAGATATAGGCGATGTTCTCGGCGCCTTTTTCTTTAATGAGCGTCGCTAATTTATTCAGGTCAATATCACCTTTAAAGGGGAGATTCAGGCTGGCGTCATGTGCTTCATCGCGGACAATATCCACAAAGGTTGCGCCATTTTTTTCCTGATGGAAGCGGGTTGTTGTAAAGTACATATTTCCTGCGACATATTGACCGGGCTTAATGGCCAGCTGCGAGAGCAGGTTTTCCGCCCCGCGTCCCTGGTGGGTTGGAACGATGTGTTTGAAACCAAACAACTCTTTCACCGTTTTTTCGAGATGGTAGAAGTTTTCACTGCCTGCGTAGGCTTCATCACCAATCATCATCCCTGCCCACTGCTTGTCACTCATGGCATTTGTACCGCTGTCTGTGAGCAGATCGATGTAGATATCCTTTGAATTCAGTAAAAACGTGTTATAGCCCGCTTGTTGCATTTTTTTAACACGCTCATCGCGTGAGATCATTGATACGGTTTCAACACTTTTAATGCGGAAAGGCTCGGCAGGATAATTCATGTTTATTTCTCCAGTTATCCATTTTCATACGCAGAAAAATGCGCGTCGAATAAGTCTGGTGCATAGATGAAATGCACAGGAAGATATAACAATAACCTCAGAATTGAGGTGGAAATAATACGACACCATCATGCGGGATTTATCATGCGATGAAAATAGCCGCGTCACTATGCGCGCCTTTCTGACAATGTATAAAACGTAAAAATGATTAAACATCAAAAAAAGATCGGCCATGTATGCTGAATATTCATAGCGTTAGCGTAACGGCCGTCGGTCATACAGAAACAGAAAAGTCGGTTAAGGTTGATAACAATGAAAACTTATCTTTCCATTTTCTTTATTGGTAATAAATGTGACATTTTTAACCAGATAATATGAGGCAGCGATCACCTAAAAAATGAATAATCACAGCGGTTGCTTAAAATCCGTAAACTTCAATGTACATCGCCGAGTTATTAACTGAGCAGCGAATGTTAATTACGTTGAAATAAGAAAGTCGCTACAGCACTGAGACAATCCATTCATATTATCCCACTGAGGCAGGTCGCTGCCGATCAAAACTTAAATAAAGAGAACTTATGTAATAGAGCATGACTATCTGCTCGTAGTCATTTGCAAGCGAAGTGGAGGTAACGTGTTGAGGTGGATGGGTTGTGGACAGCGATGACGCTTCAGCCCGGTGAAGAAAAGGCGATGTCTTGCCATCGCCTGAGTGACCAGAAAGCATTAGCTTTCGATAAATTATTACTCCCGGGTAATCTTCATGGCCATATCAATTGATATCGCCATACTCTCCGGATTAGCCTTACCTGTCCAGGCGATGTTAAATGCCGTACCGTGATCGGCTGAAGTACGCAGGAAAGGCAATCCTGCCGTGATGTTCACCCCGTCGTAAAAGCCAAGCAGCTTAAGCGGAATATGCCCCTGATCGTGATACATGGCGACAACAATGTCGTACATGCCTTCGTTACACTGCATGAAAACGGTGTCCGGTGGACAGGGGCCGTACACATCCATGCCCTGCGCTTTCATCGCTTCGACAGCGGGCGTCAGAATACGGATCTCTTCATCGCCAAACAGACCATTTTCACCCGCATGTGGGTTTACTCCTGCCACCGCAATACGCGGTTGGGTGAAACCGACCCGGCGTAAAAAGGTATCGGCAATCCTGACCACCGTTTCCACCCGCGCCTGACTCAGCGTATCCAGAAACTTGCGCAGGGAAATATGTGTGGTGACATGAATGACTTTCAGTTTATCGGTATAGAGCACCATCGAATAATCTTTGGTGTCCGTTAGCTTCGCGAGTAATTCGGTATGGCCCGGATAATGATGCCCTGCCAGATGCAGCGCTTCTTTATTCAGCGGCGCAGTCGCAATCGCCTTTACCTCACCACGCAGCGCCATTTCGGTCGCGCGCTTGATGCAACGGTAGGCCACGTCACCGGCTTCTGGCTGAACCACACCACATTGCAACGCTTCGGGATGCGCCACCTTCTCATCAATAATATGAAGGATGCCGGGCGTGAACCGTGCCTCAGAAACCTGGTCGATCACCCGGAGTTCAACCTGAGGTGTGATGTTCATGGCCAGTATGCGGCGGAAAGTCTCAGCGCAGCCGATAACAACCGCGGGTGAACCATTCAATGCACCTTCGGCTAACGCTTTAATAATGATTTCAGGACCGATCCCGGCAGGATCTCCCATTGTTATAGCAACAGTATTCGTCACCTGTTTTCTCCTCAACGAAGCTCAATATTTCTGAAAGGGTGGTTTCATCTCCGAAAACACCGACTTTAATCAATACAGTCAGACTCCGGCCGCGACCGGGAAAGTATCTGTATGGCGCACAATCACCCGCCCGGCCCTCAATTCTGAATCCCGTCGCGCACGATGCCGTCGCAATCTCCACACCTGAGTAATACCGCATTTGACGGTGCGCTGCGCATCACCAACGGAACACGCACCAGGCAGCAAATCGCGTGCTGCTCACTGACGGCTTCAGCTAAAGGCGCATTTACATACAGCGACCAGGTGTGCAAAGCACCCGCTCGATCATTTGATTATATTCAATCACAATCGATTATATGTGAGCAAGATCAATTTAATAAAGCGCCATTTTATTTATAAATTTAGTCGCTGAGTGATTGCGCTACAGCAGCATGATGAATTTCAGTCATAAACGGGGAGAAGAATGTGGCCATAATTAACAGCACGATATTAAGCGGTTCTCATGCGATAAACGCACTGGCGCCCGTCGTGGCGGGCAGAAAACGACTGCTGGTTTTAACAGATAAAAACATTGTGAATTTGCCGGCAACAGCGCAGATCCTCACGCTACTGGGGCAGGATGCTCGTCAGGTAGAGCTCATTGACGATGTTCCGGCAGAGCCGACGCATACTGACGTTGAAACAGTGCTGACGCGCACGGCAGGTAAGGCCTATGATTTGGTCGTGGGTGTTGGTGGCGGAAGCGTGTTGGATGTGGCGAAGCTCCTCTCGGTTTTATGCCATGCGTCCCGTCCTTCGCTCAAGGCTCTGCTGGACGGTCAGAAAATTGAAGCACGCTTGCCATCGCTGCTCATTCCTTCTACTGCGGGCACAGGATCGGAATCGACCCCAAATGCCATTCTGGCCATTCCCGAGCAAAATACCAAAGTCGGTATTATTTCGCCTGTCATGCTGCCAGATTATGTTGCCCTGATACCTGAGCTGACAACCAGCATGCCCGCGCATATCGCCTCCTCAACGGGAATTGATGCGCTGTGCCATTTACTTGAGTGCTACACCGCGACGATTTCGAATCCTGTCGGTGACAATGTTGCACTCATGGGGTTGTATAAATTATTCCGTCATCTGGAAACCTCCGTTAATGAACCGCATAACCTGACAGCCAAGCTGGAAATGCTGTGGGCCTCTTATTATGGCGGTGCAGCCATTGCCCATGCCGGTACCCATCTTGTTCATGCCCTGTCCTATCCCTTAGGCGGTACCTGGCATCTGCCTCACGGTGTCGCTAACGCCATTCTGCTGGCGCCCTGCATGAAAGTAGTGCGGCCCTTTGCGGTGGAGAAATTTGCCAACGTCTGGGATCTGATCCCGGAAGCCGATACCACGCTGAGTCAGGAAGAGAAATCACATGCGCTGGTTGACTATCTGGCCAAATTAGTCAAACGCCTCAACCTGCCTGATAACCTGGAAGCCCTGGGTGTGCCATCCGATGATATCGATTCCCTCAGTGAAGCGGCTCTGAACGTGAAGCGATTGATGAACAATTCGCCTTGCGTAGTCAGCCATCAGGATGTGGCTGCAATTTACCGGACACTTTTCCCCAGGATTTAATTTAAAAAAGGAGTGGGTAATGCGTAAGAAAATTGAAGGTGTGTTAACAGCTATTGTTACCCCTTTTGATAAAGAAGGCGGACTTAACCTTGATGAACTTAAGCGTCAGGTTATTCGCCAACTTAATGCGGGCAACGGTATTTTCTGTGGCGGCACTAACGGTGAGTTTTTTGTCCTTAATGAGAAAGAGAAACTCACTGTTACTGAAACCTGTGTTAATGAAGTATCGGGGCGCGGAAACGTTGTGGCGCATATTGGTGAGATTTCCACCCGCGAAACCATTCGGCTGGGCAAACAAATCGAAAAACTGGGCGTGGACGCAGTTTCGGTGATTACGCCTTATTTTGTGCCGCTTAATCAGCGCGAACTCATTCATCATTACACGGCCATTGCGGATGCCCTTTCCGTTCCGGTGTTTTTGTATAACATTCCGGCCAGGACGGGTAATACGATCGAGCCACAAACGGCCCGCACACTTGCTGAACACCCGAATATTATTGGCGTGAAAGACAGCGCCGGAAGCTATGAAAGCCTGAAAGGTTATCTGGATGCCGTTAAGGACAGTAAAGACTTCGATGTTCTGAACGGTCCGGACTCACTGATTCACCAGGGCTATGTCGAGGGATGCTCAGCCTGTATTTCAGGCCTGGCTAACGTCGCGCCGCGTCAAATCAATGCTATCTGGTCTCGCTTCCATGCCGGAGATCGTGAAGGATCGCGGCTGGCGCAAGAGCAGGTCACGGGCTTACGCACAGACCTTTATAAAGTGGCATTTTCACCCGCAGCAGTTAAAAAAGCGTTGCAGATTTTAGGTTATAACGTGGGCGAAAGCCGTTATGCCGTTCACTTTGATACCGCACAGGAAGATGAAATCCGCAGAATCATCAACCTGTACCTGAAATGATAATAAGAAGTAATAAAACGTAAAGACAGGGAGTCGCTGTGCTCCCCGAATTTATCTTGTTATATCTGAGGCTATAATGAAAACTTTCAACGCTCAGGACACCCTGATAATTATTGGCATCGTGGTGGCTTATATTTTATTTACCACCTGGCTAACGTTTCGCTTACGCAGTAAAAACTCTGGCGATTTTATGGAAGGCTCCCGCGCCATGCCCGCCTTTATTGTTGGTATTCTGCTGATGTCAGAATATATAGGGGCAAAGTCGACCATCGGCACCGCGCAGGCCGCTTTTGAAGGCGGTATTGCCGCGTCATGGTCTGTTATTGGTGCGGCAATCGGTTTTCCGTTATTTGGTATGATTCTGGTTAAACGTATTTATAACACCGGCAAAATTACCATTTCGGGCGCCATCGCTGAAAAATACGGTAGCAGTACCAAGAATATCATTTCACTGATTATGATTTATGCCCTGCTGCTGGTAAACGTGGGTAATTATGTGAGTGGTGCCGCCGCTATCGCGACGGTCTTACACGTTACCCTGCCCATTGCTGCGTTTATCACCGCTATCGTCAGTACCTTCTACTTTGCGTTTGGTGGTTTAAAGGGAATCGCCTGGGTCACCATGCTGCACAGCGCGCTGAAGTATTTTGGTATTCTGGCTATTTTGTGGTTTGCACTGTCGCAAACGGGCGGCTTCAAACCTATGATCGACGAAATGCCCGCCTATTACTGGACCTGGGATGGTAATATCGGCGTATCAACCATCGTTGCCTGGCTCATCGGTACTATTGGTTCGATTTTCTGCACACAGTTTGTTATTCAGGCTATCTCCTCAACTAAAGACGTGAAATCTGCACAGCGCTCCACGTGGATTGCTTTCCTGTTCTGTATGCCGATTGCACTGGCGATTGCGGTGATCGGTGTGGCCGCAAAGTACCTGCATCCAGAGATTAACAGCCTGTACGCCATGCCGGTGTTTTTGCAGGACATGAACCCCTGGCTGGCGGGTCTGGTAACGACCTCGCTGGTGGCCTCCATCTTTGTCAGCGTCAGTACCGTCGCTCTGGCGATCGCCTCACTGGTGGTGAAAGATTTCTATGTGCCTTATTTCAAACCGACGCCCGATCAGGAATTTAAAACAACGCGCTGGTTATCACTGTTGATTGGTTTCCTGCCGTTGATTTTTGTTCTGTTCGTGCCTGAAGTCTTAAAACTCTCTTTCTTTACACGTGCTATTCGTCTGTCTATTACCGTTGTTGCGGTGATTGCCTTCTACGCGCCGTTCTACAGAAGTACGCGTGGGGCAAATGCGGGCCTGGTGGGCGCCTGTGTGGTGACCTCCATCTGGTATCTGTTAGGCGATCCTTTTGGTATCAACAACATGTATATCGCGCTACTGACACCAGCATTGATTATGGCTATTGACCATATGATCCCAAGTAAAGCCCGGACCCAGGCCGCTGAAGAGGCAAAAAATGCAGCAAGCAAAGGAGAATAAAATGACCGTAACCGTAATTCGTGATGGCCATCTGAAGCCATGGGAAAAAGATGGCCGAGTAATGACGGCAATGTTGCCTTCGTCATGCCCGCAAAACCACGCCGCCAATATTTTGCCACTGCAGGACGGTTCCCTGCTCTGCGTCTGGTTTGGCGGAACACAGGAAGGGATTGCCGATATCTCCGTCTGGTGCTCTCGCTTGCCGGCAGGCGCTGACACCTGGAGCGAAGCCGTCAAACTGTCTGACGATCCCACGCGGTCTGAGCAAAACCCTGTGCTGTTTCTCGCGCCCAATAATGTTCTCTGGCTATTGTGGACGGCGCAGATCTCCGGCAATCAGGATACGGCGATTGTCCGATACCGCCAGTCCAGCGATCTTGGCCAAACCTGGGGCCCGATCGATACGCTGTTAGATAAGCCAGGCACCTTTATCCGTCAGCCCATTACCGTTCTGGATAACGGTAACTGGTTACTGCCCGTGTTCTACTGCCGTACCCAGCCAGGTGAAAAATGGGTAGGTAATGATGATATCAGCGCGGTGAAAATTTCGTCTGATCAGGGCAAAAGCTGGCGAGATGTGGTCGTGCCAGACAGCCTGGGGTGTGTACACATGAATATCACCGCCTTGCAGGATGGTTCGCTGGTTGCCCTTTACCGCAGCCGCTGGGCGGATCATATCTATCTGAGCCGCTCCACCGATGGCGGAGAAACCTGGTCATCGCCCGAGGCCACTGTTTTACCTAACAACAACTCTTCTATTCAGGTGACGACGCTGCACAGCGGCGAGCTGGCGCTGGTATTTAACAATATGAGTGCGGCCGGGGCCACAGAACGTCGTGCCTCTCTATATGATGAGATCGATGACGGTGATGGCAGAAAAGAGCCGGAAACGACAGGCCGTACCGCATTCTGGGGGGCACCGCGCGCGCCCATGACCGTGGCTATTTCAGCGGATGGGGGCAAGACCTGGCCATGGCAGAAAAACCTCGATGAAGGCGATGGATACTGTATGACCAATAACTCTCAGGAAAAACGCAACCGTGAATTTTCCTATCCCAGCATCAAGCAGGATGCTGGGGGGACTTTGCATATCGCTTATACCTATTTTCGTCAGGCAATTAAATACGCGCGCGTCACGCCTGAGTGGGTGAAGGAGTAATCTGATGATTGTTGGAAACCTGAACAACCTGGCCCTGGCAGGATTACCTGAACCCTTACTGGCCCTGCTCCGTTTACCCTCATGCACGTTTGAGGCACTGGCAGCAAAAGATATCGGTAAATGGCAGCCAGAAAATGTTGCGTGGTTTTGTAATATTCAGCAGGCCACTACCGAAGATGCCGCGTTACGGCACACCGAATATCACCATCTTTGGGCGGATATTCAGGTGATGCTGGAAGGCGAAGAGATTATCAACGCCGGTACGCAGTCCGTCGCGAAGACGGATGATGAAGAGAAGAAACCCGATCTGTTCATTACCCGCCCCCGCGAATGGCCCGTGAGCATAACGCTACGCAAAGGGGACTTTGCGGTATTTCTGCCCGGTGAGCCTCATCAGGCGCTGTGCGCGGTCAACGAACCGATGACGGTCCGCAAAGCGGTGTTTAAAGTACCAAAATCTATGTTAGGAGACTGAGATGCGTCACGCTATCGTCACGGGATACAGTTCCGGTATCGGCCAGGCCATCACCCATCATCTGCTGAATAACGGCTGGAAAGTGACGGGACTTAGCAGAACCCAGGGAGAGATGGCCTCACCGAACCTTAACTGGGTTGCCGTGGATTTAACGGATGCGGAACAGCTTAAGTCGGTTATCAGCACACTCGGTACCCCGGATGCGTTGATACATGCAGCAGGGATGATGGTGGCCGCCCCGTTAGGCGAACTTGATAGCGCTGCCGGCGCGCGCCTGTGGTCGTTGCACGTTCAGGCGGCGGAAGTCCTGGTGAACCACTTTGTGCCGATGATGCAGCCTGGCAGCAGGATTGTCATTATAGGTAGCCGCACGTCGCGAGGTGCCGCCAACCGCTCGCAGTACGCTGCAACCAAAGCGGCGCTGGTTGGCATGGTTCGCTCGTGGGGAATGGAGCTGGCACCGCGTAACATCACTGTTAACGTTGTTGCGCCTGGTGCGACCGAAACCCCCATGCTCACCCGACCTGAACGTACGTCGTCGGCCCCTATGGTTCCGCCGATTGGCCGGCTCATTCAACCAGAAGAAGTCGCCTCGCTAGTGGGTTATCTACTCAGCGAACCCGCCGCAGCCATTACGGGCCAGGAACTGGTTATCTGCGGCGGCGCCTCGCTGAAAGCGTAATGAGAGTTGCATACAAACGTAAACCAGCCTTCACCGGCTGGTTTTTTTTGCGCCATGACCCTACACAGTATTCCAGATGCCAAATGCGCACCCTGAATCAGGTTTTCTGCCCCGTTCACGCGATCTGCAAAGGACTGGCTCCAGCGAGTGTTTAACCCGAAACTGTACCGGTAGGCATTCTCACGCTAGAACTCCTCAGGTTCGCCGGGAAGCGGGTCGGTCAGCTCCATCCCTTTCACCCCCGCATAGGTAATCACCAACTCGGCAGGCGTGTTCAGCGTAAAGCCGCGATGTGCGCTGTTCACCGTTTCATTTAACGCTTCGCCAGCCTGAAAGGTTTGCTGCTCACCCGTTTCTTTATCCTCAACTACAAGCGTACCTGACAGGATAAAACACGCATTCGGCATGGGATGCGTATGCCAGGGTAACGAAGAATTAGCCGGAATGGTCAGGCGCATCACGGTCAGTTCGGGTTCACCCTGCGGATAAGCGTCAATGTGTTGACCGTTCCATGCTTCACTACTTTTTAACACCTGTACGGCAACGATTTTTTTCTCTGATGATTTATCTGAATGATTCCCTGACATGGTTTCTCCTGACTCGCGTCGGCAATACTGAAATGAATAACGTGTTTAAACGTAGCCTATGATCGTGTTCGACGACGTCAATTACCCTGCCAGCGGTTAAAAACGCCAGGATAGCGCCTGATGACCATGCGGTGAATTTTTAGACAAATCATGCAGTAATGGTTATATCTTATATCGCCGCGTCAGTACGCAAGGCGGATAAATTGTATTAGGCTTTTGACATCTTTTACTGATGGGAATCGCTACTAATGAAAGGTTTATTTACGGCGCTAATCGCCAGTTCCGTATTACTGTTGTCCGCCTGCTCACCTGATAACGATCATAAAGTTAAAGTGGCGATCAACACCGGTCCCGACGAAGCTATCTGGCAGGAAGTTCAGAAAATTGCCAAAGACAAGTATCAGCTGGATGTTGAAGTGCTTAACTTCAACGATTACGTACTGCCAAACGAAGCGCTGAACAACAAAGAAGTTGATGCCAACGCCTTTCAGAGCCTCCCCTATTTGGAAGAACAGTCTAAAGAGCGTGGCTACAAATTTGCCGTTGTCGGTAAAACCTTTGTTTTCCCTATCGCTGCCTATTCTCACAAGATTAAAAACATCAGCGAACTCAAAGATGGCGATACGATTACCCTTTCTAATGAGGCCACAACGCTGGGCCGCAGTCTGTTGCTGTTGCAGGCTCAGGGTTTAATTAAGCTCAAAGACGGCGTGGGCTATTTGCCGACCTCGCTAGATATCATCGAAAACCCTAAGCATCTGAAGCTTGTTGAGGTGGATACGCCGCAGTTAACCCGTACTCTTGACGATCCAAATGTCACGCTTTCAATCATAAATACCAACTTCTCTGCCCAGGCTGGCCTGTCGGCGCGTCGCGATGGGTTGTTTATGGAAAGCGCCTCATCGCCTTACGTCAATGCCTTGGTATCACGTCAGGACAACAAAGACAGCGATAAAATCCAAAAGCTGAAGTCTGCGTTACAGTCTCCGGAAGTCGCGGCCAAAGCAGAAGAAGTTTACAAAGGTGATGCGATCAAAGGCTGGTAAAAGGCTGGCTGAAACAGGCCGCATCGTCAGCGGCCTGTTCCACGCTAGAAGTGAGGCTAAGCCGCCGCACCTTTGAGTTGAGCAGAGAGATGTCCGGCCCACAGGCTGGCAATCCATCTGACACCATTGGCGGTAAAGCGAGCCTGCGAGAAAGCATGCTGATTGTCCGCCGTACCTGAATGCAGCGTAAAGTAACCTGCCTGCAGGTGGTAATGCTGGGGCCTCAAGGCTCCCTTGTCACGGAACATAATATTGCGCTCCAGCAGGAACTGGCGAAAATCTGGCTCTTTGGCTTTCAGCATTTTGCACAACTGGCGGAAACCCAGAGACGTTTCAACGTTGACAAAGTGGTCAAAAAAAGCGGCTTTTGGTGCCGATTCGGCCAGTTGTTTCTCTGCTGCGCGTCGCTGTTCAAACTGTTCAGCCCAGGCACGAGCGGCTTCAGCAGGATTCGTAAAATCAGGCAGATGAACACGCTCTTCAAGGGCCTGCCAGCGATCGAGCGCATCGGCCGTAAAACCCGGCGAAAGTCGGGCGACAGCAAGCAGAGAGTCGCGTTTATTCAGGCAGAACTCCTCACGCGTCTGGCCTTCGCGCTCATAGAGATTGACTGAAAGCGGCTGAGAAAGGCGCTGCGCCGTTTCAAGACTTTTAATTAAGCGTTTAACTTCGCCGTGCGTATTGCCGGTCATTTGGGCAATTTCACGGCTTGTCATCGTAATGGCATGATCCGTTGCTTTGAAGATTTCTGTCGATATCATCATGGGCTTTACCCCCTAATCATTCCAGACAACACCCAACGGGCAGTGGAATAATTATACAACTACCTGTTTAAATATCCAGTACTATTTTTAGGCTGATATATTAATGGAAAGCGTTACGCAAAAAGCGAGCATTGGCCAGACGGATAAAACACGACAGCGCTCTGGCGGATGATCCGCGCAAGATCGGTGCCGTCCGTAACGGTGGATGGCGGTAAAAGCGGATTAAAGATAAGCACGGATTATTGACATCAGTTTATAATGTCGGCCATAAGCAAGAGACGTCATCCGGCTCCGGCGCTCAGGTAGCCAGGTGATTCAAGAAGTGCTGAGCGAATTTACTGTGCTGCTCATTAGACAGCTTTATTTTTTTGATTCGGAAGAATGCGATCGTTTTGCGATTTCACGTGCACCGGATGTCACGTTTACTGGAGTAAGTTATGCAACCGTTAAGAGTCGCCTTTATCAAGGCAAACTGGCACAGCGACATTGTTTCTCAAACCCTGGCTGGCTTTAATCAGGAAATGGAAAACAGCGGCACGCCTTACGAAATTAAAACCTGGGACGTGCCTGGTGCCTTTGAAATGCCTTTACTGGCGCAGCGCCTGGCGCAAACAGGTCAGTTTGACGCCATTGTTTGTGCGGCCCTGGTCGTTGATGGTGGCATTTACCGCCACGACTTCGTGGCGCAGGCTGTGGTCAGTGGACTCATGCAGGCTCAGCTGGCTACCAATGTTCCCGTGTTTTCTGTTTCACTGACGCCGCATAATTTTCAGCCTGCCGACGAATTCGTGCGTTTTTATACCGAGCATTTTGTGAAAAAAGGTAAAGAAGCGGCACGCGCCGTTTGTCAGGTTCACGCCATTTCGCTCTAAAACCTGCCCGTTTATGAATGTCATCAGCCGGCACTCCAATGCTGAAGTGTCGCTGAGTCTGCCAGCGTTTCAGGAGACCTTATGGAATCACCACGTCAGCCTTTACCCCCGTTTAACGATGTACAGGATGCGATAAAGAAAGTGCGCCTGGCAGAGGATGCCTGGAACAGCCGGGATCCCGAACGTGTTTCTCTGGCCTATTCTCCCGACAGCGCATGGCGAAATCGCGATAGGTTTATTACGGGCCGGGCCGAAATTGTGGCGTTTTTACGAGACAAATGGCAAAGGGAAGCAGAGTACCGGTTGATCAAAGAGTTGTGGAGTTTTCATTCAAATCGTATCGCCGTGCGCTTTGCCTATGAGTGGCATGACAGCCAGGCAAACTGGTTCCGTTCCTACGGCAATGAGAACTGGGAATTTGATGAGAATGGCTACATGGTGAAACGCCATGCCAGCATTAACGACGTGGCCATTACCGACAGTCAGCGACTGTTTCACTGGCCTCAGGGCCGCCGACCGGACGATCATCCCTCTCTCAGTGAACTGGGGCTATAGGCATTCATTAACAGGCGCTATGGGTGATCCAAATTGCCATCGTGCCTCATGTGTCATCAAAAGCACAACGGCTGTCGTCAAGGGCGAGATTAACGCCATAAAGCACTGAGGTCACGGGCACTACACGGCAGGTCGACGTCAGCAGAGAGATAACCTGCTGCCGTCGTAACGCTATCTGAACGATCGCCAGGCAGTGAAATTCACGACCTGGCGTTAGCAGGACAGATTAGCCCTGTTCCTGCGTCTGTGCCGGCTGGGGTTCGCTCTGTTTAGGTTGTTCAACAAAGGTCGCCTTATTACGAGTCACGGTATAAGCCACTTTTTTAACGTCTTCAGGTGACGTTGTCACTTCAAGGGGATCAATAGTTACCCGCCCCAGGCCAAACAACGTGCGCACGTAACCGCCGACTTCATGTTTACCCGCGGGAACACGAAGGATTTTGCTTTCACCATTGGGCAGTTCGCCTGCATCTTTACCATCTACCGTCAGATAAATATGTGAACCGTCATCCGCACGCGTAATCACGTGTGAAACATCGATCTGGGTCTGTCCGGTCGTAAAATCATCCGCTGCCGCAGCGGGGGGATTGGCGGCGGGATGCCGGGCGCACCCGGCTAATGTCGTGGCGACCGCAAGTGCGGTAAAAAGATTACGATAACGCATTATAGCTGTCTTACTCCCTGGCAAATGAACGCATTATTTTAGCCGTTTCACTGAACGATGGAAGCCCGGAAACGCTCGGTATGCTCTTAAAATTGTCAGGAAATGAGGGAAAAAGTAAGCGGCGTTATTTTTTCACAGAACGTCATGCAGGATCTCAGCCTACCTCATGCGAGGTGACAGAATACCGGGCAGTCTGGCGCCGTAGCGCCAGACATTTTTCCGGTTAGCTAAACACCATGCCACCGTCTACCAGTAACGACTGTCCGGTGATGTAATCAGAATCCGGGCCGGCAAGAAAGGCGACACAGGCTGCGACATCTTCGGGTTCTGATAACCGACCAAGCGTGATTCTTTTCGCAAACTCCTGAGTACCATAACCCACGGGTTTGCCTGCCGCTTCGGAAATCTGCCTGTCGATCTCCGCCCACATCGGTGTTTTAACAATACCAGGACAAAAGCCATTCACGGTGATCCCCGCCGGTGCCAGATCCCGTGCGGCAGTTTGTGTCAGGCCCCGAACAGCAAACTTGCTTGAGCTGTAAACTGCCAGCTCGGGATTGCCGACATGCCCGGCCTGAGAACAGGCGTTAATAATTTTTCCGCCATGACCTTCAGACGCGAACGCTTTTATTGCGGCCTGCATGCCCCAGATCACGCCTTTGACATTAACGTCATAAACCTTGTTGATGACCTCTTCGGTGATTTCATCAATGGGCGTTGAGGGCGCGACACCTGCGTTATTCACAATGACGTTAAAATCACCCAATACGCTGCGCGCTTCTTCTACGGCATGAAATACCTGATCCCGTTTTGTTACATCCACCTTGATGGCCAGCGCACGGCCGCCATCTTTCTTGATCTTTTCCGCAACCTGCGACGCGGTTTCAATATTATAATCAGCCACGGCCACGGCAAATCCGTCTTTTGCCAGACGTAAGGCTATCGCCTCACCAATGCCCTGACCCGCACCTGTCACAAGCGCAACCCGCATTTTCATCATCGTTTCCTTATTCCGTTGAAATTAAAGTAACTGGCTGAGGTGAAGCTGCCCCATCAGCAAGTGGTTGTCGGCGTAATCCACTGGCACTGCCACAACAGCAGGCCCCTGAACATCCATCGCTTTACGCAGCGTGGGTTCCAGTTCGGAGGCACTGTTCACCGCGAATCCCGCCGCGCCGAATGCTTCCGCATAGGCTTTAAAATCAATGGGCCCAAAGTTCACGCCTGAAACACGCTGATATTTTTTCTCTTCCTGCATCGCCACCATGTTGTAAGCATTATCGACCCAGACAATGTGTAAAATGTTGGCGTTGAGCCTGACGGCGGTTTCCAGCTCCATGCTTGACTGCAGGAAGCCGCCATCTCCTGAAACCGAGACGACTTTACGCTGTGGATCGACCAGCCAGGCACCAATCGCCCAGGGCAAGGCCACGCCCATGGTTTGCTGCCCGTTAGAAATCATGATTTGGCGCGCGCGGAAGCTGTAGAGATAGCGGGCAATCCAGATATGGAAGCTGCCCATATCAACGGTGAGGCTGACGTCGCTGTTGATAATGTCCTGCATCGCACGCACGATGCGCAGCGGATGAAGAGCAAACTGATTCAGGCTCGCGCCCTGTAATGCAAGTAACTGCCGCTGCTGCTGACGGTCCTCAAGGATACTGGCAGCCTCCTTGCTGAGCTGTAACGGCTGGCTGACCTTTTGTGCCAGTTTACGCAGCGTGGCGGCGATGTTGCCGACCAGCTCCGCATCTGGCAAATAGCGGTTGTCCGTTTCCGCTGGCACAACGTCAATGTGGATTAAGGTGGCATTCCCGCTGTTCCACATGGCAGGTTCATACTCAACCGGGCTGTAGCCGATGGTAATAATCAGGTCGGCCTGTTGCAGCAGCTTGTCGCCTGCCTGATTGTTGAAAAGTCCAACGCGACCGGCAAAACGGGAAAAGTGCTCCTGGCGAACGGCACCCGCAGCCTGATACGTGCTGGTTACCGGGATATGGCTGCGGTTTAACAGATCGTGAATGGCTTCGCTATTCTCAGGCTGGCTTGCCATCAGGCCCAGCAAGATCACGGGATTTTTTGCGTGGGCGATCTCACGGCTGACCGCATCAATCATCACATCCGGTGCCGCACCCAGCGTGATGCGGCCGTGATGGCTCAGCACCTTACCCGTGACCGGCTGATCAACGATATCCTGTGGCAGGCTGACAAACGCACCGCCGCCGCGACCGTGTTCAGCGTGACGAAACGCGTTTGATACACATTCCGCCAGTGCCGACGAGTCGGTGACTTCAACCGCATATTTTGTCACCGGGCGGAACATAGATACGGTATCAAGACTCTGGTGAACCTGCTTGGCGCTGTCGGAGCGTTTGACCGCGCCCCCAATAGCCACCACCGGGTCGCCCTCACTGGTTGCGGTAGCCATACCGGTCACCAGGTTTGAGCAGCCCGGGCCGGATGTGACCAGCGCCACGCCAGCGTTACCCGTCAGACGGCCTACTGCCGCGGCCATAAAGGCGGCATTCGCCTCATGCCGCACGGGAATCGTCTGAATGGATGAATCCAGTAGGGAATCAAATACCTTATCAATTTTTGCGCCAGGGATGCCAAACACATGGCTGACGCCTTGCGCTTCAAGTTGCGCGACAACCAGGTCTGCACCGCAGTGCCAGAGTGTCGTATCAGAGAGAGTTTTCATATTTCAGGCCTCGTGATTAGCTTTCGACAGAACGGATGGCATCATCCAGATTTTCCGGCGTCAGGTTGGCATTAAGAAAGTCGGCGTTTTCAGGTAAATCGATCACCAGCTTGCTGATGGCACCAAAAGTCAGCGTGCCCTGCTCCAGCACATAATCCAGGATATGCCCACCGCCGGTTCTGTCGTCTGTGATGAAATGTTCGTGATATCCCGCGACGTTGATACCCTGCATGTACTGCGGCGTGCGGAAGCCAATAAGCTCGCCATGGCGATGCGTGAATTCAAATATGGGCTGGTTTCCCAGAACTTCAGGCATCGATCGGTAAGGCCGGCACTGGCACGGAACGGTACGCGTCTGGACGGATGAAAAATGTCCGCTTACACGCAGTGCACAAAACTGGTTGTCGGAGGTGATTTCGCTGTCGATAAGCTGGTGCAGCGCATCGCGCTGAACCGCGCGTTCAAAAACGTGTTTATGCTGGGGTTGAAAAAAGGTCATTACCGCAAATGGCGTTTTCTGGTCAGGATCAGCAGGCCGGGCACTGCCATCGGCGCGTAGCTGATACACATTGCTGTCGAACGCAATGAGTTCACCATCCAGCTGATTGAAGGTTCCCAGACCAAAGTCACCTTTGCGCAGTAAGTCAGCAATCCTGGTTTCACCGTCATAAACACCACTCAGCAGCGCACTCATCAAAGAGGTTTGATACATAACACTTTCTGGCATGTTTTTTCGCAGCTTTTGGACGGTATCTTTTAGTTGATCCTCACAGGAACAATCAGTTACAAAATTGCTCATCGGATGCCTCGTAGGTTAACTGTTAAGCCGTGTTAACATAATGGTGACCCTGTTTGCGGACAGAATCCAATAGCAAAACCTGTAAACTTTGAGACGTTTTTAATATGGAACTGCGCCATCTACGTTATTTCGTTGCTGTCGCTCAAACGCAGCACTTTACCCGAGCGGCCGAATTGCTTGGCATTTCGCAGCCGCCACTCAGTCAGCAAATTCAGCGACTGGAGCATGAAATCGGTACGCCGCTGTTAAAACGACTGACGCGCGGTGTGGAACTGACGGATGCAGGAAAAACATTTCTGGCGGATGCGATTGAAATCATTCAACTCGCCGATCATGCGCTGGAAAAGGCGAAAGGTGTTGCCCGGGGGATCTCTGGCAAAATGTCGCTGGGCTTTGCCAGTTCGGTGGCATTTGATCCCAACGTCTTTGAGATTATTCGGCGATTTAAAGATCGCTATCCCGCCCTGGAACTGATGACGCGGGAAGAGAACATGTCATTGCTTATTCAGGATCTCCAGGAGGGATTGCTGGACGCGGCATTTCTTCGTCTTCCCTGCGAAAGCAGTAAATCGTTTAATTTGCGCGTCATTTCTACCGAACGGATGCTGCTGGCTTTACCTGCTGCGCATCCTCTGCAACAAAAATCCAGCATCGCGCTGAGCGAACTGGTGCAGGAAACCTTAATTATTTTTCCGCGAGACGTTTCACCCAGTCTGTATGAGCTTATTGTCAGTGCCTGTTTGCGCGCGGGTTTCTCCTCATCGTCTTTTCAGCAGGCTCCGCAAATCAGTTCTTCCCTAGGTATGGTCGGCGCAGGTTGCGGTATAGCCCTTATACCGGAATCGATGGTTTGCGTGCAGAATCCGCAGATTTGCTTCCGGGAAATCGCCAACAATACGCTTTTTACCGATGTGGCTTTTGCCTGGCGGCGGAATAATGCGTCTAAAGCGGTTAACCATCTGTTGTCGCTGATTTCAGAAGGTCAAAGCGTAAACTGATGCAATGCTGTTCGCAGCATTTTTCATCCGCTCACGGCCGTCTTCCTTATTCAGGGTAAAAATTTAGCGGTTGAGTTCCATCCCGTTTTAATAAACGCATTTTGCTGGCACGTCTTATTTTCTGCTCTGCCGTCGGTGAAAAAAGCGTGAGATATTGTCCATTAGCCTCTTCGCATAAGTGAAAGTAACCTTCGCATTACTTATATTTATGCACCCTGGCGGTGCAACAAAGTCAATATCCTTTGAAACAATTCATTAACTTTTTGACCCCCTTCAAAGAACTGATAAATCATAAAATTTTTGGTTTATGCACTAACAATGCCTTATTTATGCACGAAACAGCCGCATCCGGGGCAGATAAGTCGAAATATTATTCACTCTTATTCACCGTTAATCGAAATAGCATGGGGATAATGACCGCCTGGTCGACATCATATTTTCTCTGGTAATGATAAATTATGTCGGCGCGCTTAAGCGCGCGTCATTCCACGGCTCAACACAATAAATAACTTCGATAAGAAAGGTTTTGTATGGATAAGTTATCTTACGCGTCTGACAGTAGTACTTCAGCCTGGTCCACCTACCTACAACAAATCGATCGCGTTGCGCCTTACCTGGGCGACCTTACGCGCTGGATTGATACTTTACGTCATCCTAAGCGTGCATTAATTGTTGATATTCCTCTGCAAATGGATGACGGCTCCATTCGTCATTTTGAGGGTTATCGTGTTCAGCACAACCTTTCACGCGGTCCGGGTAAAGGCGGGATTCGCTATCATCCCGATGTCGATTTAAATGAGGTCATGGCCCTTTCAGCCTGGATGACCATCAAGTGTGCCGCTGTCAATCTGCCCTACGGCGGGGCAAAAGGTGGGATTCGGGTCGATCCTTTTAAACTGTCTGAAGGCGAACTCGAACGTCTGACGCGCCGCTATACCAGCGAGATCGGTATCATCATTGGACCGCAAAAAGATATCCCGGCCCCCGATGTCGGCACCAATGGCAAAGTGATGGCCTGGATGATGGATACCTACTCCATGAATCTGGGCACCACGGTGACTGGTGTGGTGACAGGTAAACCTATTCACCTTGGCGGCTCCCTCGGCCGTGAAAAAGCGACCGGCCGTGGTGTGTTCGTCACTGGCCGTGAGGTTGCTGGCCGAGCCGGCATCCAGATTGAAGGCGCACGTGTCGCTGTACAGGGATTTGGTAACGTAGGCAGTGAAGCCGCCCGATTGTTTAGTCAGGCGGGCGCGCGCGTTGTGGCGATTCAGGATCACACTGCAACGCTGTTCAACGCTGACGGCATGGATATGGATGCGTTGACACAATGGCAGACTGAAAACAAGCAGATCGCAGGCTTCCCTGGTGCACAAAACATCGAGAAAGAGCGTTTCTGGCATACGGAAATGGATATTCTGATCCCTGCCGCGCTGGAAGGACAAATCACGCGGGAGCGTGCTGAGATCCTGAGCTGTAAGCTGGTGCTCGAAGGCGCTAACGGTCCGACCTATCCGGATGCTGATGATGTTCTGGCAAACCGCGGTGTGATTGTTGTACCCGACGTGATTTGTAACGCCGGAGGTGTGACAGTCAGTTACTTCGAATGGGTGCAGGATATGGCCAGCTTCTTCTGGAGCGAAGACGAAATTAATAAACGCTCAGACAAGATCATGACGGAAGCCATGGTTCACGTATGGGAAAAAGCCAAAGAGAAAGCGTGCTCGTTGCGTACCGCAGCCTATATCGTGGCCTGCGAACGTATCCTGATGGCACGTAAAGATCGCGGTATCTATCCGGGTTAATGACTGAAAACACAACCCGCACCGTGCGGGTTGTGTTTTAGCGGTTTACCGCGCGTTAGCGGAACTGCTCCACCGTTTGCGCCAACTGCTGCGCCTGATCTTCCAGCGAGCTGGCGGCCGCCGACATTTGCTGCACCAGTGCGGCGTTTTGTTGTGTCGTACCGTCCATCTCGTTAACTGCGACAGTGACCTGACCGATACCGCGCGCCTGTTCATCAGAGGCAGAGACGATTTCATCAATGATGCTCTGCACTGACGATACGGCCTGCGTCATCTCATGCATCGTTTTGCCTGCTTCGTTAACCAGTTTCACGCCGCTTTGAACCCGAACGCTCGATTCTTCAATCAGGGCAGCGATATCTTTCACCGCGCCCGCACTTCGCTGCGCAAGATTACGCACCTCAGAGGCCACGACAGCAAAGCCTCGTCCCTGCTCGCCAGCGCGCGCCGCCTCAACCGCAGCGTTAAGGGCCAGAATATTCGTCTGGAAGGCGATGCTGTTGATCATCGTAGTAATGTCACCAATTTTCTTCGAGCTGTCATCAATCTGTGACATGGTCTGCACCACCTGCCCAACCAGCGCTTCGCCCCGGCTGGCGATTGAGGTGGCATTTTCGGTCAGATTCGTGGCCTGTTGAGCATTATCGGCATTCAGGCGAACCGTTGCGCTGATTTGCTCCATGCTGGCTGCAGTCTCCTCCAGCGCAGCCGCCTGCTGTTCGGTACGCGATGCCAGATCGAGGTTACCACTGGCAATCTCGCTAGCCCCTTCTCGCACCGACGCGCTGGCATCTTTGATTTGGCCCACAATAGATTGCAGCTGGCTTTGCATGGTATGCAGCGCATAAAACAGGCTGCTGTTGTCGCCCGGTGCAACGTGAAAGCGGTTACTGAGCTTACCTTCCGCAACCGCCAGCGCTATTCTGGCTGCCTCTGCAGGCTCGCCGCCGAGCGGACGCATGACTTTGCGATTGAACAAGAGCCCCAGTACCGCGCCGACCAACAGGATGCTTACCAGCATCAGTCCGATAGCCCAGTAGAGTTGGCGATTCGCCGCAGCCATCACCTGGCTGACCGGTGCGACAATTCCAACGTACCAGGGCTTATCGCTATTGCCTACCGTGACCGGATACCAGGTATACATGGCTTTTTCGCCCAGCACCGGGTCGTCATGTTCCACAATTTGCTGGGTGAAATTGTCTTTTTCCCCCTTCCACGCTTTGCCCGCCTCATCTTTATCTGGCGAGGAAACGACTTTGCCTGTGTTAGAGAGCAACAGGGCATAACCGGTGTCCTGCCAGGGTTTTATCTGGTTAACTTTCTTTTGTAGTGAGGCAAGGGAGATATCGGAAGTCACCACGCCGTAAAGTTTACCCTGATCGATAATGGGTGAGGCTACAGAGGTCAATAACGTTGGTATACCATTGTAGGCATAACTGTAGGGCTCAATCAGCGTATCTTTTCTTGTCTGCTGGGGAACCAGATAATAATCACCCTGACCCGGCGTTAAAAAGGACAGTAACGGATGCATGGCGTAATTACCGGCCTGATCGCGGTCAACAAACCAGGCATAACGGCCCTGTGGCGGCTGTCCGCTCTGACCTGCAAATTCAGCATCACGACCATCAAACGCGTTGGGTTCAAAAATCACAGACATCGAGAGATAATCAGGATTGGCTCTGAGTGAATATTCCATGATTCTGTCAGCGACTTTACGATCGTTAATGCCCGCTTTGGGCAGAGCAATCAGACTTTGGCCTAAGCTGTGCGCCATATTAAGGGCATAACTCAGCTCTTGTTGAATTTGCAGCCCGCGACTTTGAGCGATCTGCTGCAGATAATGTTCGGCCAGCGTTTTTTGTTCTTTTGCCGACTGCCAGCTCAGCATGCTAAAAATAGCAATGCAAGATATTGAATTTATTGATTATAAATCCAATTTTTTAGGGCCTAACACTCAAAAAACCACCTATAAAAATTTCTTTGGAAACAATAACATGATTTTAGTTTTGCAGAATCATTGTTTTATTAACTACATATGTAACGACACCAAATATCTGCGACCGCTCATCAAAATCAGGCTCTGAAAAAGTCCAGAGCACTTCGCTATTATTCACTGTAATCAGTGCCGGAAATGGTGCCAACTGAACCCGGCATAGCCTCATTTCATCTTCCGGCGATGCTACCACCAGTGAGCCGTGTACGGGCTTTGTGGAAGAATCAACCACCAGCATTGCACCTTTGAGAATGCCCTGTTCTGGATACTGAGCATCAGCCTTGATAAAAAATGTTGCGTGCGGCCGACTGACTAACAACCTGTTAAGGTCTGGCCTGCTTTCTGCATAGTCTGCTGCTGGCGAGGGAAACGACATAATTTTCTCCTGATGATACTGTATAAATAACCAGTATCATCAGTTGAGAAAAATGATCAAGCCGCTGCGGCTATGAGATTTGTAAAGGCGTTGGTAGGAAAGGAAATTTTTATAACTTAATGATTTAATGCGATGAGGTTCCGCTGTTCAGCTTTTCCTCAAGTGCTTCTATCTTAGCCATTAATGCAAGAATAGCCTCATGGTGAAGCGCTGCGGCTATGTTCCCTGCACTGATGCCTTTGACGTCCGTCACGACACTACCATCAGGCATTGTCTGGTCAAAGCCTGAGTGACTAACGGCGTCAGGCCATACGGCCTCTACGTCCTGGGCGATATACCCCATACCAAATGAATTATTAGACTTAAGCCGGTAAGTTACCCCTTTAAGCAGTTTCATTTTTTCAAGTGGTTTATCAACTACGTTGATATCGTATTTAATACGCTCATCAGATCCGTTGATAAATGCACCATTGTAAGCGTTGTAATTACCGTTACTGCTGAACGAATAAACCGATGCAACGCTGCCATCACCGTTAAAAGTACGCTGATAGAAAAGCCGCTCACCATTTGAATTGCGCTGAGCGTACATATCAACGCCCTCATTAGCTAAATCAGCACGAAACTGGAACTTGATACCACCGCCAAACCAGACGTTTTGAGCAGCAATGAACTGGCTTCTGCGTAGAGTCATTGGGAATGAAAAATCATCTGAGCTTGTCATTTGCACACTGACCGCGCTCGATATGGTTCCCCCTGTTTTCTGGTCAACTGTTCCCAGACGAATATCATTGCCTTGCGCAGCGGTATTTGCGGCCGCTCCGTACTTAGCCAGGTTCTTCCAGGCTATATCCTTATCAGCTACATCGCTAAGATTGTTAGCTTTCTTAAGTTGATTATCCGGGTTTGCAGTCTGTGCCCTGTCAGCGTCGGATTTTGCACTTGCTGCTGAGTTTGCAGCGGCAGCGGCTGAGTTAGATGCATTAGTGGCTGATGTAGCCGCGTTCGTTGCTGAGGTAGCTGCCGCTGTAGCGCTATCACTCGCTTTCGATGCATAGTGAAATGCAGAGTATTTACCCGCTGTCACTTCCGTTCCGACAGGGTTAGCAGCCCATTTCTGAGCCAGATTAGCGCTGTCGCTGGAATTACCAGCCGATACAGATGCGGCGCTGGCGCTTGAGGCTGCCGCCTGCTGGCTTGAGGCGGAATTGTTTTCACTGGTTTTAGCAGCCGCTGCACTATTGGCCGCCGCCTGAGCGCTTTGCCCTGCTGACTCATTGACGTTATTTAATTGATTGACTGTGGCGGCATCCTGCGGCTGTGTACCGTCTGCAACAGCCATAATGCGCAACGACTGAGCATCCCAGTTACCGCCAACTGCCTTACTGATTGAGCTCGAAAAGTTGGCGTTAATTTCCTGTAGCGCCAGCCAGATGCGATCAAAATCATCGTTAACTACATCAGCCAGCAGGTCGCCATTATCCGCATAGTCAGTCTGGCGGGTATAAGGCGTGGCGCGCTTGATCAGCACTTCAAGCCCGTTGGCAGGTGCGGTAGTGAATACCACGTTTCCGCCCTGACTGTTGCCAACGCCGGTCACAGTGTAATCAGTGTTCAGTATCTTTTTCAGACCACCTACAAACACCTGCATGTCAGTGGCAAACAGCAGATAAAATTTATAGGCAAACTGCGTTGTAACCCCGTTCGCGATGTATGGCCCGCTAATAGGTACTTGTGCCGGTACGCTCATGCTTAATACTCCGTTTCTATTTCGTAAGTGCCGTGTGTCTGTCGCCAGGTCTCACCGTGGCCGCGCGCCGGATTTTCATGCTGCACATGGCCGATTTTTACTGGCTGCTCGATAATTGCCCCGCTACCGCTGTCGAGATAATCATCCTCCTGCGTGGTCAGCATTGGGTTAAATTCCCGCATCTGCTCGTATAACGGCCCGTCGAGCACGCGCGTATGCGCCCAGAGAATGCCGGACGTTAGCGGGCCTTCCAGACCATCCAGAATGCGTTGCTGTTTATTCGTGGTAACGGTGATTTCTACCACCGCGCATGTGAGCCCCTTTAAAGCCTGACGCAGTAACTTGCCTGCGAATGAACCAGGCCCGTTAACTTCGACGGTTACGCGGGGGATGTTGAAGGAAATAACCAGGCTTCTTAACTGCCAGACCTGGCCGCCACAAATCTGGCCGCTGTCGTCAAACTCTGCAAGATCGCCCTCCAGCCCTTCGCAGACATGCCAGTAATAATGCCCCCGGGTATCCTGCAAAATAAGGCTGACGGCAGATGCATCACTCTTTCTTTTCCCTGTTGAGACGTCCCAGTAACAGGAACCGCCAGTTAACTGGACGCTGCCAAGGTAGGCGGTCGTCACATTGTTGGCACGCCTGAAAACAATCTCGCAGTTGTATTCCCTTATTCTGTCCGGATCCAGACGCAGATTATGAACAGGACGAGAGCGCAACAGATACTGCGAATCCCAGCCGTTTAGCGTGCGCGTCTGCTGGCGGCGCTTAAGCAGTTCGGCATCGTTGAAACGCTCCGGCCACGCCGATTCACCGTAACAGTCGATAACTGATTTTGGCGCTGTGACAAAAGTGATAATGCCTTTGCTGTATCGATAATCGATGTCCGGTCGCAGCAACGATGCGCCCTTACCGATGCCGCTAAAAACATATACCGGCTCAAACGGCACCCCGAAAGCGTTGCGCCCTTTGGGCTCATCAATTCGGAAATCTTTATTGAAAAGAGGAATTGTCAGGCAGTCAGCGCCCTTACTTTCTTCATCGTCATAGAGCGAATCAAAGGCGTGTGGAGTACCGATAAAAAGTTTCTTTGCGCCCGGTACCGCAATGTGAGTCTGTTCCTCCAGGCGGTACCGTAGTTTCTCCCTGAGTTCCGGCGTGGTGATATTGCGCGGCACCTCAACGTCATCATTCACAATCTCGTCAGCGCGCGAACCGGTGACGTTTGATAAAACGCCTTTTGCTAAAAACTGAGGGTTTCGCGGATCAGAATCTTTGCCCTCATGCGTCCACCAGCTTTCAACTGTGCCGGTATCTTCAAGAAGTCCACGTGTGAGCGGGTGATTGCGTAATATGTTTTGTGTGTCGCGGCTGTTTTTTAAAGCGGTGGAATCGGCTTCTGACTGGAGAAGCAAACGCCAGTTGGATTTTTTATAAATCCGCCAGGCAAAATACACATCGATGATTGTCGATTTTCCAAAACCACGAAAACAGCGCAGAACTGCCAGATCCCCTCTGGACTCAAGCCAGTTGATAACAATCCAGTGAATGCCGGGAACTGTCCAGTTCATACGCTGCGCCCACATCAGATAGAAAGCGCCAAACCCGACTTTCCCGCTCATCAGTGTTTCGCCATTTTCGCCATTGCTTTGCGTATCTGCTCTGCTGAATCACGCTCTGCCTGTGAAACCTGCTGCTGCAAAATATCATCGTCACTGGCCGCCGTAGGGTTGGCTGCCAGCCGGTCTTTTTGCCCTGCCTGCCGCTGGCTCACCAGGTTATGCAGATTTTTAACGAGAAGAATTGTGGCTGTGGCGTTCTGCTTCGCCCAGTAACGATCGCCGCGCGTCTGCTTGTCCATTTCAGTGATACTTTTTCCATGGCCGGGCCACTGCGTAACATCACATTCCGTTATTGCGACTTCGGTCAGGCGGTCGGCAAGGTCGCATAAATCCTGCGTTACTGCTTTCTGGCTGCGTGGTTTTGACATGATTATTCTCCGAGAGGTTTTGTGTATTGCCCGAAACCAAATGACGCCCCGCCAGAACCTGACGGATCGTAAAAATACTGCTGGCCTTTCTGGTCAGCATATTTGCGTAATCGTTTTTGATAGCCCGGATTGAGTGCTTCGGCGGCATCGTTGAAAAACAGATGATCTACCGCGGCTTTGGTGTACCAGTAATTCAGCGGCGCAATCTGCTGGCGTCCAAACCGGATTGCCATATAAGCCGCTTTACCGGGATCGCTTTCAGAGGTGAAAGCTATTTTTCCGAGTGTGGCCATATCGCCAAAAATGGGAACCGCGCTGGAACTGTGCCCGCTGTTGTCACCGCTGGCGGCGTCATACATGCTGGTGATCAAGTCCTGCACCATCGCAAAACCACCAGCCACGACCATGGCCTTCCCGACTGTGCGCCAGTCATCAGGCGGCGGCGGATTCTGCCCGTTAGTGACAGCCTGAGCCACCAGCGCCATGTAACCAAACCCCGCTGATAAAGCCGCTGTGGCAGCGATGTAACCGGTTTTTGTGCCGCCTGATTTGCGGCCAAGACGATCAAGCATGTGCGCCGTCTGAATGGCACCGGCGTTTTTAAATAACATCACCTGTTTAGTGAGCGCGTTTGTACGGCCGCCAGCGCTCATGAGGGTTTGCGCCGTCAGGTTATGTTCAGAGGTCACTATGTCGCCGCCCATGCGAATGAAGCCCATCATGCGTGACTGTAGGCGCAGGGTTTCATCAGCGGTAAGGCCAAGCGTAGCCACATCATCAATGTTGTGAATGGCGTGGCCGCGCAATTCCTGACGCGGTAGGGTCATGATTAATTGCCAGTCAGCATCAGTAATACCCGCGTTATTCAGTATTCCGCGATCGCTTTCAGTCAGTTTATCCCACGGTTTTTGTGACCATTCGCCCAGCGCTAAAGCATGCGTGGTTTGCCCTGCCCGGCGCGCGGCGTTCGTCCATGCATCAAGCAACGTATATTTCATGGTGGCCTGTGCATAACGTGACATGAGATTGCCGGTATTCAGCCTGCCCTGAGACATGATCCGCTCACTGCCTTCACGTGCTGCCTGGAGCGCCACCTCTGCACCAATCCCGAAGCGCGCCGCCTCCTTACGGGTAAAAGCGGTGTGCAGAATGGTGCCAATATTTTTAAGCTGGCCCACGTCAGCCATGTTCAGCAGTATGCCGGGCGTGTCCTGGAACGGCGCGCGCATTGCAGTACTGGTAAGTTTGGTCGCCGCCTGATAAGCCGTCAGCGCACTGCTGATACGGTCAATACGGGTAAAGTCCTGATTATCCCTGACCAACTGCCGGAAATACGCCTCTGGCCCGAACAGCCCGCGCTTGCCCGCCTCAACTTCGCCGTGTCGGTCAAATGTGACGCCAGGGATCTGACTGTCTTTTTTAAGCGCGCTGTCACGCAGCGTTGAAAACGTCATGCCGGGGTTGGGGCCGAGTTCATTAATCAGGGCAACATCACGCGCCGAGCCAGTAAGGTGACTGAAAAAAGCCGAGCCGAGCGAGCGATCGCTGAACTGACGGTTATAAGCAATGACCGCATCGGCATCCCGTAAATGAATTTCACGATGGCTGTCATTGAGCATCCGCGCTACATTTGCCGAACCAAATCCGGCTGCCGCATCCTCTGCGAGCCCCTGCGCATCCAGCTTAATTTTATTCACACCATCGGTAACGATGGATTCATACATATGGCTGATCACGCCTTCCAGGGCTAAATCATCCAGGGGAAAACCCGCGTCGCTGAGGTACTGATTGCGATCAAGGTTTTTCATCATGAAAGACACCCACGCAGATTTTCCGGCACGCTGCATCACTGTGGGATCGTGAAACTGTGGCGCGTAGTTATCCAGCCGGCCAACGGTACCGCCCGCGCGATTTCTGGCCTGACGATACCCTTCCATTGTGTCAGACCACTGCTGTGCAAATCGCTGTGCTTCTGGGTGTCCTGTGTTGTGGCCGTAGATCTCACGCACCACATCATCAAAAAATGCATTGCTGCGTTTATTGCCAAAATCCAGCGAAAAACCTCCCACGCCTGCTTTTTTCAGCAAATCACCAAAGCCCCTGACAGCCACCTGTTCAGCGCCGCGAAGCGTGTTATCTACGCCTTCCAGCAGGTCGATTAAGGATTTCCCCCATTTACCGGCTTTGTCAGGACGATTATCAGCCAGTGTATTAAGGCGCTTCGCTGCATCACTGATTGCAGAAAGCTGGCGCAGTTTGCTGCGGGCCACGCTGTCAGCCTGGATCATTTCCTGTTCGCGTACCCATTTCCCGATTGCAAGCGTGCGCTCGTCAGGGGTCATCGCCTGCCATGCCGCACGATCGCGGCGGGAAATTATCTTTGCTCCCTCATGCATGCGTGAATCAATACGCGCAATGGCCGCATCACTGAGTTTTACGGGCTTGCCGTGAACAGCAGAGAGATGCGCCTCAACAGCCTGTATGCATTGTGGTTTCATGTCACTGTCCGTAAGTCAGGGCGCAGGCGGCCGCAATGTCATATTGCTGCGCCTCTGCGGTTGATAGGGTGTGTTCTGCTTCAAGGGCATCAATGTGCGGCACCATAGCGTCCGCAAGCTCTGGGTGCGTTTCCCTTAAAGCTTCAGTCTGGGCGCGCAACATAGCGAATGGCTCTGCTACCTCTGAACTGATAACACCAGCAACGGGTTCGGCTATGGCTTTTTCCGGTAGTGACTGATTTTCGGCTGCCATAACCGCGCGGTCAGTTCGCTGTTGCAGATCCCCGGCCAGTTGCTGACGCTCAAGAATGCCGCCATTCAAATCACCGTGAACCAGAAAAGCGTTATCACCACCGAAGTGATCTGAAATATCGACGGCTTTCCCCGCGTTGATGGATTCCATTGCGCTATCCATGGCGCGAACGTGGGCGCTTTCTGACTGCGTATCGACGGCAAGCCCTGGCGCTGATTCAGTCACATAGTTATCGTGCAAAACGGTGTGCATGGCTGCATCAGCATTGAGCGCGTCAATACGCTGTCTGCCATAGGCATAATGTGAATCAAGCTTTGACGATGCATTGTCATAAACCTGCTGTGAAAACTGTCTCTGTTTATCGATATCAGCCAGACGGGCCTGTTGAGCAGCGCGGGCATCTGCGAGGGCTTTACCGCTTCCGGATGGTGCGTTAGCAAGAATTTCAGCCCGTTCCGCGTCGAGCCGGTCAAGGTGACGCTGCGCGTTGGCGATGTCTGATTTAGCCTCTTTAACATCGCCCCGCGTCAGTCGATAGCCGTCGAGTATCGTAAACTGCGGCGCTGAATCTGCAACGTTTTCTGTCGCTGGTGGAGCGGTAACATCAACAGAATCGGGCATTTGTTGTGGCAACTTTTCAGGCAGAACATCTGAGGGAGTAACATCCCTGTCACGCGCCCGCCCGCCAGCCAGGTTAAAAAAACCGCCCATCAGAAAAGATGCCATGGCTTGTTGCGTATCCCACTGGCGCAACTGCGCAGCCTGTTTCTGATATCCGTAGGCATCAAGAACGGCGGCGCGTGACCACTGTTCTGCTTCGGAAAGCGCAACGTTGGCAGCGCCACCAGTGACGAAACGCGAGCCGTATTTCAGCAATGCACGCTCACCTATCCCGCCAATACCCGGCATCGCGCCACCGATACCCTCTGACAGCGCGCTGATTGCTGCATAGCCCCTGCCCGCCTCATCGCTGAGATTCATTTTTGCCGCTTCGTCCTGAGCGTGTGCAGCGCCTGACGCAACGCCAGCGGCGAAACCTGCCAGTGGGTTAACGATCGCACCAGCAACTACCGGCGCGCTCTGCATCAAATCACCCAGGATGATTGCCGCCGCCCCGCTGTTATCAGCATCAGGTTTTTCAAACTGCGGTAATTTTTCTGGCGGTGTAGGATCGATATCGTGGATTTTTGCAACATTCCCATCGCGGGTAAGGTACTGATTCACACCCAACGCATCGGCGGCTGAACTGTCGGCCTGACCTGCCAGCCTTTCGCCCAGAACGCCAATGTTTTTTACGCCGCGCCCCAGTTCATTACCGGTTCCCTGGAACCAGCCCGGCGAGGCTTTAGAAAGGGGTTCGGTACCGTTGCTGTCTACCGCGTCATTTTCTGACTGGTCAAAAAGAATATTCATCGCGAAAGCTCCACAACAAACGGTTTACCACTGACAGTCACGGCGCGCTGTGTGTCCTTGTTAATCAGCCGCATGTTGCCTGACGCATCAGGAATAAACGTGTAACTGCCGTCATTGAGGTGATTACGAACGTTGGCCGCATCACCGCCTGGCAGTTTATTAATCCCCGTCTGCATGCTTCGCATGAATATTTCCCCGTCCATACCCGGGGGCGATACCAGTTGCGCACCAAAGACTTTTACCGGGCTGCCAATCACCGCGTGCATATCATCAGTATCCAGGCTGCTGGCATCATCACGTTTTCCGGTACCGATGTGATAAGCCTGCATGACCGGCACAAGCCGCTGTATCTGCGTCTGGTTCAGGCTGGGGTAAGCGTCTTTGATTGAGCGGGCTACATCTTCGGCTTTGATGGTTTTCATTTTTGCCTGGCCATCGGGCGGATTCAGCAGCGTTGTGCCTTTTTCAATAGCCTCTGCAACTTTGTAGCCATTGGGTGTATTGGCCTGAGACGAAACCACCTGGAGCGTGATTGCATCACCGCCAATGTCTTTTGCCAGCCGCGTGGTGGCTTCACTGCCTGCGCTGGCATTCATGTTGCGCCAGAACTGCACACGCTGATCAGCTGACATTTTTGGATAAACCGCCGTAAGGTCTGATTTTTCCTGCGGCGTTAACAGGGATTTTCCCGCCGTTGGCCCTTCCTTTTGCACCAGTGCCTGACTGGCCTGTAAGCGCTGTTGCAGCACTTCACCAATGGTGCCGGGATTATCCTGCGCAGTGGCAAAATTAATTGGCTGCAAAGGCTGGCCGCTGTCCACTGCGGCAACCGCCTGCGGATTGTTTTTCACATCAGCACGGCGCTGATCCACGGTGCGTTGCAGGGTGTCAAAATAACGATACTGGTCTTTGGTACCGCCGTTGCGATCCAGTTCGATTTTCATCGCGTCAAGCTGCTGCTGTGCCGTCGCGGTAGGCATGCGTAAAACCTGCTGCACATCCTTCATGGTTGCCTGTAAAGCAGGTGCCTGCCCGGCAACGCTGGTACCGTCAGTTTTCTGTGAAAAAATCTGCCAGTCGCTTTCGGTAGGAATTTCACCACGTGCAATACGTTGCTGCATCTGATCATCAGCGTGAACGGCGGCCACTTCACGCCGGGTTGCCAGCGCATCAGCATGATTCTGTGCGGCGATCGCTTTTGCATCGTTGCGGGCCAGCTTCGTATCAATCGTGTTAAACAGCGCTGTACGGGTCTGTAAGTCCAGAATCCCTTTTGACGCGCTGTTATTAATATCCTCTTTGAGCGTTGCCAGCGCGCCGTTATCGGTGTTGTTTGCTTCAATCTGAGAACTGTAAAACGTGGTCGCCAGATTTTTTTTTGCCGCCTGATACTGATTAGCCCATGACGCACCCAACAGGGCTTTGGTGCTGCTGCGATTGTAGAGTTCATCAATCTGACCACTGATAGCGGTTACGTCAGCGCCCGGCTGCATCATCTGCTGAGTGTAGTTCGCCGCCGTCTGCTCCAGAGCGTTAACGCCTTCAATGTGCAACTGACGGGCATAGAGCGTGCTGACAGTGTGATCGCCCTGACGGTTAACGGTCGCTATGCCTTTTTGCAAGCGCATGTTATCGCTGTTGGTCAGGTCGGGGATCTGCTCACCCTGCCAGCCCTTCATGCCGTCCTGATAGGCTTTCTGGATCCCTGTGCTGTCCAGTTCACCGCTTTGCACCTTTGAGCTAATTCCCTCAAGCACACCCTGCTTGAATGTCTGATAATCCTGTAACTGTAGCTCTGCCTTCTGGCGCGCAAGATTCTGCGCATACTGAACCAGATTGGAACCAATGCCGGCAATCGTGTTACCCAACTGCATTCCGGCCTGCGCCTGACTGGCCGCCGCCTGAGACTGTTCGCGCAAACCTTCCTGAACGGTGTTCTGCGCCTGCATGGTTGACTGCGCAGCCTGCTTTTCAGCTTGTGGTGCCGCAAGGGCTTCGGGGTTGTCCGTGTGCACAGGATTCAGATTTGTGCCGCGATAGCCAAAATCACCGATATTGATTTGCATATATTTCCCTTAGCTGAACCACTGTGACGCAATATTTCCGGCGCTACCCAACAGGCTTGCCCAGTTGCTGGTTTTTGCTGACTGATAATTTTGCCCGGCAATATTGCGGGTCGTTGCCGCTAACTGGCTCAGTGCATCAGCCTGTTCACGTATGCCCGCTGCGGCTGTGTCGCTGGCACTGCGCGCCTGATTACCGGCGTTAATGTAGGCGTCAGCCTGGCGGGTATACTGATCCGCTGAATCCTGCCCTTCCTGAAATGCGCTAAATGCATCTTCGCCCGCACGCCCGACAATGAACGCCGGAACGTAAGCCGCCGTACCTGCGCCTGAAACAACGCCTGACGCGGCATAACCTGCCAAGGCATTTTCTGCGGTTTCTTTTCCCTGTCTCCGAATCAGGTAGGCTTTCTGCGCAGCGTTTGCCGTTGCCCTTGCAGCGTTTTCCCTGGCTTCCTGTGACAGCCGGTTATATTCAATCTGCTTATAAACGCCCTCCTGTTGTTCCGCTGCTGCCGCGCGTAGCTGGGCGCTTGACTGAATAAGCTGACTGTCAGCCGCCTGTAACTGGCTTTGGTACTGCGCCTGTGATGCCTGGCTCTGTGCATGGCTGCCAAGCAGTGAGCCGCCCACCTTCAGCCCGGTACCGATAATGTCCGTCCAGCTTTTATCGCCAAAAACGGAGCCGATCGCGTCGGCAACGCTTCCAAATAGACTCATCAGTTATTCACCGTCAGTGTGCGCACCACGGCCAGTACATGTATTGGCAGCGGCTGAGGTTGTTCGATAATGGTTTCTGTGTTTTTCCAGCCGGTCACATTCCAGTCGAGATCACCGCTGTAGAGAGGTGAAGGCTCGTTTAGCACGTTAAGGCCGAATTTACGGAACGGTACCTGCTGGCCGTTCAGCATCATCCCTGTGGTGTCATTGATGCGGATACGCATGCGTGACAGTGAAACCTTGCTGCCCTGCATGGATCCGTTTTGCATCTGCGCCTCTGGTGGAAGCAGGATTAAGCGCGGCGTGTAGGGCAGCCCGATAACCACCTGCCGGGCGGCGCGGGCCAAAGTCACCGCCCCGTCTTTTACGGTCTGCGATGTCTGCACCGCACCATCAGCAACGATAGCAACCGTCTTGCCTTCCAGGTGCTCTAACTTCGTCCACTTCTGCTGAGGCGGATCGGTTTCTTTTTCAATGGCACCCACCAGCGCGGAATCTGAATAAATCCCTTCCTGGAAATGTTCGATATAAACCTGCGGGCTGCCGCCAATATCGCGGACAACGGCAACATAGGTATCGTCTGTGCCGTCCTCACGCGGGATTGTGGCGCATGAAAGAAAACTGCCGTCAGTGACCACCCGTGACCATGCCGCTATGCCAACCTGTTTATTAACCGTGAGCGTCACCATTTTTCCGTCAAGACGTAGCATGTGGATGCGGTTACGGGGCTGTGCCTGCACCGTCATATCCACGATTGGCGACTCCAGCATGTGCTCTGCCAGCAGGCTTAATTCATTCACTGTGTAACCGGTCTGATTGTCAGGGTCGTAATTGAGCGTTAACAGCTTGTGGGAACCACGCTGGAGATAAAGCAAATCTGACGCAAGGCGCACTGGCAACACAGGGTTTGAACCGTATTCAGACGGACAGCGCACGTTGACCGATGTAGGCGTGATCACGCCCGTTGAGGACGTAATCAAAAACTCATTCATCGAGGTAAGCGCTATCAGCGCATTCATGCTGAACAGGTGCAGAATTGGGTTTATCTGGTTACTGTCCAACTGAAACGCCCAGGCAGACGTTCCCAGCGAACCCAATTCGAAGTTATAAAACTGACGGATCCCGCTGCCCCATATCCACTGCGGATACTTATTGGAACCGGCAAAAACAAGGCGCTGCTGATGGAAGCAGACACAGGACGGCCAGCCGAGCGTGTCAGACCACATCGCCTTTAACACCTTCCAGTTATCGACGGGTGCAGGCGGCCACGTTTTTCCTGTGCTGTCATTCTTCGTCGGCGCAACGGTCATCAGCGTGCGGATCTGCACCTGTGCGACTGAATTGCTGCTGACGCCTGTGATTTTGTAGAGCCCGTCATACACACGTACATAGCTGTTAACCATGTCGCTGGTAAATCCGGTACCCGAATAATTGTTGTTATCGGGGCCATCTTTAAGCGTGATGGTGGTGCTCTGTGCCACATAGTCATTGTTGGCAACAACGGCCCAGCCCGTAGGGGAATTGCTCAGTTCATCAAAGGGAATAACCTCAAACGTTACCGCCGTCATTTTCCAGTCGAGTTGATCATTGCGTACCAGTTTTTTCGGGGCAAACGTGGGGTGCGCAAAAATCATCGTGTCAGCAGACTGCGCAAACCGGACAGTCGCTAACGCGTCTTTGGGAATCCCGGTATCAATCTCGTATATCGAGCCGTCAGCATTTGTCACGAACTGGCCCTGCTGCACAAAGCGCATTTTGTTATGCGTTAATTCCAGCACGTAAGACTGATCGCGGTTGTACACCCAAGGGATTAAACGAATATCGCCGGTATTGTCGCGGGCTTTATTCACAAAACGCAGGCCCGCGCGGCCCTCAGCACCTCCGGACACACGCACCCACATGTTGGTAAGCTCTTTGGCTGCCACGCCGTAACGGTCAGCGTTAACGCGGCCAAGCAGCATCGGATCCAATTCGCCGCCTGTGAAATCTGTCTGAATGTGATGAACCTGCACGCCCATGCTCAGTACCTCGCCTGCAAGAATCCATCGCCACCAAATTCAATCGCTGGCTGCTCCTGGCTGGTCTGCCCTTTGTAGAGCATTAACTGCTGCATAAAAACCTGCTGCGCTGCGGCCTCAAGGCCCGAATCACGGGTAATGGCATAAGCCAGCGCCCAGCGCAGACGGAATTTAAACAGGTCAATCAGGCCAGCCGGCCATGTCGCCACTACGTCATTTCGCCAGATGTAATGCAGGCCCACCGGATTGCAGTTACACAGGATTTTGCCGCTTTCGATCCGGTAATCATCCAGCCAGCGCGCAAAGTGGCCCGTTTCTGAAACGCCCAGAACGCGGATATAATCGCCCGGTAACGAAAAGGCCTGGCTGTAACCGAATGCTGGTGGCTCAGAATCGGGCGAGAGTATTACGCGCTTGACTGCACAAGACCAGTCATGACGGCTTAACAGGTCATCGCGTGACGTTGGATAGAGGTTTGAACAGGCTAACGCCTCATCAGTGTTTTCGTTAAAACTGGCGATTGGACGCGCACCGAGGCCGATCAATACCTCATTGCACAGGCTCACATCGCCAACGGTAATATTTTGCGCCATGTTTCCTCACAAAAAGAAAAGGCGGGCATATGCCCGCCAGTCTCACCGCCAGAGCTATTAAGAGCCCATGAAATTCAGTGCAGCGCACTTCTGTTCGTTGGCGCGGCCTGCGCCGTAGGAGGTCAACGCAGAGATCTGAATGGTATTGCGCTTGTCGCGGCGCGGGCCAACATCGACCGTCAGATTAATGCCAGTACCGAAGTGCACACCGGATTTAGTCCACGCAATTGACGTCACTGAGCCGTTGGCATCAACGTTCAGCTTTTCATACGGGATCCAGTTGAAGCCCAGCCATTTGCCTGCAACGTTACCTTCCTGAAGCATGTTCACTGACAGGTAATCAGCGCTGGTCAGTTGGGTGTCATTGAGAATGGAAGTCATCATGTCACTGTTGTAAGTGATATTGATGGTTTCATCATCGGCTTCGTTTTTACGGAAAAGAGCACGCAGGCGGATCAGATCTTTTTTGGTAATAGGCTTCGCGGGGCTTGAGCCAGTTCCTACAGCACCCTGAGCCCACAAAATCTGTGAGGCTGCAAAGGTCTGCGCGGCGGTTGTGGCTGTGCCGTCTTTGGCAACAGTTTTGCGCTGAATATCGCTCAGGATAGCGTTGTAGATGGTGCGGTCTTTTTTGCGGTTTGCCGCCTCAACCATACGCTGCTGATATTCACCCTGCGGCTGTGCCAGAAGTTTAGGCACATCCACTGGCTCAACCGGAATATACAAATCAGCATCGGTCATCATCGCAATGCGTGTACCGGCATCAGGTACTGACCATACGGTATCACCAAAGCGATCAGCGAAACCGCGATCGCTCATTTCAACAATACCCATATCATTGATGGTGAACGATGCGCCGGTGATTGAACCGCGATCGGTTACTGTTGATTGCAGACGGGAATCTTTCTGCGAACAGGCAATTTCAAATCCGCGGTGAAATTCCTGGACGAATGCGGACGTGATGCGTCCGCCATTAGTGGCGAAATCTTGTGGCATGGTGTAATCCTCGAAAAACGTTAAAAGGGTTTGCGTGCAGACCTGATAAGCGTTATCGGGGAATCCCGGCGCGGAGGTGACAGCGGGTGACTTGTCCTTTCGGGGTCGGTCGCTGTGGTCATTGCATGCTGTATAACACGGTATGATTTACGCTCTCAAGATATATCTTAAGGGCATGATAAAACTAAGCCCGCCAGAGCGGGCCTAAAAGTTAATGCACTTCTTCATTTCCAGCAGTTCTCTGGAAAAAGCTTCGTACCTGTTGAGATACGCGGCGGTGATCGGGATGTTTAGGATCGCGATATGCATCGGACTTCATCAGGTCGTCAACGCTTTCCGCATCCATCTGCGGCAAAGCTGACAGCCGGATCGAATCTTCGCTGAGTTCGCTACCCACCTTAGCCAGCAGTCGGATAATCGCAGGGTCATTTCCATAGCGCGCGATGCAGCGCTGATAATCGTCACCGAATCCAAATTTTGCCGCGCGGTCTGCTGCCAGCATATTGCGGTTATATTCTGCCGGTTCTTTCCAGGCCTGTTGAAGATCTTGTATTGCCTGTTCCTGTGAAAAACCTGTTGCGGTTTCAGCCTGAGCCGGAGCACTGGCGATGAGCTCACCTACCATAAAATTAAGCTGCGCATTGTTCAGGCCCAGTTCATGCGCTTTTTCCAGAAATGGTTTAGTAGCCGGATCATTCATGAAGCGGTCACCAAACCCTTCACCGAACTGATCGCTAAATTTATATCCGCTGATTTCCGCTGGCCGCGCCTCACCTGCGCCGAAACGCTTTTCCAGATTGGTATAAGCCTCTGACAGCTTCTGTGCCGAGGCGGTGAAATCCAGATCATCGCCGTTTTTAACCTGGAATTTTTCGGGAAAGCTGAAAGGCGCTGGCTTGCCCGGTTCAGCGGCTGGCGGCGTGGCCGTTGCAGCGCTGCCTAAAACGGTGCCGTTCGCCTGCTCCTGAGTCTGCGACAGGCTACCCAGCAGCGTAGCCCCTGTCTGGTTTGTGCTGCCCTGCTGTTCTGCGCCCGGCGCTGGTTGTGCAGTTGAGGTATCTACTGCGCCTGCGTTATCGGTTGTATCAGTCATCGTCTCTTTCCTGTGTCATCTGGGGGTTATTGCCGCGATTAATGCGGTTAAGGATGTAATTCACCACGTGCAATTGCCCAGCGTTGAATGCTGTCTGACGATCAGCATCGTGTCCGCCTTTCACGTAGGGGTTATTACCGAAAACAGAAACAAGCTGTTCGAGAATCTCAGGCCCGCCAGGGCAACTCTCAAATAGCGTGGCGTAATCTAAATCTGTAGGTTTTGTCATAATCAGGCCGCTGGCTGGTTAGCTGCTGTAATCTGCTCACTGGCGTTCTGCATTCCCAACTGATCCTGCATTGCCTGTGCCTGTTGTGCCTGCGCTGCCTGCGCCTGCTGTGACCTGAGCGCCTTAACATCATCGTCGCTGCGGATAATGTCAGCGGGTACGCCAAGCGTTGAGAACAGATCGCGTGTGGCCGCATCAACGTCCAGGTTGTCAGCGATGCCAGGCATCATCTGCGCGTAGTTCGCCACAAATCCAACTGCCTGCTGAATGGCTGTGGCCTGCGCCAGCTTCTGAGCGCGGGCAAGTGGGTTATCGAACGCCACATGAAAATCAATCCCGTTTAAATCATCTGGCGGCGGCGGCAATACGTTATTGCGCAGCATCAGCATGAAACAGCGCTCCACCATCGGGATCAGGAATTCAGCCTGAAGGCGGCCATACATCGGCGCCATTTGCTGGCGGATGATATTCATGCGCTCGTTAACTTCGGTTGCCGTCATCTGGCCGGAGCCGTTCGCCATAGTGAGCACGTCAGCCATGAGGGTGCGCCGGATGTTGTTCTGCAACGTCTGTTCATTCTGAAAGGCAACTTTAAAATCGCTGCCGGTCAGAAGCGGTTTCATCGCATCCACGGTGCTGGCTACTATGACTTTGCGCGGGCCAACTTTAACCGTACGTGGGTTAAGCACGCCGTCATCCTGCGCAATCCACATGCCAGAAACCGCCAGTTCAGCGGCTGATTTCTCGTAGCGCTTGAGGTAATTGAGTTCCTTGATGTCGGGCAGCGCATCAGAAACGAGGCCCGTAGCGTACTCACAGCCTGGTAGTTTTGTGCTGCGTGGTACCATGCAGGGAAATTCGTCAAAACCGGATTCGCTGACGATCTGGTTATCTGCAAGCGATATATATACCGAGTAAAACGGTTTGTTACGGGCCAGCTTACCGCCCATGGCATACACCTGACGCGGGCCAATCGCATGCAGATAACGCACTTTTTCCATCGGGTTACGCTGGTATGTCGCAACAACCTTCTCGCCAGCTTTTTCACCGAACTGACCATAAGCCTGCGCCGCCGTCAGAACGTGCTCGCGGAAAATCATATTCACCCTGGCGCGCGTGGTGCTCGACCACCAGCATTCGGAAATGGGCCATTGCTCAAACACAAAGCCGCCACGCTCGCGATCAATATCGATGTACAGCACAAAGCTGCCAGCAATACAGAAATCGAGCATTGAGCCGTAAATCTCGCTGTCGTAGTTGGCGCTGTGAATATTGCGCCAGACCAGTTCGGCGCACTGGCTGAGGTAATGCCCCGCTGCGCTCATGTCGTCCTGACCGGAAATGCGCAGATTCAGCCACTGACTGTTAGCGGGCGTCATGCCGCTGATTAACGCAGATGCCAGGGTGCGCGTTGCATCAGTGCCGGTTGAGTCCAGCAATTCCGCTTTTTTGGAATCCGCTGTGCCGCTGTCCTTAATGCCGCTGAATCCCTGCCCTAACTGCGGGTAGGTGTAGTCGTATGCGTCCTGCCAGTGCGACTGAAGCGGCGTGCGGCTTTCCTTAGCCTGATTCCAGATTTTTAAAATTTCGGCTGCGTTCTGTGCCATTTAAATATTCCTGTATCAGAACGACCAGGCACCGCCCAGCAATGAGCGCCCGCCGCCATATTGTGAAATTACCTGACCACTGAGCCCGCCGATTGCGCCCTGTGAGCCGCTAACCCTGCCAAGCAGTGACGTGCCGCTGGTACCGTTCCAGCCCGCGTTTGTGTAAAGCAGGTTGTTCATCTGGCGCTTACGCAGGTCATCAATGAACGAACTGAAAGCCGACTGACCAGCTTTGTTACGGTCATCAATGCCGCTGTTACCAGTGCCGGTACTGCTGCCAGGGGATGTTGTGCCGCCGCTGCCGGTTGAGGGTGCCGGGTTAGCGGGTGCAGGGTTGTAGCCGCCGCCCGCGAAAACTGAACCGAGGCTGCCGGGCTTGTAGTCGTTGGCATTCCCCTGCCCTATGCGCTGACCGTTCGCCAGCGTCTGGCCGGGGCCGTAACTGCTCTTGTCCTGCGTCACACCGTTGTTAAGCGGATTAACGCCTTTCAAATCGTCTGCCGTTGGCGCGGTACCGGATGCCATAGCACCACCAGCAACCAGACCAGCCAGCGCGCCGAACGGGCCAAGCGCGGCACCAGTCAGGCCACCTTTGACCATGCCCGCCAGCACGTCACCAATTCCTGCCTTTGATGCCGCTGAGCCGGTTGTGAGTGCGCGGGATGATGCGTTTTGACGGTCGCTAATAAAATTGCTGTAAACCGCTGCGGCACCACTCAGCAGGCCACCTACAGGCCCACCTACTCCCAGACCACCGAGGGCAGCACGCGCCACACTCCGAATTTTTCCAAAGCTGGAAGTGTCGTTGTAACCACCCATGCGGGCCGCTTCATCAGCGTTCGCCTGCTGGTCAGAAAGGCTTATCGGTGTGCCAACAGCCTGCGAAATCTTGCTGCTGTAAAGCGCGGTATTGGGGCCGGTTACAGCGCTGGCGCTCTGTGCCTGCTGTGCTGACTGCGCAGAACCGATAGCGTTATTTTTCTGTGCCTCAGTCTGGAGTGACAAACGAGCATTCGCAGAATCCAGCAGGGATTTGTTTAGCGCTGCTGCGTTGTCTGCCTCCGAGCCCAGCCCGTTAATCTGGTTAACCAGGTCGCGGGTAGCCTCGATGCTGTCAGTGCTGCCAAGCTGCTGTTGAAGGCTCTGGCGCTGTGCTGTTTCTGCCTGAATGCGCTGCTGGCGCTGCTGCTCTGCCACGCGGGCCGCTTCTGCCTGTCGTGCTGCCTCTGCGGCGGCCGCCCCGTTATCGCCTTGTTGCTGGCCTGCTGCTCGTTGACCAACCAGACCAGATGTGAATCCTGCCTGTTCGCGCTGTTTGGCTTCGTTCTGCAAAGCGTAGAGACTGGCCTGCGCTACAACTTTATCAAACCCGGTAAAGCGCGGGTTCTGCAACTGCTGGTTAATCTGATTAATGCGGTTCTGCACATCCTGATACGTCAACCCTGCGAATCCGCTGGCGAACGTACCGCCATTGCCGCCATTGCTATTACCGTTGTTGCCCCCACTCCCATAGTTGCCACTCAAAGATGTACCATTGACGGCGGCTTGTAAGGCGGCGGCGAGTGCCGATCCACTTGCTGACGATACGTTTGCAACGATATTGCCGTTACGATCAGTACCGTAAGTGACACCGTTTCGCGTGACTGTTCCAACTACGCCAGAGTCTCTTGCGAATGCCTGAGCGCGAGCTAAATCGGATGAGTTATAGCCAGCCCCACCAAGACCAACGCCTGAAACTGTACCGCCAAAAAGACCACCGGTACGGCCACCATACTGACCGCCGCCGCCACTGCTACCATTATCACCAGCGGCACCGCCAACAGAAGAACCTACACCACCTGCTGCCATTATGATTACTCCTCTGAATCGATGACCGCCCAGCCGTGCTTAGTCAGAACCATGCCTGCCCACTTATCGCCAATCTTTGGTTTCGCTGCGTGGTGCGTGTTAACTACGTTCCCCTTTTCAGCTTCAACCGCTACCTGCTCTGCCATTGCTTCACTGTGCGGCGCTGGCGCTGTGCTAGTGACGATTTGACTCACCTGCTCCTGAATTGTCGGCAGGCTGTTGTTCTCATCAGCACCAGGAGTTTCGATCTTTGCTTTACGTGGGCGACCGCGGCCGCTGTTAGGTTTGTTTTGTTCCATCGGTTCACCTCGTTTTTCAGACATAAAAAAACCCGCCGAAGCGGGTCTGTGTTGACAGTAATTACTGGGGTCGAAATTTGAAGGATATATCGTCAGGCATAATTTGTTTTTTGTCGGTTGGCTTGTATGGGTAAAGCCCCATATTGATGGCTTGCTTTGTAGCTGCAACCGCTGCTTCACAAAGCTGCTCATCACCACCCTCTGACTTAACCGAATCTGGCATCTGACCGTTCAACTGGTGTAGCCGCAAATTACATTCACGCCCTTTGTAAGTATCCACATCATAAAACCGCGACTGGATAGCACTGGTGGCGCTATGCAAGTAAGACTGTGTTGTTGCTGGATGCGTAGATGCATAAGTTGGAGCAGGTGGGCCGCTTACTGAATGCGCCTGGCAACCGGCCAGCGCCATGGCTAACAAAACGCCAATTAATTTTTTCATTTTAATTCCTAAAAGTAAAAGCCTTTTGTAAGGAGTACAATTACTGTGCTTATACCAATTCTTTGGATAAAAATGACGAAACTGCTTCATTTACTTTACGAATTATCTTTGCACAATCATCTAAAAAAACATCGTCCACTTTGATGAGCGTCATGACCTCTGACACATCACCCTCATCAAAAAAACTTTCCCCCTGATCCTTCACTTGAAACGGCAAACAATGTTTACTGGCTAATAACCTATCGTAAGATTTTCCACGACCATGCTTTAACACATTGATTGCGCAGCAAAAATAATCAAACCTCAGCAAAAGCTCCTTATTATTGGTACTTTTTAAAATACTTTTAGCTTTTATGAAACCATCGGTACACCCCAAGCTTTGCTGCAAATGAGACTCGAAGATTGAGAACATACCAACTGCAATAACCACCTTCTGTAGTTGTAGCATCTTAAGCTTAACTACATGCTGCGTTGCTCCGCTTTTATCGAGTTCATCAGAAGCTAACTGTTCTGCTTCACCTATGACATGCAAAGCAAAAAAGGTACATCTTTCTATCAGCTCAGGAAATGAGTGCATTTTCTAATCCTCGCTTGTCTTTCTAAGCATCATATCATTTGTAAGCAAACTTGAGTCATGACACCAAGAGCATCAAAGCTCGGTAAACCTTCCTGAAAACTTATAGCCTCAAAAAAAATCAAAACGCCCGTTTTTTTGGTTTTCCTGAATTTATGGTGCCGTGATTTTTTCAGAAAAAACGATAACCGCATTTCCCTCTTTAACCGCGCGCACGTGCGCTAAAAGACGCGCGCGAAGGATTGCGGGGTCAAACTCTATCACTGAATCAATTCAGTGAAAGCGATCTTGAGTGAGGGCATACTAAAGTGTATGTAACTCGTTAACCTGCTTACTAATTTTCAGCAAAATATTATCAATAGCTTTTTCAAATATTTCGTTAGTGTCGAGTATAATATTTGCGTATTTTTTCTTTTCTTGAGGGTCAACATCTCGCCCTGAAGTCATATTGAAATAACATTGATTTGCTGGAGAAAGTAAGTCACGACTTTCTTCAAACTCTTCATATAGGCTTGGAAAATAAAGGCCAAGAATAGTACTAATCTTAACCGTATCGACCTTTTCAGCTCCCTTTTTCGCATTTTCTAGAAGCCCCTCAGAATTAATCTCTTCTCTTGAGAAACGCACCCAATCAACATGAGTGTTAAACATATTACGTCTATACAATATGATTTGCGAATAAGCCTCCTCAGCCTTGACTAACTTTATCTTCCCAAGCTCTTTGCTTTTATCAATTGAAGCTTGAATTTCTAATCTTCTCTCAGTAGCTTTATTTGTCATAAAAGCGGCTAACAAAGCAGAAGCCGCAGGAACCAGAGCTACCAATATCGCCGTCCATAAACTAACCATTAAAAACCTCATTCAAAAACTTGTAAAAGAAATATTTATTTAGTTAATTCTGTGTGTTCACAACTTTGATAGACCCCAGATAACATGTCGAAATACTTATATTGATCTATATAGGTTTTTCCAATGCTACTTGTACGAGTTATAATCACCACAACTTCTTTTGGTAAGGAGTCCGGATATATATCGTTCTTCTCAAGCAAAAGATTCTTATTAACACTATCATAATTTATTGTTTTATAATTACCAAAACCCCCTACAAATTCTATCGATACATTTTTAGCCTCACGTCCATCACTCATTAGTTCTGGTTGATAGGTGAAAAATGAAAATTTATTTTGGCTCCACCTCAATTCTTTCAGTTTAATGGATGGCTTAGTTTTATTCTCAAGGATTAATTTCTCAGCTTGATTTTTAGTCAATTCAGAATCCAATTGGATTTGGGCTATATCTACCATTTTCTTATATTGCTCTACTGAGTTTTGCAGCTCTGTTGCCTGCATCTGGAGTGCTTGAGTATTCAGTTGTAATTCTTTTTGTTGTTGAAAAAAACCCAGCACCAACCACAAAAAAGCAACTGGCGAGAAAGCCCCTGCCAAGAAGTCGCCTAACTCGTTGTAGGATTTAAACTGATTAAGTGCATAGTAATGAATTGCGAAACCTAAGCCAATAAAATAGAAAACCGTTATGCCTACGCCAATTTTGCCAACAGGTAAGTTTTTCATAAAGTCCCTTTAAATGATAAGTAGCTCTTACATGATAAACGATTTTAATTTCTTTTCTAGGGATAGCACTGCTCTTTGATGTACTGCTGCAATCCTGCTATCTGCTTCCCTGCTGTTTCGATTCTATCTCTGAGGGTGAAATAATCCCGTTGAGCGGAGTCTGTAAGTCTGGGGATGGAAGCATCAGCCATGCTGGTGGCGCTGGTGGCGTCTGTCGCGGCTGGCTTACAGGTGGCATTGAGTTGCAACCTGCGCTTGCCAGAATCAACATCAAGCTTAAGCTGATTGATAGTTGCTTTAGCATCGTTAAGTTCCTTTGTGTATTGGGCATCAAGCGCAGCAACTGAACGCTGGCGACGCTGCATATCGTTAATTGTCTCCTGCTGCTGCTCTGCCTGTGTTTTCCAGCCGTCGCGCTGCTCTTTAAACTTCACAGCGCTGTTTCGATAATGGCTGGTGGCGAGTATCAGGCCAGCTATTAGCACCACCAACAGAATTGCCATTACCAGGCTCACATTCGCTTTAAGCCACGTCATTTATCCAGCCCCCAACATGTGAGCTCTGATTCCTGGTCACGGCGGATAACTTGCCCGTAACAGCTATTAGAGCGAATGCGGCAGTCTTTCCCGCCGTCGAATATCCAGCGCTTTATCTCTGCACATGCTCCCTGGCGATCGCCTGCGTTCAGTTTCCGGAAGAACGTCGATGGCAGGCATTTACCGGGGCCGATGTTCCACGGACAGAATGACGCTATGCCAACCTTCTGCGGTTCGGTCAGTGGAACGTGTACGTTTTTATCTACCCAGGCTAACGCTTTGGCCTGTTCTGCTCTGTCGATAGCGCGGCACTGGTCAGCGGTCAGGCGCATGCCCTTTACAACCGGCTTACCATTTACGCGCGTCACGCCGCCGCATATCGTCCAGATGCCGCCATTGTCAGCGTAAGCAATTAAACGGCCGCCCTCTTTCTCCTGCTGAAACTGATCCATCAGTACAGGAGCGGATGCGCCACCAGCTATCAGGGCCACCATTGCCGCGCTCAGGGTCTTTTTAAGCCTGGGTGAAATCGCCATTTTTACCGTCCACGCTTTTGATCGTTGTGTTAAGCGCGGCGATTACTGCTGGCGCATCGCTGGAAGTTAATTTCGATGACCGCTGCGCCAGATTCTGGATTGCCTCTGTGCGTAAACGATCCTGCTCAATATCAAACTGGTGAGACGCCTCTTTGCGGGCATCATCGCGACGTTTGTAATAAACGTTGACTGCGAATGTTGCGATACCCAGCAGCACGCCGCTGGATAAGCCGATAAAGTTCCAGTCAAGACCGTGGAACCATTCAAACCAGCCGCCCCAGCCGCCTACAATTAACCCGCCAGATGTACCGTAAGACAGGGTTGACGCTATTTTGTCTGGCATAGTTTTGCCCATGTGAATACCTCCGTGGGTTGACGGAAGCTGTGAGTAGCGGGAAAGGAAATAAAAAAACCCCGCACAGAGGCGAGGCTTGTAAGCTGTGTGGCGTAGTGACCACCCTTAGCAGATTACGATACTTTTTGCGTACGCATTAGAGAATCTTGTATATTGACTTAAAAATTTTATTTCTTTCCTCTCTGGGATATCAGCACATGGCTACGAAAAGATTTAATTTCGATTTTTATCAATGCACCACCATAAGTGGCAATGAACACCGCCCACTCACACCGGAAGATGTTTTTACCCAATTTTTCAACCAATACCAAAACCGGCCTCAAGACACAGTCAAGCGTGTTGGTAACAAAATTACGGAAATGCGTTTGATCGAAGAAACACCAGAGGGTTTTAGAGGCATAATTGGCAAGCATAGGGAAAACGATTTGCCACATGCCGCTATTGCTGGAGGGGGTGAGCGAGAAATAACTCTAAATGCAAACGAAAATCTTCTCGAAAAAGCCTATTTCAAATTTTACGTTTCAAATAACATTCTTGTAATACAGAGGAATAGGTATTGTTATAACTGGCTACACCTTGGTAAATATCTTTCCAATAGTTCCCAAACCACATCAATCAATCCAATTATTGAACCAACTAGCCTAGAATGGTTGATGCGGGACGAAGTCCGTATTAAAACACTAGAAATAGCTATAGCAAGACCTAGAAATGTTCAGCTTTTCCAGCCAACTCAGCATGATTTTAACAATGCTATTGTAGCTACTTTGAATGGTACAAACTCAGCCAAAGTAAATCTTACGCTGAGAGGAGATGCAAGATCTCAAGCACCAGATGAGCGCTATCTGGGCTCTACAATAAAAAGAGCATTAACAGAAACTCTTGAAACTTTCGAGGTTGAAAAACTTCAACTTGAAACTAAAAACACAGTCACAGGAATTGAGCATCCTATTGATTTAGTATCAGAAAAATTAAACTTTCATGCTGACCTTCAAATGATAGGTCGCTATCCTTTAGGTGAGGACATATGGAATGCTCTCGATGAAGCGAAGACTAGTAAAGAAGATGAGTTAGCTGCATACTTTGGTAATCCGGGACAACAGGTGATAGCAGGAAGATGAGTAAAATCAAACTGTGGTGGAAGAAATACAATAATTGGATAATCCATCCCGTATCAATACTGATATGTGTTTTTTCATGGAAACTTGTTGAAAATCTGACCTATAGTCAAATTCAACCTATCGCATCTGCTATATCCACTTTTGCAGGGATTATGTTTGGTTTTGTCATGGCTTCCATTACATTAATTTCATCATCAAAATCAAATACTTTAGTCCGAAATACGACTCTAACGGGGTATTTACCACTAATGCTGAATAGGATGCACTCAACTATGGGCTGGTTGTTACTTGTTTGTGCGATTTTTGTATTTATTTTATTCCTTCCTGACACTCTTAAATTAACCCTTCCTTTTTCTGAAAATAAGAAAAACATAGCACTCTCTCAACTTTTCCTTGTTGTTGGAATTTATTGCTTGTTAATTTCATTCAAAAACTTCATATTCACTTGGCGTGAGTTCAAGCAGTTTTCTAAGAACATGTAGCATAAGAAAAATCTACATGTTCAATGTCGTTTCTTTACGGTTCACATAACATAGCAAGGCATCCATTGATGAACCCCATAGCCGTTTGCAACTCCTTTCTTATTGTACCATCCGAACACTTTCTTTTTTTTGCTATCTTGCGCAATGAAATTCCTATCACAAAATGTGCAATAACCAGTTCATATTCTTCCGTCTTAAACTTGCGCAATCTTGCTACGCATCCGTCTACCTTGATCCCTTCATCATCATCACATTGAGGTTTGGATTTTATTCCTTGTGGTATGAGTCCTTTAAAGCCAGCAGCAATAGGTTTCCAGTCCACACCACTGCTGTCAGCCGCTGCCCACGCCCCCCAGCGCTCAAGAACCTGTTGAATATCACGCATAGCCTCACCCCAGATAATTATTATGAAAATATTAACTGCTCATCGATAAGCAATTGCTGTGTGCGAAGAACGCCTTCTGCGTGATACAGGCGGAGTTCATCGCGGGTAAAATCAGTTTTAATTCTGCCGTCTATGGCATCGTGACAGGCGTTACATGCGAAAGCGCCTTGTGTGTCTGGCGGTTTGATTCCGGTACCGCATGAATCGGACAGGCGATAATGCGCCAGTACTGTGGTTTCAGGATTGTGATTACATATGCCAGGAATTCTCACCATGCAATTGCGGCCACGCGCTTCCTTGCGGATATTTGTCATGCGGCAAACTCCTGTAGCTGCGCGGCGGCGTTCTCTGCTGCCTGCTGGCTGTCGAATTTACGAAACAGGATCTGATACCAGAGGACATTAAGAACCGCTTTGTAAACCTCCTGAAATTCGTGCTCTTTCATGTTGGCGAACGAAATTGATTTGGCTTCGCGGCGCTGAGTGCCATCGGGCAAAATATATTCGTCGTAAAATCCGGCTGTCATAACCGCCCATTTACGGAATGCTTCGAACGACTTAACCAGCGCCACACCCTCAGCGCGATCGGCACCTGTGCGCGACAGGAATTCGTCCAGGGTTTCACTTAACACGCTTTGCTGGCCGGTCAGCGTACTGAGGTAATCGACGTACTGGCGCAGTAACGATTTTTCGGATTCCGACACAGCGCCAGCCGTGGGTGTCCAGTATTCGAAGCCCAGATTCAGCAGCGCAAAAAAGCGTTTGTGGAAATTGTAATTACGCGCCTGACGCACGTCGCAACTCAGCCAGGCACCGGTTTTGATGCGCGCCAGCACTTCGGCGGCTTCGGCGTTGGCCACCATCATGGTTGTGGCAGAGGTTTTAACCAGATGCATTTGAGCCATATCACACCATCCCTTTTCGGCGAAGATACTCAGCCTTGAGGATTTCGGCAGGCGTTGGGCCGCTGTCCTGTGCTGGCGCTGATAAAGCCTTGCGAACGGGTGGCACTGGCTTGCCCTCAGTAACGCGGTCATCCCAGTACTGAATCAGCTTTTTAGCCTCGGCCAGCAGTTCAGGTTCGGTAAGCTGGCGGTCATTGCTGCGGCGCCGTAATTCCAGGCAGATGTGATACATAACCGCCTGTGTCCACGGATATTGTTCGCTGGTTGGGTACCGGAAAACCGTCCTGCGCCAGTGCCAGAATTCTTTAAGCACCTCAGCGGCGGTGATCCCTAATGCGCCTTTGCCATCACGGCACCACGCGACGAACTGACCAGGCGACGGCAGGAAGGGTTTTTCCTGTTTACGGGCTGCCCGCATGCCAGCGTTGACCTGTGCCATTGTGGTGATCCCGTTCTCGCGGAATGACAAAAGCCACTGGCGCCGGAATTCGTTTAATTCCTCCTGGGTGCGCAGATTTGCCATGGCAGCCGGGAAAGCCGCACGCAACTGACCAAAGAGCGTGTTAAAAATTTCGGCAACCTGCTCTGCCTGCTGCGGCGCATCGTCCTGTATTTCCGCCAGACCGTTAGCAACACGTTTCATATTTTCACGGTCAAGGTTAACCATCTGTTCAGCAATGCTTTTCATTCGATCACCCCGTGGATCCAGTCGGTGTTGTTGTAGTCCAGCGCTGGCGCTGCGGCCCTTCGTGGCGTGGCGTCACGCTGGAGACTGAGCGTGTCCCACTTAGCGCGCAGTTTGGCCGGCGAAAGAATGTTTGAGCACCAGAACGCGTCACGGCTTGCCCATTTGAACAGTTCGCATATCTCGCGGTGTGTGCGCCCGTCAATTTCACGCATCAGGCGAACGTCATTGGCCCAGGTTGTGAGATTTGGCTTGCGCACTGCCGGACGGATTGACGCGACAAGGCCCGCGATCCACTCGGCGCAATACAGGTCGTCATGTGAGCCCCACTTGTTGCCTTTGGGTGAGCTGATCGCTGTATCTGGCTTAACAGGAAAATCATTTTCATAGGGTGAGTTTGGGGATTCGTCAGAATTCTCAAACGAAGATCTTTTAATATTGTTGTTTATATATTGTTGTTCATGTTGTGCGGGTGTTTGTGCGGCTTCATGTGCGGCCATACCCTCCGAACCCGCGCCGTTACTGGCTTTGTCATGTGCGGCTGTATGTGCGGCTTCATGTGCGGGTAAATCGTCTGTTTTTTGAGCATATTCAGCGTAATTCGTGATGGTTATCACAGTGCCTTTTTGCTTCTCGCCTTCCATGGAAATCATGCCTTCACGCTCGAAAACTTTGAGCATTCGCACGACTGCATCCCTGCTGACCGGCTGACCATTGCGATCACATAATCCCAGCCCTAAATCCGCTGCGGTCGTCACCAATTGTCCGGCACTCAGATGCCATTCGCGCCCTTTAAATCGGGCCGTGTATGGCTGTCTCTGGGCAGCAAAAAGCAGGTTATCCCATAGCGTTCTGAGATAAACATCTTTGGCCCACGGCTTTTTGAGAATGCTACGGTACAACGGGATGAATCCGTGTTTCTGGTTCTCCATCCGGTTGCTCCTGCGCTGGCGCGCGGTGTTGAAGTCAAAGAGTTTGGCAGTAGTCACGGCTTCCCCCTTTCACTGTTTACATAACCAGTAATTCCTGGCATACTCACCTCTGCTTGTTGATACTAAAAATCAATTGTGATTTGAGAAGAATCCTCGGTGGCAGCCGGGGATTTTTTTCGTCCAAAAAGCCGCTCTAACCTTTCTAAGCGCTCCTCCAGTTGTGATTCTGGAAAATGGATTTCCATGAAAACTAGCGCCAGACTCATTAATTCAAAAAAACTGTGCTTCTGATTTCCAATCGCATACTTCATGCGCGTTACTGCCGCGTCATCCATGCCAATAAACCGGGCAAATTTTCCCTGTCCATTAACTGCAAGACGGCTTAATAACTGGCTTTCAATACGCTTTGCTTTTTTGCGTTTATTTGCAGACTCCATGATTGATAATTCCTTTATGAATTGGGCGTCATGCGAATGCATGCCGACATTGATTAATGATTCAGTGAGGCCAGAAATATAACTACGCCGCACTATTTTGATTGGTGCCGTATTGAAGCCAACTTGCATCACATTGAAGTGCATTTGCTATTTCAAACAGAAAACGTGGGCGCTTTGTTAAACCAGCTTCAATCTGTTGGATAGACTGCTGTTTAACCCCTGCCTTAACTGCTAGTTCAGTTTGGGTAAGGTTTAGCTCCATTCGTCTTTGTTTGAGGCGATCCGAGATTGTTTGCATACAGCCTCCCTTGACAAATTTTCTTGTATATTAATTACAAGTTACCTTGTTTGTCAAATACAGCTTTTCTTGTAAACATCCCGTTCCCATGAATGAGGTGTTCTGATGACAACTATCGCGAAACGCGTCCAATCTAAGCGAAGCGAGTTAGGGCTAACTCAAGCTGAGCTTGCTGAAAGAGTGGGTACGTCCCAGCAAGCTATCGAGCAGTTGGAGAACGGGAAAACTAAAAGACCGCGCTACCTGCCTGAACTGGCGAGAGCGCTAGGTTGCGAAATTGATTGGTTAATAACTGGTACCAAATTAGGCACGAACGTTGCCCCCGCTGAATTAGGAAGTAAGCGCATCCCGATCCTCAGCTACGTTCAAGCGGGGTTATGGACAGAAAGCCAGGAATACCGGAGTTATGACGGCGGAATGAGTTACCTGCTTGTTGATGATGACGTATCAAACAACGCATTTGCATTGATAATCGAAGGTGATTCGATGGCACCAAAATTCAATGCTGGGGATAAAATTATCGTGGATCCAGAGGTTTATCCTGTACCCGGTGATTTTGTCGTTGCTCTTGATGGCATAAAGAACCAGACAGTTTTTAAAAAATTCAGGCCAACCGGGGTGGACTCGCACGGAAACGATATTTACGAGTTAGTTCCCTTAAATGACGACTTCCCGACTTTACGTTCAGAAACAGGCAAGTTGAGCATAATTGGTACAATGGTTGAGCACCGAATAAGCAGAAAAAACCACAGACGCTGATAGTTACAAACAAACCGACTCTAATGGGTCGGTTTTTTTTCGCCCATCCAACAAGAAAATACAAAAATAAATACCTTTCAAAAACAAGAAAGTAGGTTTTCAACGCCTGTTTTTACAATTTTTATTGTTTACACGAAACAAACTATCTTGTAATTTTTAATCGCACCACAACAAGCGAGTTAGGGTAAGGAGATCACCATGTACGGTACCGCTTTATTGCCCCGCCGTGATGTGCTTCCGGGCACGCTGATCCGTCACAACGGTAAATCATGGCTGGCGTCTGCCAACGTCGATAAAGGGCTTTATGCACGGTCTGTTTTTGAAAGTGTCCGTATTACCAGTGAAAAAATTGAAGTCGTTTTAAATAAACGCGGGCAACCGCAGGTTAACTAAATCTCAGCACAAATATATCCCGTGGCGCATGCGTCAGGGAAATCCACATTCTGAAATCAGAAAAGGAAAATGAATTATGTGTCTTAACTTTGCAGTCGGAATAAAACCTAGCTGTGTTTTTTATTCAGATGAACAGCGTATTGACTGTATTTCTGCTGCCGGTGAAATCATTGGTTATATCAGCATTAATAAAATCGATGACAGCGCAACAGCTTTCAATTCTGCTGGCCGTATAAGTAATGAGCATTACCCTACCTGCGCCCTTCGCACCCTGTTCGCCTGGAGAACTAACCTGGACGTTGACGCAGTTCAAATCGCCTCTGATGAAAATCCGGCTGCTGTCGTTATGTCCGCAATTATCTCTGCCGCTGTAAGACACTGAGGAACCGGCCATGACTGCACTTAAACCTTTCTTCGTATACCTGCGCGCCAAGAAAAAAGCAGGCCAGAAAGATCACGTTTTCTGGGAGACGCGCGCCAGTGAAAACCGCGTCATTCGTGATGCAGCCAACGCTATGGAAGATGCCGGACTCAGTGAGGAAGATTTCTTTTCTCCTGCCGTGACCAATTTCCATGTGGTTGACGATCTGCCGCCAGAGGGTGTGCTTGATTCCGCCTGGTGTGAGCGCTACCAGCTTGCCAGCGACAAAATGAACTGGGAAAAAATTCCCGGCGTCGAAGGCTCAACCGCGGTTGAACCCGCTGCACCAGCAACGGTTGATCCTGTCGTTGAGACTGAAACCACGCAGGCCGGCATTATTTCCCTTGAAGATTTGACCGTTGAACAGGCTGTTATCGGCGCATGGATTTTTGGTACCCAACGCGAATACACCAGAGAGGATTTAGCCACGGTAACTGCGCTCGCGATGGATACCGACGAATCTTACCCGCAAAACCTGCTACTGGTGGCGCGCAATACCCAAGTGATGCAGTTGCAGCACGCCTACCGGTTAACGGTTGCAGAATGGGTTGAAGCGGCTAAATCCGTGTGGATGCCCGGTACCGCCGTTCCGCAGGTTTCTGACCTGCTGAAATTCACTGGCGAATGGCTGGACGCGCACAATGATGCCTCGGCCCGCGCCCAGGGTAATCACAGTCGCCGCAGTGACGTTACGGCGAAATGGGCTGCCCGTATCGCTGGCAAATCTCAAACCGTGGCAACCACCACTGTGACAGAGAAAACCGCCAGCGGCGCCACCGCGGGCGGCGGTATCAAAACTGATCGCAATCCGGACTATGAACATACCCTGCAAACGCTGGGTATCGAAATTGCCTGCGCCCTGTTCCCGTCTGATTTCGACATTTACGAAATCCCTACGCCGATTTTCCGCAGGGCTAAGGAAATGGTCGCCGAACGTCATGAGACCTGGGCGGCATGGAATCGCGCCCTGAGCAACACGCCAGGCATCCTTGATAATTCACGTGCGGCTGTCTTTGCGCTTATCCGCTCTGCGCCTGAAAACATTCACCATATCCCGGGCGAATTGCAGTACTACATCAATTCAACTCTGGCTGAAACAGACCATGCCAACCCTTCACAGCAAACGCTTGCTGCTGCTCACAGTACGACTAAAGCCAGTACACCCGAGCCAGAGTCTGTACCTGCAACAACGGCGGCGCCAGTGGCTGACGAGCCTATTAAAAATATGGGTAACGGCATATTCGATGTTACTGCCCTGCTGGGTGAAACCGCCGCGCCGCAGGTGGAAACGCCTGCGCCAGTGACAGAACCGGTAACAGAAGTGCCAGCAGAAACCGCCTCAAATCAGGGTGAAAAAACGGAAGTGGTGCCGGAAGTCGCTGATGTGGCTGAAGCTTTCCCCGCCGTGTTTGAGCCTGGCCGTTATGAAAACATCCCTAACGAGGCTTACCACGCCGCCAGCGGTATCAGCAGCAGCATGGTTAAAGATGCGCGGATCAGCCTGATGTATTTCCACGGTCGCCACGTTGAAAAAACCATACAGCGCGAAGAAACAAAGCCGCTGCGTTTCGGTACCGAACTGCACGCCCTGACGCTGGAGCCAGAAAAATTCGCTGAGGATTTTGTTGTTTACCCTGGGCTGCCAGAAGGGGCCATTTCCACCACCAGCGAAATGAAAAAAATCATCGAGGATTACAACGCCGCGTTACCGGCACTGGTGGATCCCGATGCAATTAAAAAAATGATTGAGGCACATAACGAAAAGCTGCCTGCGCCTTTATCACTGAGCGCCAACGCAGAAGAAACGGCAACGCTTTATCAGAACCTGCCTGACGAATTCCGCCGCATCCCGGAAACGGAAAAGCATACGGCGGCGGCTATGAAAGCCTGCATCAAGGAGTTTAACGCCACGTTACCGCAGCCACTCAAAACCACTGGCAGCCGCGATAGCTTGTTAGATCAGCTTGCCATCATTGCGCCTGATTTTGTCGCAGAAGAACGCGCCAAAAAGCAGCCCTACAACGTCAGCGGCAGCAAAGATGCGCTGGCTGCTGTGGTTCGTGAAATCAAGCCTGACGCAATTTTCGCTGATGAGTTTAGCGAGAACTGGCGCAAAGGCGCTGAGGGGAAATGGATTGTCGGTGATACGGATTTCACGCTCTTACAGGCACTAAACAACGCCGTTTATGCGCACCCGTCCGTATCCAACCTGCTTAACCACCCGTCACGTGTTAACGAGGTGAGTTACTTCGGTATGGATGACGAAACCGGTTTAGAGGTGCGCGTACGTCCGGATATTGAACTGGAAATCGACGGTATGCGCATTGCTGCTGACCTGAAAACCACCAGCATGGGCCGGATCAAGCAGGACTACCTACGCGCCCGCCTGCACCGCGAAATCACAGAACGCGATTACCACCTCAGCGCGGCGATGTATTCCGAGGTTGCTGGCTTCGATCAGTTCTTCTGGATATTCGTCAACAAAGACCCTGGCTACCACTGGGTAGCGGTTATTGAGGCGTCACAGGATTTGCTTGAACTGGGCTCGCTTGAATATCACCGCACCATGTCAGCTATCGCCCGCGCGTATGACACCGGTATCTGGCCTGCGCCGATTACCGACGATTACACCGATGAACTGAATGATTTTGATTTGCGCCGTCTTGAAATGCTGCGCCCCGTTTAAGGAAACCAGATTATGACTACCGAAATCGTAGCCTCAGAAAATAAGAATCAGAAAATCGATAACATTTCGATTCTGACCAACGGTGATTTATTTAACCGCATGCAGTCTCTTGCCACCGTCATGGCGGCCAGTGGGGAGTTTGTGCCGTCACATTTCAGGGGCAAACCAGAAGCGTGCATGGCAGTTGTCATGCAGGCCGCGCGCTGGGGCCTTGACCCGTTCGCCGTCGCTCAGAAAACCCATATTGTCAGCGGCACCCTGGGCTATGAGGCTCAACTGGTCAACGCTGTGATCAATACCATGTCGCCAACAAAAGACCGGCTTCACTTCGATTGGTTTGGCCCGTGGGAAAACGTCATTGGCCGCTTTGAAGAAAAGACCAGTTCCAAGGGCAACAAATATATTGCTCCGGCCTGGAGTCTGAAAGATGAGGCTGGCATTGGGGTAAAGGTCTGGGCGACGCTCAAAAATGAAAACGAGCCCCGCGAACTGACTATATTGCTGTCACAGGCGCAGGTGCGCAACTCAACATTGTGGGCTAGCGATCCACGCCAGCAACTGGCCTACCTCGCAACTAAGCGCTGGGCGCGTCTCTACTGCCCTGATGTGATTTTAGGGGTGTACACGCCTGACGAAACGGAAGAACGACAGGAGCGTGAAGTATTCGACGCGCCGGAATCACGCGTAAATCTGGCCGGGCTTACTTCGGCAGCATCATCGGAAAATGCCGCAGCAGAGCCAGTGCAGGCCGACACCCAGCCCACGACCAACACGGCGGACATAGCCGAAAAATTTCGTCAGGCCATCATCAACGCAGATGATCCGGCAGTCGTTCAGACCCTGCGCGGTGAAATCGATAAAGCAAAATCCAGCCTCGGTACCGCGCTGTTTGTCGAATTAAAAAATCGCGCCGTTGCCCGGTACCACCAGTTAACCGCTATCGAAAAACTCAATCAGGCAATAAACGAATTGCCGAAACCTGGCGCTGATGGTGCCAGTGACGCATTCGCCGCGCTGGAACGCCTTTACACAACCAGCAAGCGCCATCTGGGCGCCGAACTGGAAGAACAGTACAGCGTCACCCTGGCCGACATGAAACCCGAATACGCCGCATAACTCGTCGGCCCTTCGGGGCCGGTTAAGGAAACAGACATGAGCAACGAATTCAGCGGCCTTAAATTTGCCAGGCGTTTTAAGCCCGACGATGGATGCGATCACACTGCGCTGATCGTATGGGGAATGCGCCGCCGCGCCAACATCCGTAACGGCATAAATGCCCCGCGTCCGGTACCAGTAAAAGTGATTGAGGTTAAAGCCAATGACGAACGTAAGTCACCTAAAGCAAAGCGCGCGAAATCTGCTGGAAAGTCTGCCAGCGCCACAGGCGGAGCTTTTGACACTCCTGTTGGAAGCATTCGAAAAAGAGCAGCAGCGCAGCGCTGTGCTGGCTGAGGCGGCCAGCTTTGTGGCCTCGCCCGCCAACTGGATTCAGCGTGACGAAAAAATCTGGGAGTGGCGTACGTCACCCCGTAAAGAATTTATGCAGGTGCTTAACAGCGCCTTAGCCAAAGCGGAGATAAAGCAATGAGACACGTCACCGCCACCGAAGTAATGATCGCACACAACGATCAGTTAGCGCGGGATCCTCGGCACCTTAAGCGCCTCATGGAATTCTGGCCGCGTGAAAATATCGTGCACTGCATGGCAAAAATACTGTTGGAAGAAATCGAGCGTAAAGCCGGACGAGGGAGGGATTAATGGAACAACCAATCCTTGATATGTGCTGTGGATCAAAAATGTTCTGGTTTGATAAAAACGACAGCCGCGCCATCTTCGCCGACATTCGTCAGGAATCGCATGTGCTGTGCGACAGCAGGGCTTTACACATTGCCCCGGATATCATCGCTGATTTCCGCTCACTGCCTTTCCCTGATGATTGTTTTGCGCAGGTTGTATTTGATCCACCTCACCTTGCGCGCGCTGGTGAGAACGGTTGGATGCGTAAGAAATATGGAGCGCTTAATAAGGAAACATGGCGCGAGGACATTCGTGCCGGTTTCAGCGAAGCGTTTCGCGTGTTGCGGCCACACGGCACACTGATATTTAAATGGAACGAAACGCAGATACCTGTCAGCCACGTATTAGCGCTCACGGAGCAAAAGCCAACCATCTGGCAGCGCACCGGCAAAGGTGACAAAACTCACTGGATTTTATTTTTAAAGGAAGGTGCGAAATGAAAGCAAAGTTTTCACTAAGTCTTGCGGTGCGCAAGCTGTGCCGCCGCCGCGGGCTCTATCTGAGTCAGTTTTCAGAACAGGCTGCCATTTCAAAATCGACGCTTCAGGATGCGATGAAAACCAATTCCCCAAAGTTGGAAACCTGTGAACGTTGCGCGGCCGGTTTTGGCCTGACGCTGGCAGAATTCATAGCGGAGGGTTATCCCAGCGCGGCGGGCATTACGCGTTCAACTCTCGCCCGTAAGGAGGCAAAATGAGCCGGACAATAAAACTCCAGGACTGGGCTAAGGAAGAATTTGACGACCCGGTGCCGAGCCTGCCCTCTCTCCTGCGATATGCCAAGAATGGCATGATATCGCCGCAGCCAGTGAAGGCCGGCCGTTGCTGGCGCGTCGAGCGTAACGCCCGTTTTATCGGACTCACCACCAAACCAGTGGTAAAAAAATCAGATGACAAAAGGCTGAAAAGGATTCTGGAAGATGGCTCGTCCACGTAAATACAACGTAACTATTCCTGGGCTGTCGTGTTTCACGGATGCCAGAACGAAGCGCGTTTACTGGCGCTATAAGCACCCGGTCACAGGAAAGTTTCACGGTCTGGGTACTGATGAGGAGGCGGCAAAGGAGATTGCCGCCGAGGCCAACAGGCGTCTTACCGAAAATCAATTGGCAAATTTACTGCGTGCCAGGGAGGAAATTGCACGCGGGGTTAATCAGAGCATAACAACCCAAAGCTGGGTTACTCGCTATAAAACGATCCAGGCCGAAAAAATTGCTTCGGGGGAAATCAAGGAAAGCACGGTCAAAGGCCGCGAGTCCGCCCTGAAATTACTGGTTGAGCATTTGGGTATAAAGCCCCTTGCGGAAACGGGTACGCGTGACGTGGCAGCAATTATCGACTCACTCACCGCGCGCGGCGTTCCGCGAATGGCGCAGATGACGCGAACGGTTTTAGTTGATGTTTTCAAAGAGGCCCAACACGCTGGCGAAGTGCCTCCGGGCTTCAACCCTGCACTGGCCACCAAAAAACCACGGGCTAAAGTCACTCGCCAGAGGCTTTCATTTGATGAGTGGAAAATGATTTATGCCGAGGCCGTCAAAATGCAACCCTGGAACTCACGTTCAATGCTTCTGGCTCTTGTCACTGGTCAGCGGCTGGGTGATATCGCGAAAATGAAATTTGCTGATATATGGGATGACGCCTTACATATCGAACAAATAAAAACTGGCGCCAAGGTTGCGATCCCACTCTCTCTCAATTGCGCTTCGCTGGGAATGTCCCTGAGGGATGTGATAGCAGAGTGCAGGGATTCGATACTTAGCCCATGGCTTTTACATCATCACCACAGCATAGCAGGTAGTGAACGTGGAGGACCGCTCGCCACTGATACCATCACCATGGGTTTCAAAACGGCACGCAGTCGGACGGATTTAAGCTGGAATGACGGCACCCCGCCCACATTTCACGAGCAGCGCTCCTTGTCAGAACGGTTATATCGTGCACAGGGAGTGGATACGCAAACACTGCTGGGCCACAAGAGCAGCAAAATGACAGATGAATACAATAATGATCGCGGTAAGGATTGGAAGGTTGTGGCTATTTAGTGGCCAGTTTTGCAGAAGAGTTTTGCTGGGATTTTGCAGAAGAAATTTAAAATTAATTAAATCAATAAGTTAATTCATTATCCGAATTTCAGCTCAGAACACCAATCGTCACGGTAAACCCAAGCGTAATCGTCAGGCCGCCCGCAAGAAGCATCTGCGTGCGGGTACTCATGGTTTTTTTAATGGGTTGAGTGGTCATATTGATTCCCCTGGAATACACCGGCTAAATTGACCACCCTGTCAGATACAATCTTTCATGTCCCTGGAATAACTATCGGCGCGCCAGAATTTAACTTTAATAAGATGAATCAAAGCCAGAATCGGCTCACATTATCCGTTGCGGGCAAAAAGAGGATTTATGATTTCGAAAGACAACGCAGAACATTATGTTTGGGGAAATAACTGTGATGGTTGGCATCTGCTGAAACGCCAGGATTTAAGCATTATTCATGAACATATGCCGCCTGCGACTGCTGAAACCCGACACTTTCACGTTCAGTCTCGCCAGTTCTTTTTTGTTTTAGAGGGAGAGCTGACGATGGAAATTGAGGGCATCGTGCATCTCCTGCAGGCGCAGCAAGGCATTGAGATCTCACCGGGTGCGAAACATCAGGCACGTAACGACGGAAATGACAGTGTCACTTTTTTAGTTATTTCCCATCCGACGACCCGAGGCGATCGGACCGATCTGACCTGAACATGGCCATAATAATACGCAGGAATCCGTTACTGATCTGAATAGTATTGATATGAAACAATATATAGACGGGGATTAAATGGCAGTCTGTGCCCTCTTCTAACCAGGCATAACTGAACCGGGAACCCATTCATGCTAAACAAATCAGGCTGGTTTCATGGTTATGTACTTTGCATGACGTGCATGGCCAGATACCTTCATCACTATGCTTTTGCCGTAACGCATTTGATTCGCTGAGAAGGATCAAAAGACCCACGCTGAGTCGGTCATTGACGGATAAAAGACAGGAAACGAGAGTGGTTATGCTGGAAGCAGGCTTCCAGCATAACCCGGTCAGGCGGCTTTGACGGCGCGGACTTTCTTGTCACTTTGCGGCGCATGATCAGCATCCGTCGCTTCAGGGGCGCTACCGCCTGAGGTTGACTGAGGCAGTTTACTGGTGCGAAGAATGTGCTGCACGGCGTCTTTTTGTTCTGCCAGCAACAGGCCGAGTGTTTCAGCCTGAGATTCATCCATCTCCGCCTGATGAGTCAGCAACCAGTCGGTGAACGCTTCCGCCATATCCAGCATTTTGTCGTAGGCATCAGCCTCTTTTTTGTTGGCAAATGTCATCTTCTCTTCACCTTTTCTGACCACTACAAATTTTGTCTCAACAGCCATAGTTTTGCCCTCAGGTACTGTGTATTTATACAGCATACCACAGTAATCCGCATTTTCCAGAGAAGAATCACCACGCCCGATAAACCTGACATGCGGTTCAGATTTTACAACGACGTGGTCAGCCCCGCCCCGCGCATCACGCCAGAAGCGCTTGCATAAAATCGGCCAGGGCTTTTCGAGGATCGTCTTCTTCAGAGACGATCATTTCAATGCCCCACTGACCCAGCACTTCTTTTGCCACCGGGTTATTGCGGTTAGTGAAAAGGTACGACTTGGGGCGCGCAGTGGCCAGGCCCGTGCGCCCCCACATTTTGGTCAGGCGATAAAACAGCAGACGAATATTAAAGTCACTGATGCTGTAGCCCACGAACAACACCGAATTCCCCATGACATCATGGGTCAGTTTGATATCCAGCGGCGAATCAAAATAGAGGCGCTCAAAGTAACTGCTTTCATCTAAAACGATGGAGGTATCATCATCAAAGTCGCCGTGCAGTTTAATGATGTGGCGCTTGTCTTCAGTTAATGACACCAGATCGGCCGCATTCGCGACTTTTGAGTAAGGCACACCGTGCGCCTCATGTGCCGCTTCCAGCCAGCGGTCATAATTGGTGGTATAGATACGCGAAAAGTTGCCCTGCGTGATCATGGTGTGAATTTCAGAGCTACGAACATCAATATCCGGCCGATGCCATTCGCGATCCATCCAGCTTCTCAACGGCCCTAGCGATCCTTTTTTTTGCTTATAGTATTCGGCCAGGGAAAGGTGCGTACCATAGGTATTAAAAATTTTGGGATCGTACCCCAGCTCGTTGGCCAGATGGGCAATGAGCTCATGCCATTCTGGCAGGCCAAGATTGCGGGACAGGCCTGCACCGGCAAAGAGTATCAGCTTACCGGAGTCATAAGCCCGCTTGAGTTCAGGTTTCATGCCACGCCTCGTGCTGTTTTTAAGAAGGACGCGAAGCGGTCCAGTGCAATGCGACGGTTTGAGATTTCATTTTTCTTGTCGCCCATCTCAGCGAAGGTTTGATCGTAGCCTTCAGGAATAAACACGCAGTCCCACTGAAAACCACGCGGGCCCGCCGGTTTTGAGGCAATAGTGCCACGTAATTCGCCGTAAAACTGATACATTTTGCGCCCGTCACAATAGCCCAGTACGGTTTTGGCCGTGACGCCCTGGCTATCGAGGCCATTAACGAGGGAGGCAAAACGATCGGCATCCAGCCGGTTCCAGAATATGCGCGTCAGCCCCGCAGGCAGGCCATTCAGCCCATCGAGATAAAGTCCGGTATGCTCAACGAAGAGAGGACGCCCAATAATTGAGAAGGCTTTTGTGAGTTTGTCCCGCACCAAATCCAGCTCATTCTCTGTTTGAATTTCTTCAATACGACGAGCGATCGGCAAGACTTCGACGCCCACTGGCTCCAGGATTTCACGCACCTCCGCCAGTTTTTGCTCATTAGCCGAAAGGAATCTGATTTTCATACTTCTTCCAGGTGAATTAGTTTGCCTCAGACAGCGCTATCATAGCGGCAGAATGGAGGATTAACGCTGGTCAGTGTAGCGCAAATCCCTGACTTTCTGGCCTGGCAATTACGTCAAAACGTGATGGATCAGCGATTTGCGCCGGGCCGAAGGGGAAAAAGCAGGGGAAGCAAGCGCCCCGGGTGAGGCGCTCACTGGTGAAAGTCCGCGTCTTCAGAAACGGTAGCTGGCAGTCACAGAGACGTTGCGGGGTTCACCGTAAACGATGTCCCCCGCAACATTCGTGTCATAGGTTTTATCAAAGAGATTATTAATATTCCCCTGAACAGCAAAATTTTTCGTCACCTGGTAGCGGCTAAATAAATTGACTAACGCATAGCTGCCCTGCTCAGCACGCCACGTTCCGTTTCCTTCCGGTGCCGAATTATCGCTCCAGACGTGCGTTTGCCATTTCACTCCGCCACCCACAGTCAGATCAGGGAACATGGGTAAACGGTAGCGCGTAAAGACGTTTAACTGCGTTCGCGGTAAGTCGGGTTTTACCGCCGTGCCATCACGCTGTTCGGCAATATAACGCGTGCCTCCCAGGGTCATCTGCCAGTTATCTGTGATTGCGCCGTTAATTTCGAATTCAATTCCTCGGCTTACCGTGCCATTTTTGCCTTCATACGCTGACTCGGTGGTACCCGGAATAATGCGACCGGTGGTCTGTGCCACATTATCCAGCTCAGCCCGAAAGACCGAGACTGACGTGGTCAAGCGGCTGTCGAACCAGTCAGATTTAACGCCGGCTTCGTAGTTCTTACCAATAACCGGCGCCAGATAGGCACCTGAGAGATCACGATATGACTGCGGTTGAAACACGGAAGTATAGCTGGCGTACGTTGACCAGTTCTCATCAATGTCATAAATCAGACCCGCATAAGGCGTGATGTTATTTTTTTCCATATCGTTGGTCAGTGTATTTTTGCTCCAACGGGTGTAACGTGCGCCCAGTATCAGATTTAACGGATCCGCCAGTGAAATACGGGTGGCAAGGTAGCCCGAGCTTTGTCGGGTAATATCCTGCTGGGACAGGGTGCGCGCCGCCCAATCCGTTTCCGGGAACTGGCCGTCAAAAAGGTTAAAATTCCCCAATTCTTCTGGCGAGATATTCGCAAAAGTACCGTAGTAAGTGTTTTTTTGTTTGCTGTAGCTAACACCGACCATTAATTCATGGGTGCGCCCGAAGAGTTGATAAGGGCCACTGGCAAAAGTATCCACAGCATCGACTTGACGTTTGGCTGCATTATATCCCGTGCCCGCAACGACAGGATAATCCGCATAGGGAGAAACGCCTGCACCCGTATTTTTGTCAAAATAGCCGGCGATATACATCATTTTGCTGTTAAGCGTTGACCGATCATGGGTGCCGTTAAGGGTCCATTGCCATCCACTTGCAAAAGTGTGTTTGAGCCGGGCAAAAAGTTTTCTGCTCTCTTTATCGTTGTAAGTCCAGTCAGGGGCGGTATTAAAGCCGCGACGAAAATGGGTTTTACTACCGTCTGTGTACCAACGCGGTAAACCGCCCCACATTGGGCTGTCAGTATTCAGCTGCTGAAATTCATAGCCTGCAGATAATGTGGTGGCGTCATTGAGATCGGCATCAATCACCCCATAAACAAATTTCTTTTCAGCACCATAACGCTCAATAAAGCTATTATTATCCTGATAACCCGCAATCACCCTGCCTCGAACATTTCCTGCAGCATTCAACGGGGACTGCACATCCATAACGTAACGCTGTTTATTCCAGCTGCCATAGCTGGCGGATATCTCGCCTTCTGGCTGATGACTGTCGGCATGTTTACGTACCATATTAACGGCAGCGGAAGGATTACCGGCACCGGTCAATAACCCGTTTGCACCCCTGACCACTTCAATGCGTTCATATAATGCGCTATCCGTCTGTGCATCACCCAAATTCCAGCGTTCTTCGAATACAGTAGGAATACCGTCAATCAGGTAATTGTCGATTAAAAACCCGCGAGAATAATAGGTCTTACGATCCATATCCGCTGTGCTGGTCTGAATAGCCGTGGTGTTGTCCAGAACATCATTTAACGACTGTAGCTGTTGGTCTTTCATGCGCTGCGCGCTGATGATGCTTACAGACTGAGGAATATCGCGCACGGTCGAAAGTAACTTATTGCCCGCGCGGGTAACAGGTACGCTGTAGTCCGAGGAAGTATTTTCGGAAACCGGCTGTTCAGCCGCAGTAACGATAAGCGTCGGGTTGCTCGTATTCACATCCGATGGCGTCTCTGCAAACGCATTATGTGAAGATACGCCTGCCACAAGGGTTGCCAAAAGTGATAAGCGTGAGGGAACCAGAGGAAAAGTGGGCTTCACGCGATCCCTGTTCAGGAGGGGGATATTCAGAAACATTCTAACGCCTCGTTTTCTTTTTTTTAGCTGCCACTGCCCTGCATCAGTCCCAGTTAACTACCGTGCGGGCTGGCCATCAGGAATAAGGACAAAAACAACAACATGTAAAAACAAATGAGAAATATACTCATTTAGATTATCATTGCAAGTTATTGTTAACATTTATCTTTAAAAGCGTCAGAAAAGCCGATGTGTGTATTCTGTTGATAATGCAGATGTTTTAGCGCAAGTCGGGCACAGTACTTCTGAACCCGAGCGCGTGACGTAACGCTGAAATTAGCTGGCCTGGATATTTTTGAGCCATCCGTTTTACCCCTGTGTGAACAGAATTATTTCTCACACTCGCTTATGTCTTTTTTCCTTATATATAATGCGGTCATTATCTGAGACAGGTGAACTGCAGGTTTAAACAATATGGAAAAAATGGGTAAAGGCTGTTATTGACAACGGTGATGTGAACGTTATTGCCCTTATTGACGCTTCGCTTATGTTCAGATAATACAGACTTATGGCCGTTGGGTTGACAGAGAAAACGTTCAGCCTGGCATGAAGCCTGGCACAGGTTACAGGTTGCTTTATCGAGTTTGTGTAATTGCGAAATCCGGAATGCTATTTTTCTCAGATCGGGTAAAGCCGTTTCTCATCTTTGCAAAGCAGCCAACAGCTGCAACGGTCGGGTTATGGAAGGTTCGAGGGATGTCTGGCATCAAAATCAGGGTTTACATATAACAAAACGTTATCCTCAATAGCGGTTTTTTTAGTAAGGCATTTCGTCCGCTCAGACCAGCTTTTATTTAAGGGTGGCTATTATTAACTATACGTTATCATTTCTCTCTGACGAGACAAATCACATCATTCCAGGTTTACAACGTGACGACAAATCAAGATAGCCAGGTATTAGGTTTTGATTTTCATTGATTTTTTAACTTAAAAAAGAGATTCTATAATTCATGTTGTGTAGAACCTGCTCGCCTTTCATTGGCATGAGGCGGTTTAAATATGTTTAAAACATCAATGTATTCCTAAACTTTATGCCGTTTCTCAGGTTCTGAAAGTCAGTAATAATCTTTACAGTAACAAATTTGTACATTTCGGACTGAAGAGATATTTCCTTCTGGGAATATTTTTCGTAGAATGGCTCTGTTTAAAATATTCGCTGTAATTTAAGGATTAATCAATGGATGCGCTCAAAGCATTAAATAACCTTCGTATTTTACGTGCACAAGCCCGGGAAATTGAGCTTGATGTGTTAAATGAGATGCTCGAAAAGCTTTCTGTCGTTGTCGCTGAACGCCGTGAAGAAGAAGAAGCTGAGCAAGCCCTGCTGCGTGAAAAAGCAGACAAGCTGGCTAAATATAAAGAAATGCTGATGAATGACGGCATCGATATTTCTGAGCTGATGGATTTACCTACAGAAACTAAAACAAAAGCTAAACGTGCTCCGCGCCCGGCTAAATATCAATATACCGACGAAAACGGTGAAAAGAAATCATGGACAGGTCAGGGCCGTACACCATCGCCTATTAAAAAGGCCCTGGATGCAGGCGGTTCTCTCGATGACTTCCTGATCTGACATAATTAAGCGGTGTTGATGAGGACACCGCTTTTTTATTGGAAACAGCCTGACTGTCCCGTTAAAGGCTCATGACCATGACAGAGGAACTGTCTAATTTCAGCCTTTCACCTTCATAACGATGATGTAGAAAATGGTAACTATCACTGTTGATAATTACCTGTAATGATTCCGAATACTTTTCCAGTGCAGCGCGCATCTGCACGACATAGTCGTGCGTATCGTAAACACGATCTATCCCTTCTAATGCATGATTCATGATTTTTCTTGCCACGTCGTTTGGCGTGTCCAGTGCAGATAACTTTGAGCGTGCCGTTCGCCGCAGGTCTCGTGGTGTAAAATGTTCCAGTCCCAGGCCGCGCGGTGCGCGCAACATGCGTCGCAGAGCCTGATTAAGCGCACCTTTTGACAGCGGTTGCATCACATCGCGTGGTGCCGGTACCAGCCAGGGCGAAGCAGGATCGCTGGCCTTTAACAATGACTCGATACACAGGCGCATCAGGGAAGAGACCGGCAACGTATGTTCACGTTGCGATTTGTTTCGCGTACCTTGTTTCCACAGCCCTGACTGTAAATTAAATTCTGCTTTACGAGCCTGAACGATCTCGTCTGGTCGTCGCGCGCTCACCAGGCAAAGCCGCAGTGCCCAACGGGCCTGTTCAGAAAGCGCCCAGTTGTCCAGCCCATGCCAGAACACCCAAATCTCAGCATCCGACAACTGTCGACTGCGCGGTGAGGCCGCACGGCCTGCAATGTCACGTTTTTTTATTGAAGCAACAGGGGAATGCTCAAGATAACCCTGCATTTCTGCCCAGGATAAAAACTGTTTTGTCAACGCGAATACGCGCCTCGCCTCTTCCTTTTTACCCTCTGAAATCAGTATGTTATATAGTCTGTTTAGTCGTAATCGCGTCAGATTCTTCAGCGGGAGTGAGCCAATATTCGGTAAGACATGCCGGAGAAGGGAGGAAATCGCGATTTCAGGACGGCGACGCGTAACGAGTAATGACAGCTTTACCCAGACCTTAATGACCTGCTCGACCGTGCCCTCGTCACCAAAATTATCGACTTCAGACAGCGAAGCCTTTCTGATCTGCTCCAGCCATACCATAACGTGATGGCCGACATGGGGCGACCTTGTATTTATGCTGATTTCAGCCACTGCCCTTCCCAGATAATAAAGCCGTATTGCAGATTCTACCTTTCTGCCGACTGTGACTCCAGACCTGTTAAGTCTGGAGTCACAAAGACGTCGCTACGCTGATTCTGAAAAGGAATCAAGGCAAATATGCAAAACGGCAATGACTGTGTTAACGCCTCGACGCTACGCAGAGACACTGCCCTTCCCCGTGACATTCGCCAGGAGAGACGTTTTTCTTCACGCCGGCATTGCCGTTGGGATTTTCAGAGGGGAATGAGGTGTTCACTGCCCGGCACTTAACACGCCGAAGGATGTGGGCGGGCTTTACGCGGCGCTGTGCAGCAAGCGCAACATGGCGTTGCCCCGTCATCGCTGACGAGACAACGGGAAACACGTTAATGACGGGGCGGGCGCGCTAAGCGGAGGTTTTCACCATAGCGTACATCTGCTCAGATTAAGATTGCGAGACTGGAGAGGATTCTTCGACAAATACAGCGTGCGTTTGCGTGGCAGCATCCATCTGGCTAACGGCAATACTGACCTGAAAAATGTCCTGCCTGTATTGATAAGGACAGCGAAATATTATCCATGGCATCGGCAAGCTCACCGGCGATACCGACAATTCTCAGAATACGTTTTCCGGTGCCGGTTGCCACGATGGGCTTATTCATCTCATCCCTCCTGAACGAAGAGGAATACGTTAACTCCCTGCACAGATCCGCGATTGTGTTAACCTGGCAATACAATCACGTTTTTTATTGTGCGCAGAGATATCGGGATAAAACGTCAGCTTTTACTGAAGGTGTAGTTAAACACTTTGCCATTTTTTGTCTGTACCGTGAGCGTTTCACCTGCCGAGGTAGCCAGCGCTCGGGCTTTACTGTATTTCCACATCAGTAACTGTTGTCCGTTGGGATACGGGGATTCCGTGTCAGGCGGGCCAAACATCGCGATCAGATCCGCTCGGGTTGTCAGGCCTGGCCTGATTTTCTGAACGGTTGCTGTATCAACATTGCGACCCACTGAGCTGGAGCATGCGGCTAGCGCAAAGATCAGACCTGTGACGAAGAGTGCTCTCATAAGGTTAATCCCGGTGGTTAAGTGCAACGTGAACACGCGTAATCCTTTTATGATGCCGTTTTAAGGCGTAAAGCCCCGGATAAAATACCACCGCCTGCGTTAAACCTCCCGCACATTACCGCCACTCTGCGCAATCCACACCGCGTCTTGTCAACGGACATCCGCAACCGGCCTGTAACTGAAGCAGGAGCAACAATCAGACAAAAACAAATCTCTGTCTGATTGTACCCAATCCATGAATTGCAGACCTCAGCGCGATGGCCAAGACGGAACAGGCGTGATGCGTCAATATCGCAGATTTTCAACAGTAGATTATGGTTCATGATCTGCTAAGTAACATGAAAAGTTAACCTGGGTAATACCGCATAGGTTTATGAAGTTTAACCCGGTCAGAGAATGGTGTTTGACTTTGCTGATCGGTCACATCAAAGACTAACTCTGCCCGGCACGCCAATAAAAGGCGCGAGATCAGAACAGATTAAATACGCACTCAGACTGTGTCATTAAGTTAGAAATTCATCGCGCTACCGGAAGAATGGCGCTTTAAGCATTTTATGACCGGTTAATTCAGCTTTCACTGTCACCGCAAAAAGCGTAACCTATATATAAAACGTATACATTACATATAGGCTTCACATGGGCATTGTAAAAATATCCGATCTGATGCATGAAAACTTACGCATCGCCAGCCAGGCGATGAGCCGCTCAATAAATGCGCAGGCTGAGCACTGGTTAAAACTGGGCATGCTGGCCGAGCTGTATCCCCAGCTGACACAACACGAGCTTGCTCAAACATTAATCCGCATCGAAATGAACGGCGGTGCCGATATTCGCCAGGTACTACATCATGCCGATTTAACCCCACAAGGAGAAGTGTAATGGGGAACGTTAAGATCCATTCTGCAGAAGAGATTGAAAAAGCCCGTGCTGCCGGGCACGCTGCCGCCCAGGTGCTGGCGATGATCACCCCTCATGTACGCCCGGGGATCACGACAGAGCAACTGGACGATATCTGTCATGATTTTATTGTCAATGAACTCAACGTTACGCCTGCCAATATCGGTTATCACGGTTACACCCGTACCACCTGTACTTCCGTTAACCATGTTGTTTGCCACGGGATCCCGGCGGCCAAAACATTAAAAGAAGGTGATATTGTGAATATCGATGTCGCCATTATTAAAGATGGCTGGTATGGCGATACCAGCCGAATGTATTTTGTGGGGACGCCATCCGTGCGTGCAAAACGGCTGGTGGATATTACCTATCAGTCCATGGTTGCAGGCATTAAAACGGTTCGCCCGGGCGCGACACTGGGCGATATTGGCGCCGCTATTCAGCGCCTTGCTGAGAGCGCGGGTTTTTCCGTGGTTAGGGAATATTGCGGTCATGGCGTCGGCGAGATTTATCATACCGAACCTCAAATTCTTCACTACGGCACGCCGGGCGAAGGAATGCCTTTACAGGCAGGGATGATTTTTACCATCGAACCCATGATCAATGCTGGAAAAGCAGGGACCAGTGTGCTTTCTGATGGCTGGACGGTGGTTACAAAAGATCGCTCGCTGTCTGCCCAGTGGGAGCATACCGTCGCCGTCACCGAGACGGGCTTTGACCTGCTCACGCCCTGGCCTGAAGGCACTGGCGACTATCCGGCTATCTGATACTTATGCCGCCTCAGAGGAGGCGGCATTGATGACGGTCTGGTGATGCACTACGGGTGGACGTTACCGAACCCCGCGATGCGTTGTTCCGCTGGGGATCAGGCCCGCCATAATTTCAGGCCATCCCGCCCTGATCGTTTCACTTCATATAACGCTTTATCAGCGCGCCGCAGCCACTCATGTATTGAGTCGGCTTTATCAGCACTGGCAATGCCAATACTGACGGAACACCTGAACGTTACAGAAGCAGGCAGGCGTAATTGCCCAATATTTCTTTGAAGCGATTCGGCCAGTCTGATGATGTCAACGTCATTCGAATCACGAATGATAACGCCAAGTTCATCTCCGCCAAACCGTGCCGGAATGTCTTTCATACCTACGCTGTCACGTAACAGGCCGGAAATTTCAGCCAGCAAAAAATCCCCGGCTTCGTGACCGAATGTATCGTTAACGTTTTTAAAATGGTCGACATCTATCAGTATCAGATACGCTCTGGTGTCACCCCGCAAGGTGCGCAAAAGCTCGCTTTCAAGCCGGCGTTCGAACAAACGACGATTAGGGATTTCCAGACCGGGATCCATCAGCGCAATTCTCTCCAGCTCACGGTTCTTCTGACGCAGGCTCAACGTCAAATTGTGTGATACAACGCTGAGTGCCAACATATAGAATGTGGCCAGTGGAAGGGTAAGCCACGCTGTGCGCGTACTAAACTCCATCAAAACCGGCGCGCCTTCAATCGTCCATACCAGGATAAAGGCAAACAGAAATGCCTGCGCTGCAGAGAGCAGCTGAGGCCAGCCTCCTGCGGCGTAACGGTCGGCCATCAAAACCGCGATGATGACAAAGGACGGCATAGGACTCACGGCCATCAGCGCAATCCAGATACCGCCAAATGCGGCATCCAGCGTTAAATTTGAACGCTCCCGCGCGGTGGAGTCCCGTGATTTTACGGCAAGGCGGTATGCCAGATAAGGCCAGATAAGAACGTTGCTAATCAGTAATACCAATATCGCTGGTTCTTTCCCCAGTTCCAGGAGAACGGATGCAATCGGCAAAAAACATAAAAGCGTGCCAAGCTGGCGCATGGCAAACATGCGACGGACAAATCGCGTGGATCGCATTTTAAGATGATGATCATCAGGTGAGTAATAGGTCATTCGCACGCGTAATTGACAATATATTTAGCGCAGTTTATCCACAAAAAACGCCCTGCGCTTTAATTTTTAAGACTTTTACCCTTTATTTGTTATTGCCGTTAAGATGACTCATGCCGATGACTTGCCCGGGTCCACATGGCCCAACGATCCATGTTATATCGTCAGGCCTTAGCGCGACTGGGCGTTATTTTATCTTCTGCGGCCTTTAGCCACTGAGGCGGACCAGTTGAAATCGCCGACTTCACTGGCCGTTAGCGAAGAGGGTTTCTTTTTCCTGAGCGGTTTTTTACTTTCTTTTTCTGCTTTTAACTTTTCATTAAGAAGTTTATCGGCCATGACCTGCTGACGAGCTTCGCTATTTAACTCTTTCTCTTTTTTTGCATCAGGTTCTTTGCCGGTGCGTTGACGGTGCTTCTGCATCAGGTTTTGAAGAACTTCATTAACGGCGAGTCGCTCTTCATCACTGAACTGATCGATGGAAATCATTTTCTTGTCATTCATAATCGCTTTCCTCGTGGTGAGTTCATAAGCAGTGTACATCATGCCGTGCTCGCAAAGCGCATTACCTGCGAGTTAAGTGGCTCAGTCTGACAAGGTTAATCACGTTAAGCAGGTATCATTTCCCTTCAGGCAGACTAAAATAAGCGGAAATTTCAACGAGAATCGACGTCATGAAAATTCCCCTGCACAACGACCACAAACCTTTTATCACTGCCCTGCTGGATGAAACGGTAGAGGCGATTGAAATGCACTCACCTCAGGCTGAACATATCGAACGCGCCTTTACCGTCGCCCTCCAGCAACAGAACCGCGAAGCAGAGGCGGACTGGAAGCGCACGATAACCTTTTTGGCGCTATTCGTTTTTCTGTATGCCGCACTGGGTGCCTCATTAACGCTGGACCTGAGCCCGGCTGGCGCAAGCCACAAAAGCATTGAGTATGCTCTGGAGGCTGTTCCGGTACTGATTGCCTTTTCAGGCTTTTTTATCTCCGTACTGTATCTGTTTATTGTTCGCGCAGGTTCACGCCAACGCCGTAACTGGCAAAAAACGATTTTGATGCTGGAAAAATACACCCTCGGGAACCTGTTTAAACTGACGCACCAACAAGGCGCCGGCACCAGCAACTATTCACTCTCATCGATTATGCTTGCCCTTTCCCTGTTCATTTGCCTGACCTGGTTGATTATCTATAACTATCTGACCTTCACCACCAGCGGCGTATTCGGTAGCGTGATTTCGTTATTTATTAGCACGATGGTTTACGTCATTCTGGATATTCAACTCCTCAAGCCCTGGCTGTCCGTTGCTGAAGCGGAGCCGTCAGGCGCTGAGGATGAGAAGAAAGCGGATAAATAATGCCTGCCCGCCCGGCCTGGACCGGGCTTTTCGTGATTTTCTTGCCCAGACAAAGACGACGTCGATCTAACCGAACGGTGTTAAGAAAATCATTTAAAGTATGTTGTAACTATTACCATTAACCTGTCTTTGCATGCGGTTTCTTTGCGCGGCACTGACATCCCCTGCCAGCACCTTATACAGTCCGAAAAGATCAGAAGCAGGCAAAATAAGTGACAGCGTCACGTTAAGTTTGTTTTTGAAGAGGCTCCCCTTCCGCGCTCATGATTGAAAAGCCGCCATTGCGGCGTTAATCAAAAGGGAATTCGCGCGCCAGCACTCTGGCAATGACGTTTAGCGCCCCTTCATCCTGATTGCTTTCCGTTTTAAACCGCGCAACGGCTGAAACCGACTCAACAGCATTGGCCATTGCAAAACTGAAACAGGCCTGGCGCAACATTTCGATATCGTTTGCACTGTCGCCGATGGCCACCACCTCACAATCGCTAATGCCCCATTTTTGTTGCAGCAAAGCAATACCATGTGCCTTGTGACAGCCTGGAATAATCAGGTCAATAAAGCCATAGCCGCTCGATACGGGGTGCATAATATGATCGATTTCACCGAGCTGGTTATGCAGACGATCCATCAGGCTGTCTATGCCTTCGTTGGCCAGGTTAAGCGAAAACTTAAAAATGGTGTCATCGATATCATAAAGATTATCGCGCTTTTCAAGTCGGTAATAATGATTGTTAAGCATCTGAATAACGCTGTCTGGCATTGAAGAATGGACATAAGCGCCCTTGCGTCCACAAACGACAGTGCTGATATCCGGCTCTTTTGCCAGGATATCCAACACGCGGTGCACGCTTTCCTTTGCCAGCTCACCACAAAAAATTTCATCATCGCCTTCTGATACCCAAGCACCATTTTCGGCAACAAACGCGATGTCGTTTTTGATGTCAGGAAAGTAGCGCTGTAGCTGATAATATTGATTGCCACTGGCGACAACAAAGTGAATACCTTTTTGCTTTAGCAGGGCGTACTGGCGTGAAAAGCGCTGGACGTTGTACTGCTTGTTTTCGTCCAGAAACGTCCCATCCATATCCACTGCAATCATCCTTACTGCCATTGTCATCCCCCTTTTTCCCGGCCTGAACAGGCTCACTCATTTTTAAGCTTACTCGTTGAAGGGGATAATGAGAATTCCAGTCATCAAAAATCCTTCTGTTCGCTCACATTGTGCGCCAGTTCCGGTTTTCACCAACAGCAATCTGTTAAACATAGTGCTGACTTTCGAATGAAATGAAATAAACCTTCATATGTAAAATGAAAACACTGTTAAGGGCGCAGTCATGAATGTAAAGCTTCAGCACACAGCGTTACCCACGGATATTTCAGCCGCCATCCGCCAGTTTAAACAGCAGATCCGTCAGCAGATTGGCGATGTTGAAGGCTTATTCAGGCAGGTTTGCCAGAGAACCGAGCAGGCGATAAGCGACGCAAAAGCGGAAGAGCGGCTAAACGGCAGCGCCTGGCCGGTTATTTCACCCGAGGAGATCACGCAAGGGCTGACGCCTGAAACCCGAGAAAGCATCAAGCGCCGTGGCTGTGTGGTGGTTAAGCAGCATTTCCCACGGGAACAGGCGCTGGCATGGGATGCCTCCATGCTGCGTTACCTGGACGAAAATCAGTTTGATACACAGTACCGCGGCCCGGGCGATAATTTTTTCGGCAGCCTGGAAGCATCCCGCCCTGAAATCTATCCCATTTACTGGTCTCACGCACAAATGGAGGCGCGCCAGAGTCCTGAAATGGCCCAGGTGCAGTCATGTTTAAATCGCCTGTGGACGTTTGAATCCGGGGGCCAGCAATGGTTCGATCCGGACGTGAATCTTATCTATCCGGATCGCATTCGTCGGCGACCGCCAGGAACGACCTCGAAAGGGTTGGGCGCACACACTGACTCCGGCGCGCTGGAACGCTGGCTGTTGCCCGCTTACCAACGCGTTTTTCGATCGATTTTTGACGGCAATCTTGAGCATTACGACCCGTGGCATGCCGCACATCGCAGCGAAGTGGATGAGTTTGATGTTCCGGATACCACAAAATGCTCGGCTTTCCGGACGTTTCAGGGATGGACGGCGCTGTCCGATATGATGCCGGATCAGGGCTTACTGCACGTGGTTCCCGTACCGGAGGCCATTGCATATGTGCTGCTGCGCCCATTGTTATCGGATGTCGCTGACGATGAATTATGTGGTGTTAAACCGGGGCGCGTACTCCCGATTAGTGAAAAATGGCACCCGCATTTGGTAAAAGGATTATGCTCCGTGCCGGCGATCACCGCAGGCGATTCGGTATGGTGGCACTGTGACCTGATTCATGCGGTCGCACCGGTTGAAAATCAACAGGGATGGGGAAACGTTATGTATATTCCCGCGGCGCCAATGTGTGATAAAAACCGCGCTTATGCGCATCAGGTGGCGAGTGCACTTGAGCAGGGTCATTCCCCTGCTGATTTTCCGCCTGAACATTACGAGGCCGGCTGGAAGAACCGGTTTACCCTCGCCGATCTCAATTCGGTGGGTAAACGTGGACTGGGTTTAGCCTGAAACCAGCGAGACTCAACGTCAGAGCAGAGAACCATGATGAATACGCGTCAGCAGAAAATTATTGAACTGGTTAATACCCGAGGCAACGTCGCCGTCAGCGAACTGGCTGAGCTGGCCGGTGTGTCGGAGGTTACCATTCGCCAGGACCTCAACCTGCTGGAAGAAAAGCGGGTTTTACGTCGGGTTCACGGTGCGGCTCAGGCATTAGACAGCGACGACGTTGGCGTGCGAATGCATACCCGCTATGGGATAAAACTGGCGCTCGCCCGTTATGCAGCCGGGCGGATTAACGATGGCGAATCTGTATTGATCGAAGGCGGCAGCACCAACGCCCTGCTGTCACATATGCTGGCCAGCCGCAAAAATTTGACGTTAATCACCGTAAGCCATTATATCGGCCATCTGCTTAAAGACGCGGCCTGTGAAGTCATTATTCTGGGCGGCATGTTGCAAAAGCGCAGCGAATCAATGACGGGGCCCTTAACCCGGTATTGCGTACAGCAAATGCACTTCCATAAGGCCTTTATTGGTGCAGATGGCTGGCACCCGGAAACCGGCTTCACCGGCCGGGATATGCTGCGATGTGATGTCGTGGATGCCGTGCTGGCTAAAGGTGCAGAAAGCTACGTTCTGACCGATAGTTCTAAATTCGGGCAGATCCATCCTTATCCCCTGTCTTCCGGTTTTCAGCCCGGTCACGTCATTACGGAAAAGGGGCTTTCTCAGGACGTGGTGGCCGGACTCACGGCGCAAGGTATCGGGTTAATACAGGTCGCGATCGACTCAGCACAGTAAAGGCATCAGGTGATGCCGGTAATGGAATCACGCACAACGAGGCTGCCCTGATAGGGAGTAAACGGCGTTAATTCACCGCCATCCAGCATAAAGACCAGTCGATTAATGGTGTCATTGATCATATCGGTAACGGGAAATTTAACACTGGAGAGCGCAGGCGTTATATAAGGGGCCAGCGGAATGTCATCAAAGCCAATGACCGAGACGGTTCCAGGTACAGCAATATTATTTTCTGTAAGCTGTTTGATCGCCCCGATAGCCATTTCATCATTGCTGGCGACGATAGCACTAAAGGGCTGTCCGCTCGCCAGCAATGTTTTCACCGCCAGCATCCCACTTTGCGCCGTCCATTTGCCCTGCACAATTAGCTGCTGATTCGCTGCGATTCCCTGAGTGTGAAGCGCGGTTTTATAGCCCGCAAGTCGCTCCTGACTGGTCGGCGAATCCAGTGATCCCGTAATAAATGCAATATTGCGATGGCCCTGTTCAATCAGGTAACTGACGGCCCTCTGGCTGGTTGCCTGCTGATCGCTGTAAATACAGAAGCTGTCATTAATTCGCAGACGACGATTAATGACCAGCACAGGCTGCTTGTGCTGCGAAATAATCGCATCCAGCTCGTCGATGCTGAGAAAACGCGGATAGATGATAACGCCATCGCAACGTAAATCGAGCAGAAACTGGATGGCAGCGCGCTCCTGCTCAGCGGTATGTTTGCCATCGGCCAGGATCAACTGCCGATTTTGCTGCTCCATAATTCTGGCAGAGTGAGACATTAACTCACTGAAAATGTTGCCACTGTACAGTGTGTTGGTTACAACCAGCCCGATGGTTTGGGTACTTTTATTTGCCAGATTACGTGCCAGCAGATTAGGTCGATAGCCTGTCTCCGCAATGGCCAGCAAAACCCGTTCCCGCTTCTCCTGCCCTACATAACCCTTACCTGACAACACCCGCGAAACTGTCGCTTTTGAGACGCCGGCGCGTTTTGCTACTTGTGAAATGGTTGTCATGTTATCGCTGCCAGAATCTTCAGAGTAAATGGAGTTTACCTAAGCCTTTCATTATTTGAAATATTTAGCCTTAATGTCGTGCCGCGTGCTTCGCCACTCAAAGTGATTATCATCACAAAAATAACATCAGTCTATTTTACACTCTTGTTTAAAAGGCGAAATCTCTTCATGATTTTGTGAAACCGGTTTCCTATTTAGCCGCACCGTGGGTCAGATGCAGAGTAAGGCAGGCTGACTGGCGAAGTAAAACAACAACACGACGGCCAGAGCGGAAACCCGAGCGCACTTTCCTCTTCCCTACGAGATAAAATCATGCCAGGAAATTATGCAGAGATTTCACAGGCTATCGTCAGTAAGCTGGGTGGCCTGACTAATATCAGTGCGGTAACCCATTGCATGACCCGCCTGCGTTTTGTGGTGAAGGACGACCGTCTGGTTGACCTTGCCGGCCTGAAAGCCATTGACGGCATCATGGGCGTTGTTCATACCGATACTCAGTTACAGGTGATTATTGGCAATGAGGTAGCAAAGGCTTATCAGGCCGTGCTGGCATTAGGCGAACCGCAGTCAGACGGCGCCGCGCCCGTAAAACTCAAAATGACGCTTAAAAGCGTAGGCGCCGGCATTCTGGATGCGCTGGTTGGCACTATGTCACCGCTGATTCCGGCTATTATCGGCGGTTCAATGGTCAAGCTACTGGCCATGATACTGGATATGGCTGGCGTATTTGAGAAAGGCTCATCAACCCTAATCATACTTAACGTGATAGGTGATGGTGCCTTCTTCTTTTTGCCCATTATGGTGGCTGCGTCTGCCGCGCTGAAATTCAAAACCAATATGTCACTGGCTATCGCCATTGCTGGCGTGCTGGTGCATCCCAACTTTATTGACCTCATGGCTAAAGCAGCACAGGGACAACACGTCGACTTTGCTTTTATCCCGGTTACGGCGGTGAAGTATACCTATACGGTAATACCGGCGCTGGTGATGACCTGGATTTTGTCTCACATCGAACGCGGGGTGGATCGTATCACCCCTGCAGTGACAAAAAACTTCCTTAAGCCTATGTTGATCGTGTTGATCGCCGCGCCGATCGCCATTGTATTGATAGGCCCGATTGGTATCTGGATCGGCAGCGGGATTTCCGCTCTGGTTTACACTATTCACGGTTATCTGGGCTGGCTTTCTGTGGCCATTATGGGTGGGCTGTGGCCGTTGCTGGTCATGACAGGTATGCATCGGGTTTTTACTCCCACCATCATCCAGACCATTGCCGAAACGGGTAAAGAAGGCATGGTGATGCCTTCTGAGATTGGCGCCAATTTATCGCTTGGCGGCTCGTCGCTGGCGGTGGCCTTTAAAACAAAAAACCGCGAATTACGTCAAACCGCGCTGGCGGCGGCGGCCTCCGCTATTGTGGCTGGCATTTCCGAACCCGCTCTATACGGCGTGGCAGTGCGATTAAAACGCCCTTTGATTGCCAGTTTGATCAGTGGATTCATCTGCGGTGCCGTGGCCGGCATAGGCGGTCTGGCCAGCCATTCAATGGCTTCACCGGGTTTATTTACCAGCGTCCAGTTTTTTGACCCGACCAATCCCCTGTCGATTGTCTGGGTTGTCGCGGTAATGGTACTTTCCGTGGTGCTGTCGTTCATTCTTACCCTGATTCTGGGTTTTGAAGATATTCCAGAAACCACCCCTCCGGCGCCATCACAACCTGGCGCATCCCCCGAACAAACGAAAGCGGCTAACGCCAGCTGATCATTAATGACCCTGTTAAAGAGGATTTCATGTCTGAAGCAACATTCCCTGAAGGCTTTTTATGGGGCGGTGCCTTATCCGCCAATCAGTCAGAAGGCGCTTTTCTTGAAGGCGGGAAAGGACTCACTACCGTTGACATGATCCCCATTGGCCCCACGCGTATGCCAGTAAAGCTGGGGCAGGAAAAACGCGTTGAGTTGCGCGATGACGAATTCTATCCCAGCCATACTGCGATCGATTTTTATCATCGTTATCGGGAAGACATTGCCTTGATGGCAGAAATGGGCTTTACCGTCTTTCGCACCTCAATTGCGTGGAGCCGTATCTTTCCGCGTGGCGATGAAAGCACGCCGAATGAACAGGGCCTGGCTTTTTATCGTGATATGTTCACCGAGTGTCGTAAACATGGCATTGAACCTTTAGTGACGCTCTGCCATTTTGACGTTCCCATGCATTTGGTTACGCAATACGGTTCGTGGCGTAATCGTAAAATGATTGAGTTTTTTGCCCGCTATGCCCGCACCTGTTTTGACGCATTTGATGGGTTAGTGAAGTACTGGCTGACCTTTAACGAAATTAACATCATGCTGCACAGCCCATTTTCGGGTGCCGGATTGGTGTTTGAACCTGGTGAAAACAGTGAGCAGGTTAAATATCAGGCAGCTCACCACGAACTGGTCGCGAGCGCCCTGGTGACAAAAATCGCGCATGAAATCAACCCTGATAATCAGGTGGGATGCATGCTGGCAGGTGGCAATTTTTATCCCTGGTCGAGCAAACCTGACGACGTCTGGGCGGCGCTACAAAAAGATCGTGAAAACCTGTTTTTCATTGATATTCAGGCGCGAGGTGCTTATCCCGCCTACGCTGCGCGCCTTTTCCGCGAAAAAGGGATTCAGATTGAAATGGCAGACGGTGATGCGGATATACTCAAGCATACCGTCGATTTCGTGTCGTTCAGCTATTATGCATCCCGATGTGCTTCGGCCGAGATGAATGACAACAATAGCAGCGCGGCAAACGTGGTGAAATCCCTCACCAACCCGTATATTCAGCGGAGTGAATGGGGCTGGGGCATCGATCCGCTTGGCCTGCGCATCACCATGAATATGATGTATGACCGTTATCAGAAGCCGCTTTTCCTGGTCGAGAATGGCCTGGGCGCACGCGATGAGTTAACGGAGAAAGGCGAAATTATTGACGATTATCGTATCAGCTACCTGCGCGAACATATCCGGGCGATGGCCGATGCGATCGGAGACGGTATTCCTGTTATCGGCTATACCACATGGGGCTGTATCGATCTGATTGCCGCATCAACCGGCGAAATGAGCAAACGTTACGGGTTCGTTTATGTGGATCGTGACGATCGTGGAGAAGGCACGCTGGCCCGGCGGCGGAAAAAGTCCTTCTGGTGGTATAAAAAGGTGATAGCAAGTAACGGCAGGGATTTGGATTAATCGTACAGCGCGCTTCAGCCTCTTAACCGACTGAAGCGCTGCTGGCAAACCCCCCTGAAGCAGGTTGTCCTGCTTTTCAGGCGACACTGACTGTCGCCTTCAGGGCATTTACTTCTGCAGCAACCAGTGTTCGATATCGCTGGCCGGGAGCGGCTTCGAAAAGAAGTAACCCTGTATCTGGTCACAACCGTATTGCTTCAGCAAACTCAACGTGGCTTCAGTTTCAACGCCTTCTGCCAGTACCGTATAGTTCAGCTCTTTCAACATCATGATAATACTCCGCACGATGATTCTTGACGCATGATCGCCATCCATTCGGCCAATTAAAGACATATCGACCTTAATGACATCTAGCGGTATTTCCTGCAGATAACTGATATTACTGTAGCCCGTACCGAAGTCGTCCAGTGAAATAACAAATCCCTGAGCTTTAAGCGCCTCCAGCCCGTTAATGGCGATATCACTCTCCGTAATGAGCTCGTTTTCCAGACACTCAATGCCCAGTAGTGCTGTCGGCAAGGCTGCCGCCTGCATTTTACTGGCTAAGCCAGAAGCAAACTCTGGTCTGGAAAAGTCACGCTCGCTGACGTTCACGGATACCGGGATAAGTTCAAACTCGTTGTTCCATTGCTTAAGCTGAATAATGACGCGATCGATAACCCAGTCAGTGAGGACAGAAATCAGGTTGGTTTTAATGGCCAGCGGTATAAAGTCGGCCGGAAACAGTTCGCCTCTCTCCGGGTGGTGCCAGCGGATCAAAGCCTCAAGCCCTACGGTTTTTCCCGTTTTTAAACAGACCTTTGGCTGATAAGCGAGGTACAGGCCTTCATCTTTTTTAAGCGCCTGAGCCAGATCGTTCATAATCAAAAAATCTTCAGTGCGACGCGAATCATAAGCATGATCGAACGTCATGGCGCCCATGTTTTGATGGATACATTCGTGTAATGCACTGACCGCCTGGCGCACCACTTCATTCGCATCGATGTCGCGGGAAACAAACTCTGTCTCACCCGTATAAACATCAATATCAATCGTAATGTTATCCGCTAAATCTGCTTTAAGGCTGGTTAATACCTCAACGGTGCTTTGCGCATTATAACCACCAAGATAAGGTTGTATTAACGCAAACCGGCCGGGCGCAAATGAATACAGCATGTCATCTGACTGCAGTTGAAGACGAACACCGACCAGTCCGGCAATTTGTCTGAGCAGGTTTTCTACCGGCGCAATGCCAAAAGTGCGGGATAACTCATACGCCTGTGGAATATCAAGACAGTCGATGAGGATCAGGCGAAAACGACGATCGGGATTATTGACGGCCAACTGCTGCATGTCGCGAATAAGTCGGGGCCGGTTGGGTAAAAGCGTGATCAGGTCCGTGAAACTGGCAAGATTCCAGGCATCCAGAAAAGAACTAACCAGTTTTGCCAGCGACTTTAAGGTGTCCAGTTGCTCATCACTAAACGTATGAGGCTTTGTGTCGGTCACGCAAAGCGTGCCTAAAACCAGCCCTTCCAGATTAGATAACGACACGCCTGCATAAAACCGAATGTGCGGCTCACCCTCAACAAGTGGATGAAAGGTAAAGCGGTTATCCTGTAATGTGTCCTGCACAACGAGCTGTCCGTCACCGTCAATCACGTGACGACAAAGGGAAACTTCTCGTGCGGATTCTTTAAGATTGAAATTACGGGAAACCTTAATATATTGATTTTTATCATCAATAATAGAAATAAAACTGCCTGAAATGCCCAGTACCTGCGCGGCAAGATGAACAAACTTTTCCAGCACCTCATCCCTGGTGACATCAGGTGACAAAAGTGCTTTAACCGCTTTGAGACGATTTTCGTCATTGCCACTTTGATTATTGTGCACAATAGCCTCCCCTTGTGCGGGTGCAAAAACGCAGAAACTAATTTAGCCTAAATTTAAATATTTAGCGCCCTGTTAAAGGACGATTTATCGCAAACAAGGGCTATGCGAGACTGTATAACATGACCGGAACTTTTTTCTAAGATTTTTAACGAGAAACCGCGCCGTCAGCCTCGCGCCTGGCGTTTTCAGCTATGTCGATAGCACACATGACTGCAAGCCAAAGTGAAGCAATCGAATAAACGACCTGATTATTCCGGTCATATTTATCATTCACCTCATCAAAAGCGCAGCTGCCTGCCTGAATAACCGCAGGCTATAACATGAAATGCGTTCAGCTGTTGCGCTTACCGCTCTGTCAGCGATCTCTCCAGATCGTTTTGTGTAACGCGTTACCGCCTCCTTCTCTGGGCCTGACGGGGCGGAAGCGAAAATGGCGGCTCATACACAAGCGTAAAACGCGCGCTACCCTGTTGCTGAAGCCAACAACACCAACCGCGATCATATGGCTATAAATAGTCAAGATGTCGCAGGCCACCTGTCGCGTCTTTTCTGTCTGATTTATCGACGCATAAGGTAACGCCTGTCCTGCTGCCCTTTCCTTTCTTCTGCACCGCTGTCAACAGGCCTTCGAAATCTGTCCTTCCCGTAGTAAGCTACGCCCTACAGCCAATATGGGTCATGTCCATTGAGCGTTGAGCAATGACGAAAGCTGACGGTAACCCGTTTGACTATAATTAACAGATTTAAAACCCCTGCCAGATGGCTTCGTTTATGGGCTGGGTGTTCAGGAATGGAAGTATGCTGACTGAAGAACAGTTGAATCACATTGTCACCCACCCCGACGACGTTTCTCATCAGGTTGTGGCAATGGCAAAAGAGTTACTGGCCTACCGGGCCGCTTTCGCGCGGCCCTATGCAGTCATAGAACCTTTGGGGATGACCTACATCGGCGATGAAAATGCAGCCATGGTCTGGCACCCAAAACATGGTGAAGACGGCGATACACGCTTGTATCTCAAACCCCTGATAGACGAGTAACGCTCGCTGGCGGGATAACGGTTGCGTGACCCAGGCGCGTATTTTATCAGCCGGTTCAGCGATGTCGTGTTCTGGCGCCAACCCTGGTACCTGCCTGACGCATTTATCCTGTCGCAAACCCTTAACCCTTTCTCAGCCGCGCGCTCCTCTGGGCAAATCTTGATGCCATGCCCGGGCAATAATCTGTGCCACGCGGTTAACGCGCTGTTCCGTCACGCACTCATCCGCACCCGATTGGTCTGCAACACCGCCATAGGCAACGGCGTGTTACACGGGTTCCGCGATCATCAGCGCAGGGAGTGGGTTTGACAGCAACCTTTGCCGGATCTCATTATCCAGGTTGGCATCGGTGACAATATCCGTAAGCTCCTTCAAATGCACCACGTTGAACAGCGACCATGCGCCGTATTTTGAGCTGTCTGCCAGTAAAATTCGGCGCTGGGCGTTCCTGATCAGGTCCCGTTTGAGCGCGGCCTTTTCTTCTGTAGGCGACGTCACGCCCTTAACCCCATCCCATCCGTTACCGCTCAGGAAGGCAATGTCCGGATGAATATTATTAAGCAGTTTTCGCCCGTGGTCACCAATGCACGACTGGCTGCTTTCATCAATGCGACCGCCAATAATTGTCACTTCAATCTGTTTGAACTCAGACAAAAACAGCGCGATATGGAGATCGTTGGTGATCACACGCAAAGGCATATGGGTAATCTGTCGCGCCAGCTCAAACATGGTAGTACCGGCGTCCAGTATCACCGCATCACCGGCTTTGATAAAACTGGCCGCAACGCGGGCAATCGCGTGTTTCTCAGCCAGATTGCGCGACGACTTTTCCAGCGTCGTGGGCTGAGAAGGGATAAACCGGTTCAGGGTAACGCCGCCATGCGTGCGACTGACGACACCTTCGTGATCGAGTTTAATCAGATCGCGTCTTATGGTCGCAGGTGACGCACCGGTCACCGTAACAAGCTGTTCAACCGTGACCAGATTGTTGCCTTTAAGATAATTCATGATCGATTCTAAGCGACTGTTTTCTTTCATGTTATGTGTACCTGAACAGGTTTTTATTTTCCGTAATGCTGCCATGATCGCAAACTGTGCTTTTTGTGTCCAGGTAATCTCTGGAAAGGTGATTAACTCAGCTCACTGGTGAGTAATACCGCTTTATGCGCCCGCCTCCTGACCACCCTGCTCAGACTGTTCAGGTAAAATCGTTTTAATTTCTCTGACGAAAAGTGGAGACATTAAATATTGTCGCGGAGTACGAGGAATCGTTATTCATCCCTTACGCAACAGCACACCCGCACTCTTGCTGGCTGCCTGACGATTAACAATGACTCGCGATAGAAGATAGCGGATCGGTAAAAATGGCGATATTCAGGCTGAATTCAAAATGCGTAGCAGTAAAGAAGGATAATACAGGGCGGGTACGTAGAGCATAAGTGGAATAACAGCAGCGTTCCGTGCTGCCAGGAATAGATTACCGATAAACGTTCAGACTATGACGTTATAACGGCATGAGCATACTTACATTGCGTCACGATATTCTGGCCAGGCAACCGCATCGGACTGCCCCGAATCTGGCGACGCAAACAGACTGCCCTGAAAGTTGATCACGCCCGCGGCTTCCAGCCACATCCACTCTTCCGCTTTCACGATGCCTGCGGCAATTACCGTGATTTCTAATGCTGAACAGCATTTGATGATCGCCTGAACAACTGCCTGTTTCGGGCCGCTTCGATGAACATCCGTGGTGATACTGGAATCAATACGAATGCGATCGGGCTGAATGTGGGTCAGCAATGACAATCCTGCCGAGCCCGCACCGAAGTTATCAACGGACAGGCTGATACCGGCGGCTTTAAGCTCCCTGACAGCCACGGAAAACGCTTCCAGCCGTGAAATAACTTCGGTTTCACTGACGCCAATGACCACCTGCTCCGGCACCAGACCTGAGGCGTTGATGGTTGCAACAATTCTGGCAACGGCGTCCGGCACGACCACCAGCGTCATAGGAAGCAGGCTGACATACAGGGTCATTTCATCCGGACAGGCCCTGCCTGCCATCTCGAAAGCTTTAATCACGGCATCGAGGTCGGCATCATGTAACTTTTTATCCGACCCATTGGGATCGCTGCCGCTGTGGCGCGTATCCGTAATCGCCTCAATAGCCGTCACCTGCCTGGCAAGGGGATCAACAACCGGTCGGAAGGTGATACCCGAAGGAGAGGATTTTGCCGCGCTTGAGGCAGGCGCTTCAGGAATGAATTCCCAGTATTCTGACGGTAATACCTCGTAGTAGTTTTCTTTTTCACGCGCTTCTACGAAGGTACGCAGGAACTGCAGCGCTCTGTCAGCATAGGTCAGCTGATATTTGGAGGTGCCTTTATCGAGAACCGCCTGAAGCACGGTTGAACGATCGTGTTCACGCAAATCGAACAACTCCATTCCGGCGTTACCGAAGCGACGGGATGGCGCGTAGTCACGCATCAGTTCTACCACGTTGTGATGTCGGCGATCGGCACAGATACGTTGGTAAATAGCAAGAACGCCCTCTTCCGGGCCTTCCAGCAACTGGAAGAAATGTGTGCCATTAAACAACAAAATGCCTGTCACTTCATGGGAAGCATTAAGTATGCTGGCATCATCCACCATTCCTGGAAGCGTCTTAACAGGAACGTCATCCGAAATGTGGCTGCGATAAATAATGGTGGTCAGCAAAGGGCAGCTCCAACGTCGTCGTGATTGTAGAAGATAGCTTATCAGTTATTGTCCAAACATGCAGGTATCGGTTCGCGAACAGGCACAATAATTTACATTAATATACTACGGTGACGACGCTTCATCGCGGCACGATCCGGATTAATCTTGTGGCGTCGTGAAACCTATTCATTAAGGTTATTTATTTAAAAATGCCTATTCACCGTAAAGATCCCGACATGGCTTATAGGTTGACTTTAACGCCTCGTTACCGCCCGCCATTGAGACAAGATAATGCCTTGTATTAGCTTACATTGCAGACGTAACCATTGAGTGCCATCCCGTCAGGCGGCGTAATGCACAACGCATAAATGACATAAGACCCGGCATGTATACATTAAAAAAAACGAACAATACCTGAAATTTAATTTAGGGCTGAATGATAAAATAAAAGTGAATCGTTTGATTAAAATGGCCGCACTATTATTTATAATATTTCAGCATCAAACTTCTTAACCAAAAAACAACGCCAAAAAAAAGGATACAATTTGCATTAAGTAAAAAGACATGAAAACTTTATAATTCCTACCCTCACTCTCCACAAGAAATAAATTAATTGCTTTTGCCTTTTATATTGATTGGGTTTTATTTCCAGCATTTGTCGTACACTCTTTTTTTGCAGTTCTATTCAGCAAACGGGCAGGAGCGGGAATGTCTATGGAATACACTAAAAAGGAACCTCACCGCACCAGTGAAAAAAATGCACTCAGCATTTCCGATCGCGGCCGGGATGAAGGTCTGAAGAAATTTCTGCGTCTGGCCAGCCAGCTGCTGGGCACCCATGGAAGTTATATTACCGTCCTGACCGATGAACAGCATATTGTTCGCGCCAGTTATAATATTGAGCTGCAAGATTCATCTCGCGAGCAGGCCTTGTGCCGGCACGTGGTCGAAGGCGGCGCAACGGTCGTTGTCACGGATACCTTCCGTGATGCACGTTTTGCTCATCATCCGTTAATAACGCATGCGCCTTTCATCCGCTTTTATGTCGGCACGCCGCTAAAAAACAAAAATGGCCTGATGCTGGGGACGCTGTGCGTAACGGATACGGTACCGCGCCCTTTCGACAACCAGCAAAAAAATATCTTTGAATCCCTGGCAGCGTTAGTTGTCGCATTCCTTGACGCCTGGCACTCTGCGGCTTTTGTCGAACCGGTTACTGGCCTGGCGAATCGGGAACGTCTTGTTCGTGATATACAGTTCCTTGCTAATCTGAACGACACGGCTTCTCGCCGTCTGGTGCTGATTGACTGTATCGATATGTCACGCGCGTTCGAATTATCCCGATCGTTAGGTATGGCATCGCTGGAGTCGTTGCTTAAAGATGTGGCGACGCTTCTGCCTTTACGCCTTCGACCAATCAGTGGCGGCCTGCTTTATACTATCGCCACCGGGCGTTTTGCGATTTTAACCCATACTGACAGCCACATCAGTGCGCGCTGGGTGGTCGAGCGTCTGAATGGAATCAGTGCTGATGTCGGTGATGGTCTGACTATGGCCCTGACCACCTGCGTCGGGCAAACAGATTTTGTTGCCGGTGATGCCCCCGCCCATGAGGTTCTCCGACGAGCAGTCAATGCGCTGGAATATGAGAGTGACCAAAAGGTCTCGCCGTTTCGTCTTGATGAATTGAGCGATTCAGGCCGTGCGCCAGATTTTACCCTGATGAGTGAACTGGCAGAAGCCTTACGACACAATCACGGTTTATATTTAGTTTTCCAGCCCAAGGTATGCCTGAAAAGCGGCAAACCTGTGGGCCTTGAAGCACAGATGCGCTGGCACCATCCGTTGCGCGGCGACCTGCCGGCAGATAATTTTGTCACGCTGGCTGAGGGAACAGAGCTGGACAAACAGCTCACAGCCTGGCTGGTCGACCGCGCTATTTGCCGCCTTAGGCGTCTCCGGCATCACCCTATTCAGTTACCTGTAACGATAAGTCTTCACGAGCGAGATGTTGCTGACGTCGCTTTTGCAGAAAAGCTGGCGGAGAAAATGCTAAAGGCAGGGCTGCCGGTCTCACTGCTCATCATCAAGATAGTGAAAACGGAGCATATCATTGACAGTCCGGCCGCCATGCTGGGGCTGGAAATGCTCAGACGTCTGGGATTCAGTATGTCGTGGGAGGATGCCGCTAAAGGCTATAGCAAAATACGCTACCTTCGCCAAAGCCCGCCTGTCATCATCAAGCTTAATAACGTCCTGGCAAACGCGATCAATGCAAAAATCACTTCACGTCTGATAGCGCACAGTATTTTTAGCACCTTAAAAGAGTTTAATACGATCGTCTTAGCGGATGAAACCGGCTTTCACGCTGCGACGTCACCCCTTGCCGCTCCCCCGCAAGATAATGATGTCGCATATGAATATTTCAATATCAAGCCCATGGCCGAAACTGAACTGGATGCCTGGCTGCGTTGGAAGTTACCTGGCGAGCCTTCCGGACACTAACGGTTTACCCTTCTGAACGGATTGCGAGGAGAGGTCTGGCCGATTGTTTATTTCTTTGCCAAATAACGTTTATTGTCACGCGCCTGAATACGCGCTTCCACGGGCGAGGGAAAAATATAATTATACAGGTCACGATACAGGCTCAAATGCTTGATCACGCCTTCACGAATGGTTTTTGTCATATCATTCACTAAAAAGTCACAGGTAGTCTGAAAACTTCCCATTTTAAAAAAGGCTTTATCAAAAACCGTGACTGTTCCTTCCCATTTCATCAGGTACTCATCTCGCGTCGCATCGTGGCTGGCAATAAACAGACCTTTATGGGATTTAACACCGTGGTTGCCAACATACGTCACCGGAGAATCATAACCGCGTTTGCTGCGCCAGCGGCAAAATTCATAAGGAACATCATAATGCGGCAAAATAAAATCGGGGCAGCGAAAGTGCGCGTCGCTTAATAAGCCATCGAGCGTGACAGAAAAATGCAAAAAATCCTGCATGAAATCGAACTGCCGCGTTTTAGTATATTCAACATGGATGTTGAAATTACCGGATAATACGTACCAGTAATTAGTAAATCCGTTGACCAGAATACAAAAAACCTGCCAGTCACTGAGACGACGATCCCCCGCTAACCCTCTGAAACGACTGATCATCAACCTTGATTTTGGATGCTGATACGCTTTAAGTAACGGATCATTCATACCTTTCAGTAACATCAGGCCCACTCCTTAGTAATTTGGCTTATCCTGCCATGTCGTTTTCATCCTGAAAAGGTGGCGTCTTCTGATTATGCGGCCTGAGGCACTGGCCTGACGCTTTCTCGCACGCATTGGCTGTTCCCACATGCTTTATCTCATCGTTTCAGGCACTTTCGCCAAACGCCAGTACGCGCTTGCTGCTGAATGAAAAAGTGTAGAGGGCAGAAACAAAATTCCAGAAAAGTTGCGGGTAATGGAGAGCGAGGCTGTGGAAGAAATCAGAAGGGAAAGAGCGCCAGTGCGCATTGCTGATGAAACTGAATAAAATCATGTTTCAATGCGCAATAGATCTTCATATCGCCCTGGCAGGCACGTTGTGCGGCGTATTTGACCGCAGCATATTCATGGCGAATCGCGGGAAAATGTCGCAAATAATCCCGAAACGCCAGGTGCCGTATGATATGCGGACTCCTCGGGAGAAAAGCATGAATCTGGTGGGTCCGCGCCTGAACACCTTTAGTAAAATAGCGCCTTCCCGGAATACCGTTTTCTCCGCGCGGTTGATAGCCTGCCTGTATTAGCCCAGACTCTGCTGTTGGCGCATCAGGATTCATCACTTCTGCCAGAATATCGATGACAGGTTTGGCTGATAACCCTTCAACAGCCGTACTGCCAATGTGGTGGATAGCCACAAGATGCTCACCCAATGCCGCCGCGATAACGGCAGCTTCGGTAGAAAAGTGATCCGCCCATTCGGGCCGGTATTCACGGATAATCAAAGGGAAACGACTCGTTGATGCGCATTCGTACTAGCGCCCTTTTTTCTTACGACCGGGCTGGGTAAAGCGCTTGCGTGACGCCGGTTTATCCTCTGACTTTTCGCCCTGTTTAACGGCATTTTTTGCCGGTTTCTTTGCCGCCGGACTCTTCTGTGGTGTTTTCTTCGCTGGCTTGTCTTCTGAAGAGGAATTTTCGAGTAACTTAAACAGTTCAACCCGTTCATCATCCGTGAGATCGCGCCATTCTCCTAAAGGGATCCCTTTAAGATTGACGTTCATGATGCGCGTGCGTTCAAGCTTAGTCACTTCATAGCCAAAGTGTTTGCACATGCGACGGATTTGCCGGTTAAGCCCCTGAACCAGCGTAATACGAAACACGTAAGGCGCTTCTCTCTTTACTTTGCATTTTTTGGTTACCGTACCCAACATGGGAACACCTGACGCCATGCCCGCGATGAATTCGTCGGTAACAGGCTTATCGACGGTCACCACATATTCCTTTTCGTGGTTGTTGCCGGCACGCAAAATTTTATTGACCAGATCGCCATGGTTGGTCAGGAAAATTAAGCCCTGAGAATCTTTATCAAGCCGACCAATAGGGAAAACGCGCTTGCTGTGATTGACAAAATCACTGATGTTATCGCGCTCGCCTTCTTCCATAGTGGTAATAATGCCGGTTGGCTTGTTCAGCGCAATCAGCACCAAATCATCTTCATCACGTGGCTCAATTAACTGACCATTCACTTTTACGACATCGCCTGCAAAGACCTGGGCACCTACCGCCGCGCGCTTGCCATTGATGAAAACGTTGCCTTGTTCGATAAAGCGATCGGCATCGCGGCGGGAGCATATTCCGCTCTCACTGATGTATTTATTGAGCCGTGTAGATGATTGGGTCAGCATGGTTCCTCCAAAAACGCGCACTATACCTTACCGAAACCCGCTTGCGAAGCGGGATCCGTCAAACTTTCTGAGCCGTTCACCCTCCCTCAGCCAGGTAACAATTTATCTCGTGGCGATGACCTCAGGACACAGGCCGGGGTATCCGTCAGTCCAGCGCCCGGGTTCATGAGCAAGCAAACCTTTATCGCGTCCCTGCGACAACATCCTCTTAAAAACGAGCGCTCAGGCCCAGGTTCCATGTGACGTCGCGATAATCACGGTCACCCACCACCGTCGAAACAGCGGCAAATGCGGTCACCGCCTCGCCCAAGGGCACATTGGCGCCAACGGCCATATCCACCCAGTCTTTATCCTGGCCTGCGCTGGTGCGCCGGAAGGTCGTGCGGGTAGATTTTAACCCCGCGCTCACGGCTGAGTCGGTGTCGCCAAACTGGTGGTTATAGCTGACCTGCGCCCAGGGGTTTATCCATAATCCTTGGGTGTCGATACGCCAGCCCGCTGCGCCAACCTGTGAGTGCCGCGTTTGATCGGAGAAACGCATGGCGCTGCTGCTGTCGCCCCGTTCCTGATAAGCATCTGCCTGCACGTAGTCCAGTGCATAGCTGGCTACCGGACCGGTAGTGATAACCTCGCCTAACGGTAAATCCCAGCCTGTCTGGACGCGCAGCCCCATCAGTTTACCCCCGCTGCTTCCCTGCTCCGTTCGCGTTGCAGGTCCAAGTTTTATCCGCCGTTCTATTGCGTCGTAATCCAGATCCGCATAGTGGACGTCGGCGTTAAGCCAGAGCCGATCCACCAGCTGCAACTGGCTCCAGAGCGCAACCATATTGCCACGCAGCCGGTAATCATACCGATCAGAGGGATGCTGGCGTTGACTGGCGGTCGACAGCAATGCACCGGCCTGCCAGTTATCGCTCAGTTGATAACCGATGCCCACAGACAGGTTGGCGGTATCGGTGTCGCCATCATTGAAAACATCGTTTTTATTGCGAGCATGCTGACCGGCATAACCGCCAAATACGGTGAACTGACCGGCCTCAGTAGGTTGCTTGCGCTGCTGCTGAAGATGACCATCCAGTGTGTTGTGCATGTCATGCAGCATGGCGAGTGGGGCCTGCGTCAGCACCGCAACCTGCGCGGGTGCATCCAGAATCGACTGAATGTAGTCGGCAATGATGGCATGTACCGCCGGACTGGGATGAAGGCGATCGGCGAACAGATAATTTTGCTGGGACGAAAAACCTGCTGTTGATGAGGTACAGTCAACGGAGGAGGTTCCGGGCGGACAGGCCATGCCTGCGGTATTACTCAATCCATAAACCGCGGGGTTGTCGATGACTTCACTAAAGAGCCCATTAATATCAACCCGGACGATATTTCCCTGGGTATTTGCCAGCGCGTTTTCCTCCAGCTGATTGTACCGCGCCGTCAAGGCTGCCGCCTGAGCGCTCAGCTGTTGCCAGGCGGCGAATAACTGCTGCGCGAGCAGATCGCGAACCGCCGGGACACCGGAGAGTTGTCCGGCTGCCTGATTGAACGCAGCCTGAATAGCCTGCTGTCTGGCGGCACTGTTGGGCGTTGCGGCAGCATCCAGTGACTGAAAGGCAGCGGACACGGCTGCGGCACTAAACGGCTGAAGAATCGCCTCGATCAGCGCGGGCGTGGCGCCTACGTTAGGGACTGTCGGCACAATCACGGTGCCAGCGCCAGCATTGAGCAGCGCTTTCACCTGACTGGCGGCCGCACCGGCACTGTTGTCAATGAGGGTGGTTGCCAGCGGAGGAAGCGCAACGGCTGCGGCCAGGTCGTTACCGCCTATCCAGTGAATATATAATCCGTTGGGATCGGCCCGACCGTTGGTCGATGCGAGGTAACGCGCCACCTGATCCTGAGTATTAAACTGCGGATTAATAGCGGGTACGGCAACGGCCCCGCCTGCCGCGTAGTTGCTGCCGCCCTGGGAAGAAGGCTGGAGCGTAAGCCCTGCCTGCCGCGCAAGGATTTCGTCATACAGCGGATTGGTTGCAGAATTATAGGTAAACCGCCCCACATTTCCGGTATCGCTCAGGCTGTCACCGAATACGGTAAGACTGTCCCATGCCATGGCCGGCAGCGGTGTTGTCAGGGCACTCACCGTGGCCAGCGCCACTAAGGATAAAGGAAACCACACGCGCGCTCTCTTCATCATTTGCTCCGCTCAGGGATGTAACAAGGATGGATAAATCGAAGAACAGCAAATAACATCACGGCTCAGTAATAGCCGTTGAGAGTGAAAGGCTCCAGGTGAAAGCTGGGGTGCGCTCGCAAAAACGAAAACTTTTTTTAAAATTCCGAAAAGTGCCAGCCACAGCCGCACCTGAGCCCGGAGCGCGAAAAGCGTGCCCGGCGAGGCCAGGACGGAGGCAATGTCGTCAACCCTGGCGGCCGTGGACAGGCCTCATCAGGTTGGGACTGTGTGACACCCAACAAAGGCGCTATTTTTTAGCCGCAGGCTTAAGCCCGCGGTAAAGGTCCTGCAGTCTTTTCATGGTCTTCACGGTGCGGTCAGGCAGGGAGGAGGCAACCGACAAAATCATCATCTCCAGGCAAACCATTACGGTGCCATGGAGCGGAATTCGCCCCTTCTCTCCACCGCGTGGAACATTGATTACCACATCCGCTTCGCGGGCAAAAAAGGAGTCAGTGGCATTCGTGAGTAAAATAATGGGCACGCCGAGTCTTTTGGCTTCACGCACCACGGTGCTTCCCTCACGGTGGGCAGACTTCTGCGCCATCATGATCAGCACATCGCCGCGCTGCAAGGCCAGCATTTGCTCCGCCAGCGCTATCCCTGCCCGATTAAGTGAGAATGACGCCAGGCCGATTCGGTTTAACAGGCGGGCGCTGTAGTCCGCAAGGATGCCTGAGGCATTGATGCCAAAAATGGCAACCTGACGGGCTTCGATCATCAATCCGGTAGCCTCGGCCAGCGCCTGACGGTTTTGCTCAGAGGATAAAACATGGCAGGCATGAAGATGCCCCTGCAAAACAAAGTCTATGGACGAGGTGACATCACGCGTTACGTCGTTGACCGTGGTTGTCATCTTCTCCTCTGACGACATGCCAGGGCCGAACCAGGCCTGCAGCACTTTTTTCAGATCGCGTAAGCCCGAAAACCCCAGCGCCTGGATTGCGCGGATAACGGTGGCGTCAGAGGTATGATTGGCGTCAGCAATATCCATCGCCGTGCTGTCAAGCACCGTTTCCCGGTTGCTATTGATGTAATGCGCGACAGCCAGAAGGCGTGGAGAGAGTTGATGCTCACGTGACCGGATACGCTCACCCACGATATCAACGCGGATTTTAGTCTGCATTGCGATGATCGTCCGCCTTATCATTTTCACTAGTAAACATGTGATGTTATTCCCGCACGTATTGATCCTGAAGCGACATGAGTGCCGGAAACCTGAATGCAGGAGGCCCCAATAAGCCGGATAAAGGATAATGTTTCTCATTTCCCGCCTGCAGATAATGGCCCTGCACAATGTAGTCAGCAAGCAATTTTATCGCCCACAGGATCCTCCTCCTGGGACAGCTTACGCGTTCACTCGCCCAGCATGAATTAAAAAAAGCATTAAATTCAATATATAAAGTCATTCACGCACCGCTTTTACTGCATGCCAGGTAACATTTCAGAATGTAGTGAAAACCCTCTCTTTTCTGTTTACTACTACATCAGCCAATGATTGAATGATTATCAATTACAAAAAAGCGAGGGCGAGGTGATGAGGTTATCTGCCCGTCGCTGAATAAATACACGCAATACACAGGGTTATTCCCTTTATTTCTGTCATTGATGATCAGCGAAAAAATAATGAAAAAACGTTCCAACGAGATTAAAAACCTGGGGATCCAGCAGGCAGTCATGCTGGCGATGTGTTCTGGCGCGCTGCTTGCCTCGGGTAAAGGCCTGGCGGCGGTCAGTGATAATACGGTGACGGTAACCAGTGACGCAGATCGTCACGATGGCTACACCATCCCCACCACCAGCGTGGCCAGCAAAGCCCCGGTGGCGCGTCTGGATGAGGCACAGTCTGTCAGTACCGTGACACAACAACAGCTTGATGACTACCAGGCCAGCAGCCTGAGTGATGCAATGCGTTTTGTCAGTGGCGTGTCTGAAGCAAACACCCTGGCAGGCACGGAAGATGGCTTTGTGCGGCGCGGTTTTGGGAGTAATTCTGATGGGTCTGTTTATCGCGACGGCATCCGCAGCAGCCAGGGACTCAATCTGGATGCCACCACGGAACGCGTCGAGGTGCTAAAGGGTTCGGCTTCGTTACTCTACGGTATTCAGAATCCCGGTGGGATCATCAACGTGATCAGCAAAAAGCCGCAATTTTCCTGGCACTCAGCGGTCAGTGGCCGCTACGCAAGCGAAGGCGGCGGTGCCGGTACGCTGGATGTTACGGGCCCACTGGGCAACGGCGTTGCCTTCAGGCTCATCGCGGAAAAACAACGCCAGGATTACTGGCGTAACTTTGGCAGTGATGAACACTCGCTGCTGGCTCCCTCTCTTCAGTGGTATGGGGAGAAGGCCAGCCTGTTAATCAGTTACAGCGATTATCGTTATGATATTCCCTACGATCGCGGCACAGCGTTTATCAACGGCTCACCCCTCTCACTGCCCTACAAACAGCGGCTGGACGATAAAGCCAATCATGCCTGGGGACGCAATCAGGCGCTGAACGCCCATTATGACTGGCAGTTCAACGACAGCTGGAGCACGCGCCTGACGCTTGGCTGGAATCAGCGCCGTTATGACAATAATGAGGTGCGGGTAACGGCCATTGATCCTGCCAGCGGCGTTGTCACCCGGCGCGCGGATGCCAATCGCGGCTTTAATCAAAAAACCAAATACGTCTCCTGGGATGTTCTGGGCAATCCGGAACTTTTTGGCATGACGCATGCGCTGGTGTTTGGCACCGATTATGAAATGAACCAAACCTATCGGGCGCATCAGTATCAGGGCAAGAATGACAGGCGCTTCAACTATTTCAATCCGGTTTATGACATGTTTTCTCCCGTCACCGACAGCACGACAGAGAATACGGCGAATGCCAACAACTTAAACCGTATCCACAGCCGCTCGGTTTATGTCAAAGACAGTATTTCGCTGACGTCCGACTGGATCGCCGTCGTGGGCGGGCGTTACCAACATTATGAGCAACGAGCTTCAAAAGGTTTTAACCCGGTCGTTCAGACACTGGATGATGAAGGGAATAAATTCCTGCCACAGGCCGGGCTGATTTATAAAATCACGCCAGATATTTCGCTCTACACCAGCATAAGTAAATCCTTTACCCCGTCAACCGATGTTGATGATGCGGGCAATGTCAGTCAACCCGAACAGGGAACGACATGGGAAGCAGGGAGCAAATGGCAAATCACCCCTCGCCTTTTCGCCTCGGTCGCCTTCTACAACATTGATGAAAGGCAGATGTCGTTGAGCATTAACGGCACTACCCGCCCTATTAACAAGGCGCGGTCTCAAGGGGTTGAGCTTGAGGTTAATGGTGAAGTGGCGCCCGACTGGGACATCAGTGCCAATTACAGTTATGACAATGCCGAAATCGTCGATGACAGAATTAATCCGGCCAACAACGGCCATCGCCTTCAGAATGCACCTGAACATGCCGGGGCGCTTTACCTGAGTCACAACCTGGTGATACGCAGTTTACCCGGTGATTTTCGTGTAGGTGGTGGCGCACGCTATGTTGGCAGTCGCGCCGGCGATCCGGATAACAGCTTCTCTTTGCCGGATTACGTTGTCGCTGACGGCTTTATTGCCTGGAACAATCAGCTACTGGGTAAAAAAACGCAGTTAAGACTGAATCTTAATAACCTGTTTAACAAACACTACTACACGTCGAGCGGCGGTAACCTGCGCGTACGTGAAGGTGAAACCCGTAACCTGATGGTGCAAGCCCGTGTTGAATTCTAATCCCAGCAAAACAATCTGGCGGCTCCTGCTCCTGCTGCTCTCCATGACAGTCAGCAGCGTCGCCTGGGGCAAGACGATTACTGATATTAATGGCGATCGGGTTGATATTCCCGATCGTCCTCAGCGTATTGTTCTTGGCGAAAGCAGAATGTTGTACACCTTCGCCATGCTGGAACCCGGCAATCCGTTCAAAAGGCTGGTCGGCTGGCCACAGGATCTGAAGAAGTATGACCGGCAAACATGGAATATTTTTGCGCACAAATTTCCAGAGATGCTCAACATACCGTCGTTAGGTTTTGATGGAATAAATGATATTAATCCTGAACAGGTGATTGCGTTAAAACCAGACGTGGTGATCCTGCCCGAGCTCGCCCGCAGCAGTGATGCCGGGCAACGGCTGGAAAAGGCGTTGAAAGCGGCGAACATTCCCGTGGTTAAAATCGATTTGCGGGTCCATCTACTGCAAAACACCACGCGGAGTGTTGCCATCCTTGGGGATGTACTGGATCAGCCACAGCGTGCATCGGCGTTCAACCAGTTTTATCAGCAACATATGCAGGTTATTCAGCAGCGCCTTGCCCGTTATCAAGGCCCTAAACCTACCGTGCTGTTACAGCTCCACCTGGGCCGCCGCAATGAATGTTGCGTCACCGCTGTGAATGGCAGTCTCGGCGAGGTGTTGTCGCTGGCAGGGGGAGATAACATTGCCGGTAAAACCCTGGCTGGCGTTTTTGGCCGACTGAATGAAGAAGCCGTGATTGTCGCGCATCCGGATTTTTATTTTGCGACAGGTAGCGGAGACAGCGGCGATTCATCGGATCTGAAGATCGGTCCCGCCATCAGTTCGGCTGAAACACGCGCGTCCCTGATCCAGCTGACTGCGCAACAAAATGGCCTTAAGCAGCTTCGGGCCCTTCATAACGGTCATGCTGCCGCGCTGTGGCACAACTTTTATCTCAGCCCGTGGCACGTTGCGGCAGCGGAATTTTTTGCTAAAACCCTTTATCCGGATCGGTTTAAAGACGTTGATCCGGAACACACCCTGCAGCAGATATTCACCACGTTCATGCCTGTTCCCTATTCAGGAACCTACTTTTATTCGCTGGAGAAAGCATCGCCTTAAAGCGCGGTCTGGCGGCAGACTGAACATCGCGCCGCCAGAACCGGCTGGTATAATATCAGTGTTGGTTTTTGACCCTTACGATATCGGCCATCACTGATAACGCTATCTCCGCAGGCGTTTTACTGCCAATGGCCAAACCTATCGGTGCCTGAATCCTGGCCAGCTCATCCTCAGCCAATCCGGCTATCGTCGTTAAGCGTGCCTTACGCTTAGCGCTGTTTTTTACCGATCCCATGATGCCGATATAAAAAGCGTGCGTATTGACCGCTTCCATCATGGTTAACTCATCAATACGGGGATCGTGTGTTAACGACACAATGGCAACAGCAGCATGGGCACCGTTTAACTCCAGCCAGCGCGCAGGATGCTGCGGCACAATCGTCACGTTGTCTTCACCCGAAAAATGACGCTCCAGTTCACTTAACATTGCCGAACGGTGCTCACAGACGCGCACATGAAAACCCAGAAGTTGCCCAAGACGAATGCATTCAAACGCAACCGTGGAATACCCTGCCACCAACAGTTCAGGAATCGCGCCGACTGGCAACACGATGTCGGAGTCCTGATAGCTAAGCACGGGTAAGGCGGCCGACGTTGCAACCCTCTCCCACGATGCGCGCTCGCCCACGGACAACTTTTTGATCATCCGGGTTTGGCCGATAAGCGCCTGATGCATCGCACTTAACAACGCGCCGCTGAGCATGTCAGGAAGCAGATGTTCCACCAGCACGTCCAGACGGCCGCCACAAGGCAACTGCACCCGGGTTTGCCGTCCGCCATCACCATATCGGACAACCTGGCTGCTTATCCGGTAATGCCCTTCCGCCAGACGTGCCAGGAAATCTTCTTCGATGCAGCCGCCAGAAAGCGAGCCACAGCAATCACCGCAGGCGTTAATCGCCATCATTGTCCCCGGCGCGCGTGGGGACGAACCCCAGGTGCGAAGCACGGTGCACAGCCAAATCGCCTGTCCCGCCTGATGCCAGTTCAAGGCCATTTCGATAACCCGCTGATCCAGCGTAATCATGAGCTGCTCCTTACTCGCAGTAGGTCTTCCGGGTAATCAATATCCTCCAGGCAGCCCCGATCGCTGAGCGGCACATAGCGGATTTGCTGGTTTAACAGCAAATGTTGTGCCCCCGTATCGCCTGAAAGCTGTTGCAGCGCGGGAAAAAATGCTCGCTGGAAGCCAACCGGATGGCCTGGCTGTCCTTTGACCCACGGGCGTACAAGCGGTGAAGCATGCAACGCCTGCTCCACCGCCTGATAGCTGTCAGTCGTGACAAAAGGCATATCGCCGAGCGCGATAATGACGGCATCATAGTCCAGGCAGGCGCTGACGCCTGCTGCTATGGAATCTCCCAGCCCCTGACTGACACAGAAAACAGCACGCACGTTGTCCAGCAGCACATGAATAGCCTTATCTTCCGGGCGCGTCACAACAATTATATCCATACCGCTTGCCCTTGCCTGTTCCAGCGAATGCCGGAGGACGGCTTTTCCTTGCAGTACCGCCAGCAGTTTATGCTGGCCGCTTGCCTGTCGAAACCGGCGGCTCATCCCCGCCGCCGTGAGCACAATCGCCGTCTTCACATCCGCCTTCCCGGCAACCTCGCTACCCATATTTAAAGGATTTTATCCAGCGTGATGGGTAAATCCCTGACGCGCTTACCGGTCGCGTGATAAACCGCATTGCTGATAGCCGCAGCCACGCCCACGATGCCCAGTTCACCGACCGTTTTCCCGCCCATGCTCGTGGCCTGATAATCAGGTTCACCGACATCAATGGTGGTGATCTCGGGAATATCCGCATTCACTGGAATCAGATAATCGGCAAGATTATTGTTAATCACCCGACCATTACGCGGATCGATAATGCCGCCTTCGAGTAATGCCTGACCTACCCCCATGATCATGCCGCCCACCCACTGACTTCGGGCGAGTTTAGGATTATAAAGTCGGCCACTGTCGAAGGCCGCGACCATACGTTTCAACCGTATGGTGCCAAAGTCTTCGTCCACCCGCACCTCAACAAACTGTGCGCTCCAGCTGTGTGCCGAGACCGTATCCGGTCGGCTCATTTCATTCAGGCTACCGGTAACGCTGTCCCGTTCCTGCGCAGACATGTTCGGTGAAAACGTGCCGCCTTCAACGCTGAGCCCATTAAGGTTAGCCAGCTTAAGCAGCGCCCCCAAATCAATGGCCTGAGACGGTTTAGCCGTGAGATGGATGCCACCCTGGGCCAGAGTGAGTTGGTCATGCGAAATGCCGGCAAGAGGGGAACCTGAGGTCTGGCTGGCCAACGCCAGTAAACGGGCGCGCAGCTTTTTCGCGGTATCGTCTACGGCAGCGGTCAGATTCCCTGCCAGCTGGGAGCCGCCCGCAACGCCAGCCCGGGGCAGTTGCGTATCGCCTAATTCAACATCAATGCGCTGTGAATCAACGCCCAGAATATCTGCGGCGGTTTGCGCCAGTATGGTGTAAGTGCCGGTACCAATATCCGCTCCTGCGCACTGCACAACGAACTGACCTTGCGGAGAAAGCAGGATTTTAGCTTCCGCTGGCATGGTGTTGACCGGGTAGGTCCCCGAGGCCATTCCCCAGCCAATCAGTTCGCGTCCTTCACGCATCGATCGGGGCGCCATGACGCGTTTATCCCAACCAAACGCCTCAGCCCCTTTTTGGTAGGCCTCTTTAAGCCGACGTGAACTCCAGGGAAGATCTTTTTGGTAATCACGATCGGCCCAGTTAAGTAGCCGAAAAGCCAGGGGATCAAGATCCAGTGCGTAAGCCATCTCATCCATCGCCACTTCAAGACCGAACGCGCTGGGGTTTTCACCCGGTGCGCGCATCCAGCCAGGCGTCACCGTATTAATAGGTCTGACCTGATGTTGGGCTGAGAGGTTTTCGATGGCATACATGCGGCCAGTGACCTTGCTGCAGTTTTCGGCGAACACGTCAATAAGTGATGTCTCACTAAAACTGCGCAGGATAACGGACTGAATCTTTCCTTCCCGCGTCGCCCCCATTTCCAGCTGTTGTGAGGTTGCCGGACGTCCGCCCAAACCCGTGAAGGTTTGCGGTCGCGTCAGTGACACACGAACCGGACGATTGAGCGCGCGCGAGGCCACACAGGCCAGCGCAACATGTGTGTAAGGCACGGGCTTAGAACCGAAGCCGCCCCCCACATAGGGCGAAATGATACGCACCTGTTTGGGTGAGATGCCCATCCATTCCGCAATTTCGACCTGGGCGCCCATCACCCACTGGCTGGGTTCCCAGACGGTCATATGATCGTTCTCCCATTGTGCAATACAGCCATGGGGTTCCATGGGCATATTGTATTCACGCGGGGTCGTGTAGCGCTGATTGATGCGGACTTCAGACTGGTTCATGGCGCTCTGCGCATCACCCATCTCAATATCCTGAGGTGGGAGCGGCTTGGGTTCCACCCCTTCATCTGTCGGTGATATCAGCGCAGGCGTGGTGTCATAGTCAATCTCTACCAGCGAAGCTGCGTAAGTTGCCTGTTCGAAGGTTTCGGCCACCACCAGGCCAATGTTCTGACCGTTGTGAATAATCACGTCATCCTGGATCGGCGTGTAGGTTGTCTGCGCGGCGCCCCCGTCAGCGATTGCCGTCGGCTGATGAATTTTCAGTGAATTGAGATGCGTATAAACGGCAATAACACCCGCTGCGCTTTCTGCTTTAGTGGTATCCATGTGTCTGATGCGACCGCTGGCGACGGTGGACTGAATGACCACGCCGTGCACAGCATTCTCGGGTGTATGTTCGATCGCGTAACGCGCTTTTCCTGTCACTTTAACCTTACCATCACCCCGGGTACGCGGCGTTCCCAGTCCTGACAGGCTTGCGGGTGCGCGGCGATAGCGTTCGTTGTGATCGCCCGTTGAATCCACGGCGTTCCCACTGTGAAGCAGGTCGTTTTGGTCATGGGTCATACGATTTCTCCTGCCGCCATCAAGGCGCGTGCGATTACCCGCGGTGTAAGCTGTATTTTATGTGCATTCCCGGAGAGCGCCTGTGTTTCCTGGTTAATCAGCTCTGCAGCCTCATACAGCGTTTGGTGCTCAAAAGGCTGTCCTGTCAGTGCCTGTTCAATGCGGCGCGCGCGCCAGGGTTTCGTTGCCACACCACCTAAAGCGATATGGACCGTTTCGATCATTCCCTGATTAAGCGTGAGTCCAACGGCTGCACTGGCGCTGGCGAATTCGTAGGAGGTGCGATCGCGGACTTTTAAATAGTGAGACTGCTTAAGCGCCGGGGAGCATGGGATCTCAATGGCTACGATGATTTCATCTGCCAACAACGCATGTTCTTGATGGGGTGTATCACCTGGCAGAAGAAAGAAATCTTCAATCTGAATGCGTCGGCTCTGCTGCTGGCTGTTTTGCACCACAACCGTTGCATCGAATGCCGTCAGAGCGACCGCCATGTCGCCGGGATAAACCGCCACACAGTGGTCGCTGTTTCCCAGAATAGCGTGGTTGGTATTCACACCATGCCGCGCAGCGCAGCCGGAGCCAGGCACGCGTTTATTGCACGCAGAGAAGGTGGCCGGATCGCGATAATACGCGCAGCGTGTGCGCTGGCATAAATTGCCGCCGATGGTAGCCATGTTGCGAATCTGAGGCGACGCCGCCTGCCATAAGCTGCCGTACAAAGCCGGCGCCTCGCGTTCACAGGCCGGATGATTCGCCAGCTCACTCATAGTGACCAGTGCGCCAATGGTGATGTTATCCTGACCAAAATCAATCGCAGACAAGTTGGGTAATCCAGCGATATCAGTGAGCTGGGACGGCGTAAAGACACCGCATTTCATTAAATCGAGTTGTGTCGTCCCACCCGCGATAAGATGATTTTGGGGATGTTGTTTGGCGCCAGCAGCATCCTCAACGGACTGCGCAACCTGCCAGTGAAATTCATTCATCGTGCCTCCTCCGCCATTTCCGCCGCGGCCTGTTTAATGGCATCAAGGATGAAAGGATAAGCACCGCAGCGGCAGAGGTTGCCACTCATATATTCCCGAATTTCGTCGTCAGAACCGGTATGGCCTTCTTTGATGCAGGCCACCGCAGACATAATCTGACCTGGCGTACAGTAGCCGCACTGGAAACCATCATGCTCAATAAAACAGCGTTGCACCGGGTGCAGTTCACCCGAGGACTGTTCCAGACCTTCAATTGTGGTCACGGCTTTACCTTGCGTCTGCACGGCCAGTGTCAGACAACTCAGTACCCGCTGCTCGTTTACCAGTACGGTACAGGCACCGCACTGCCCCTGATCGCACCCTTTCTTGGTACCGGTCAGGTTAAGATGATCGCGCAGCGCATCTAATAAGGTTACGCGAGGATCGATGCTGATCTGTTGGGTCTGACCATTGACCTGCATCGTTAACGGTATTGTTTCTGACATTGTCTTTTTCCCATGGTTGCAGGGCCGGTTAGGTGATCGGTTACTTATACATAACGGGCGAGATAAGAACGGGGAAAGCCGGATAACCCTGATGTTTACATGCGTATGTACGTCATTAGGTTTAGCACTTATTTTCAGGGTAAGAGGTAAAAAGACGACGATTGCGTTAATTAACACGGCTGGTCGCCCTGTTCATTCAGGCGACCAGCACAGTAATCAGCAGGAGGATTTAGACAGGCGAGAAAGTTTATAGTGAGTGGTGATAAAGCTGACGATAAAGACCAGAGCGAAAAGCACCACAATGGTTGGTGCGGGAGCACTGTCAATAAAAAATGAGAGATAAACGCCGCAGAGTGAGACAACCAGCGAAACAAACGTCGCCAGTATCAACGCATGGGAAAACCGATCCGTCAGCAAAACGGCAATCGCTCCGGGTGCAATAAGCAATGAAATCGATAAAATAATCCCTACTGCCTTAAGCGTTGCCACAATGGTCAGAGAGACCATACACAACAGGCTATAATGCAGCCAGCGCACCGAAAGCCCGCACACCTGAGCCTGTTGAGGATCAAAGCTGAACAGCATGAAATCGCGCCATTTCAGACCGACGACAGCGACAATCACAGCGGCAATGCCTAACGTCTGAAAAATATCGCTTTGGCTGATCCCCAGCATATCGCCGAATAAAATATGGTCGAGGTGGATCTCCGGTTTCAGGGCGATGTACAAAATCAGGCCAACCGCAAACATCCCGGAAAAAACAATACCCAGAACCGTGTCCTGCTTGATTCTGCTGTTCTCTTTAAGGTAGCCACTGGCGACAGCACAAAACAAACCGGCACTGAATGCGCCCACTGCCAGAGGTAATGCCATCATCCACGCCAGCACTATGCCTGGAAAGACAGCATGACTCATCGCATCACCCATCAACGCACAGCCCTTCAGGACCAAAAAGACTGACAGCAGCGCACAAGGCACGGCAACCACCGCCGCGATGAGTAAAGCATGATTCATAAAACCAAACTGAAAAGGTTCCAGCCACATCATCTTGTCTCCCGCACAGCATGCGCCTGGGCACGACGACGATTCGCCAGCACACCGTGCTTAGGCGCAAAGATGAAGGCCAGTAAAAACAGTAACGTTTGCGCAACGACAATAATGCCGCCCGTTGCGCCATCAAGATAATAACTTGCCCACGCGCCCATAAAGCTCGTGATGCTGCCAATGGCAACCGCGATGGCAAGTAGCCGGGGAAAGCGATCGGTCAGCAACCAGGCCGTTGCGCCTGGCGTGACAACCAGACAGATAACCAGAAACGCGCCCACAGTTTGTAACGCAGCCACGGTCGAAACGGCCAACAAAGTGAAAAATAAGATCTTAAGACGCACCGGATTTAAACCAACGGCGCGAGCATGGTTTTCATCAAAAAAGGTGACCATTAAATCTTTCCATTTGAAAAACAAAATGGCGACAGAAGTCAGTCCGGTAATAAGCAGTTGAATGATATCGGAAGGCGCAATAGCCAGAATATTGCCCAGCACGATAGTCTGAATATTTACCGAAGTGGGATTGAGGGAAACCATAAACAGCCCAAGGCCGAAGAACGAAGAAAAAATCAGGCCGATGATGGTATCTTCTTTCAGCCGCGTGCGCTGGTTGAGCAACAGCATGCTCCCTGCCGCTAAGCCCCCTGATAAAAAAGCGCCCAACGCAAACGGCAGTCCGAGCATGTAAGCGCCCGCGACACCGGGAACAATAGAGTGTGACAGCGCATCACCAATAAGCGACCAGCCCTTTAACATCAGATAACAGGACAGAAAGGCGCACAGCCCGCCGACCATGGCTGAAATCCACATGGCGTTCAACATATATTGATAACCAAAAGGTTCAAGTAGCGCGGTCATCGTTTACCCCATGATGAATGCGTGTCCATGGATGCATTAACCGGACGTTCATGATCGGCGATAACCTGCGTGATACCGCCCTCAGTCATGACATGGCGCAGTACGCCACTGAATGTGCGCTCCAGATTCTGCTGCGTAAACGTCGTCGCCGTGGGGCCGCTGGCAAGAACCGTGCCTTTAACCATGACGGTGTAATCACAAAACTCGGTCACGGAGCCAAGGTTATGGGTCGAAACCAGCATAGTTTTTCCTTCCTCCTTTAACTCACGCAACAAGCTGATGATTTTGGCCTCGGTATGAACATCAACGCCGGTAAAGGGTTCATCCAGTAAAATCACCTCACCCTGTTGCGCAATGGCCCGCGCAAGGAAAACGCGTTTCTTCTGACCGCCGGAAAGCTCACCGATTTGGCGATGGCGAAAATCCAGCATGTCAACGCGTGCCAGCGCGTCAGTCACCCGATCGCGATCCTGCCGTTTAGGGATACGCATCAGGCCCATATGCCCATAGCGCCCCATCATAACCACATCATCCACCAGAACCGGAAAAGACCAGTCAACCTCCTCGGCCTGCGGCACATAGGCGACCAGGCTACGGCGAAGCGCCTTACGCGTTGGCAATCCCAGTACGCTGATATGGCCCGATCGCGCAGGTACAAATCCCATAAGCGCTTTGAAAAGCGTAGATTTACCCGAACCATTTACCCCGACGAGTGCAGCAATTGACCCGGCTGGCACGCTAAAGCTGGCGTTGTGCAACGCTGTATGCCCGTTACGGTAGGTTACCGAGAGGTCCGAAACGACAATTGTGGGGTTCATCGTGTTTTCATCCCGTCCTGAATGCCGTTAACCAGCGTCTGGGTGGTAACTCTCAACAGGTCAAGATACGTTGGCACAGGCCCCCTGGCCGCGCTTAATGAGTCAACGTATAACACACCGCCATAATGTGCGTGCGTTTCGCGCGCGACCTGGCGTGCAGGTTTATCGGAGACGGTGCTTTCACTGAAGATGACGGGAATGGCATTCTTTTTCATCTGATCGATGACGTTCCGAACCTGCTGTGGCGTTCCCTGCTGATCGGCATTGATTGGCCAGAGATAAAGTTCTTTAAGCCCTAAATCACGTGCCAGATAGGAAAAAGCGCCTTCGCTGGTCACTATCCAGCGTTTGTTTTCTGGTATGGCGGCGAGTTGCTTACGAACAGGTTCGAGTGCTGCAACGATCTTTTGCTTATAGGCGGCTGCGTTCTGCTGATAGGTGCTGGCATTGGCCGGATCGTGCTTTACAAGCGCATCACGAATATTATCCACATAGATCAGTGCGTTATCCGGTGACATCCATGCGTGAGGATTGGGTTTGCCATTATAAGGTCCTTCCCCTATTCCTATTGGAGAAACGCCCGTTGAAACAACAACTTCAGGAACGCCTTTGAGATGTTGATAAAAACGTTGAAACCACAATTCCAGATTCAAACCATTAGCCATCACCAACTGTGCACCCTGTGCACGTTTAATATCGCCAGGGGTCGGTTGATACTCATGAATTTCGGCACCAGGTTTGGTGATTGACGTCACCTCAGCCGCCTCCCCTGCCACATTTTTTGCCATGTCAGCAATAACGGTGAAGGTCGTGACAACCTTAAATTTATCAGCCGCATAGCTGTTGAGGCTAATAAAAACACTCAACATCATGCCAAGTGTTGAAACCGATAATTTACTCACCATGTTCGTCATCCTGAGATTAATGAAGAAAGCGCCAATAATTTAGCCCGTGCTAAATTTTATAGCACAGGCTATAAAATTCACACAGAAACACTTTGTGAAGTTTTTTAATGAAATGAATGGAAGTTTTAAGTTTTGTAATGCAGAGTGGCTAACTAGTTATTCTGAAAGTAAAAGTCCAGCAGTGTAGCGCCATCGAATAATGAAGAAACCTTCCTGATGCAGGTCCATAAAGTGGATGGATCAACGCTGAGCGCGCGCAGGGTAAAACAGGAACGCTATGCTTTGCTAAAATAAACTTGTCGTATGAAAGGCAAAGGAGGTCATTTTGTTACTTTCCCAGCAGCACCTGACAAACACGATCATCGGCGAAGCCGCTCTGAACCTGATCGCCATCAATCAGGACGTCAGTGTGGAGTCTCTTGTCGATGAGCTTAAAGTAATGACCCGGTCTGAAGTGGATGAAGCCAGGCTGTCACAGCTCGATGATGCAACCAAATGGCTGATGGGTTTCAGGCAAATTGGTTCGCGCCTGACTTCAGGCAGAGGCTGGTCTGCACGCAAATCAGCGTTTTCAGGATCTTCAGACAACGACGGCGATGACATTGTCATAAAATAGTTCTATGCTCATATTTTACGCATTGTGTTAACTTTTAAGCTTAATTTTGGCACAATGCTTGATAACATCCGCCCTACTTCACACCTCTGTAACTCTCTGTTTTTAATCAATTAGCATTTTTTGCACAAAAAACTCCCGTTAAGACCATCAAAATTCTGTACAAGTTTTTGAAAGATGTATAACTTTCGCTCTATGGCAAAGTACATTTTAACCACCTGAGGATAATCGTATGCGTCAGAACGGACATGCACCGGATAATACCAGCGACATCGCCCGTTACTTCAGCCAGGCAAATTTGCCCTCTCAGCAGGAAACGCTGGGTGAGATTGTTGTTGAGCTACTGCGCGCAGGCCAAACACTTTCACGCAAAGCAATTTGCAGTAAATTGCTCCATCGTCTTGACGGTTGTGATGCCACAGAGCAGCAACGTCATTACCAGGAGCTAATTGGATTACTGTTTAGTCGCGAAAGCTAATATAAATTTAATGCTTTAAAATTAATTCGTTACCTGAAGTAATTTCTGATCGGGCAGTACCATGTTTACTCACAGGGATAGTACTGCCCACAGCTGACGCGGGAAGGTTAGCTGTCCCCCGTCATCGTAGCCGGAGCGTGGCTACAAATTCGTAATCAGAGAAGCCAGTATGTACAGAAGTGAAGAAGAAAAAATAACGGATGTCATGATTGGTGAGGCCGTTCTGATCTTACTGAAATCAGAAAGTCCGATATCCAGCAATGCACTTATTGCTCAACTTGAAGCAATGGCAAGTGAAACCGAGGACGCAACCAGGCTGAAAGCCATCAAAGTTGCGATTGTTGAAGTACAAAAAGGCATGGCCACAGCGAACAGTCGCCGCCGGGTGGATCTTCCCGAGCGCGATAAACACCGTTTGAACAACGACGGCCCACCAGAAGGCTCTAAAAAACACTGACGCTGGCGTCTAAGATTTAAGCTGTGCCAGCGAGAGAAAAGATGGGCATCAAAGTGTGTTATGCCTGGTAACCCTTACTACTTAATGACCTTGTCGGCTGACTCCTTAAGACGCAACTGACGATTCTTAGAGAATGATAACTATGCAACAGAGCACATCAGATTTAGCCATCATCGAGTTTTTTCGCAGTGAGGGAGAGCATCTTGCTCAGGAGACTGAGCTGCTTGGCAGAGTTATCAGAAATATTGTCAGTGACGAAAAACGCGTAACCAATAAAGCGATCATCCTGTACCTCATCGCAGAACTCGAATCGACGGATGATGAGTTCCACATCGAACTGTTACGCAGAACTCTTGAAATCGTGGTAGGACGTACGCCAGACGATGCAGGTGTGTAGTTTCGCATCTGACATCTGTGGTGAGGGCGTTTATCCTAAGTCAGCGTGAGTTTGTTGACCTGCAACGCAGCCAGATTGCAGGTCACTCTTAATGCATTTTGCGTGAGAAAAAATGGATTGCGCGCTGGCAAAGTACTTTAAATCTTTTGTCTCGGCTGTCCTGACTTAAACGAAACAATGCATCTGTGATCTGGTGAAACTGCACGGGCTCACCTATCTTCAGAAGTTCACTCACCACCGCCCCAATCAGCGCACGAATGTCGTTGTCTTCATGGTTATTCACATAACCTCCAACCGGTGTATGTATATACAGACTAACACTTTTGTGGTCAGGAAAACAAAGCCAGCAGAGGAAATAAACCTTAAGCGAAGCGGTAGAATCTACTTATATTATTGATTTAGTTATACAATAATTTTATTTTTCCACGACCAATCTAGTGAAATGGTAATTCTTTTCTAAATCGGATAAAACGTAAATTTCTATTACTTTTTGTCAGTTTTATGGACTTGTTCACCGGTCATATTCTGGAAGTTAATCCCTCTATTTAATTTGCTATACCACTTTTAAAATACAGTCTTAAATTAATTATTCCTGCTAGTAATGGCGGCACCTGAAATAAAATTTCACGAAACCGCCATTTATAAAAATCAACTAGTAAAGCTTTTTTGCATTATACAATGTAATAACAATCGCGCCAGCTGCAAGGGCGATGAGAAAAATCCCCAGTCCAATCATAGCGTTAAATGCATAGGTTTTAAAAAGTAATAGCCCGACAATGCACCCCGTTAAAAAAGATAATACCGTGGTTAAATGTGTATAAAGCTGCTTCTGGGCAAATCGTCTGTCGCAAGGTTCTGCCCGGGATATAAAAGATGATAAATAGGAACCTAATGCAATGCCTGCGTCAGTTAGCGTACCGGTAATATGGGTTGATCTGACACGGCCGTTCGACAGTTGCGTAGAAGTCGCATTATGTAAGCCCATCAGGAAGCCCAGCATCAACAATACCTCACCGTTGTAGCTGGGTGAATAAAACCATTTTTCGAAGAGTGACGCTGCCGTCAGTGCAAACCCTTCAGCCAGAATGATCAGGCAGAAGATGGTTCTGATTTTCCGTCTTTCGCCGGCAATAATGAACAATCTCGCGGTGGTACAACCGATCACAAACGCAGAAATCAGACCCGCAAGGAAAACCAGACTATCAAAGTCAGAAGTGAAAACTTCGTTAGAAATCTGAGAAGTATTACCGCTCATGTGTGACGGAAAAAAACCAAACGCGCCTAAAGCCATTGCGTTGAGTATCCCGGCAGTCGTTGCCAGTGCCAGTGCCAGATATCTATCCTCGGTATGTGACCGTATTTTCTTCTTCTTTATCAGCACGCGGTTCCCCTATAAATGTGCATAAATATCAGTCTGGATCCTGAGGCTCCAGACAACTAATAGTAGTATGCTTTTAAAAACTCAGCGGTGAATACAGATAAGTCTGGGTCTGTAACCTGTTAATTGTATTGATTTTTATAGTTTCATTGACTGATTTCATAAAACGTCAATGCCGGTCATATTTTTTATGCTGCTTATGGCCAGGGCTGGTGCCTGGTGTAACCCGATAGCCTAATCCAGGCAGAGGATTTAACTAATAGCGCTATTTATGGCAGGATATGCCACCGGACTGATGCCCCTGTTGGCCAGTGAGAAGAATGACTCTGGATGGATAGATGACAGTACTAAAACCCGCTTTTCTTATCCCTGCCGCCCTTGTCGTTGGGTTCCTGGGGTGGTGGCTGACACCTCATTATGACGCTGAAGATGAAAACTACTACATTTCTGTGCTCTGCGCCGTACCTCAGCAAAATGAGCAACAGCTGCAGAAAGACATGAAAAACGTTATAGAAGGCAGTAATTCAGACTATGCGTTGCAAAAAATACATTTTGTTCCTGGCCTGGCCGCTCGGGTGATCGACAACTGGAAAAGTCTGACTCAAGAACAGCAGCAGCAGGCAGCACTTAGCAATCATGCGTGCTCGCAGTTGCTAATGACCAACAAGTAATATATTGGGAGTTAAGCACTATGATGCCTGTACGGAAAAACTATGCTTCGCGTGGGGAAGTGACTGCCCCCTATGTCCATGCCGTCAGCCACAATCAAACACTCTATGTCTCAGGCTTAACGGCGTTTGGCACGCCTGCAAACCAGGGGATATCGCGGCGCAGGCTGAAGTGATTTTTGATCAGCTGGAAAGCATAGCGGCGGCTGAAAACACCTCTCTGCAGCAACTCATTAAGGTCACCCTCTTTGTAACCTCTTTTAAAGATATTGATGCACTCCGCAACGTGCTGTTTAAACGTTATGGTGATTATTTACCTGCGAGCGCATTGGTACAGGTTAGTGCTCTGTTCTCACCTGACTTGCTGATTGAGATCGACGCAATCCTGGGTCTTTGAACATTTATAAACCTCATTTTCTGGGTTATGAAAAGGGCAGAAATTGAGGTAACGCAATGATGTTCGAGACAGTACTTAATCCAGCGCAACTCACTGGCAATGGGAGCAAAGTTTCATTTCGCGCAAAGCCGTTCAAACCACGCAGAGCGACCTGAACCTTTACCGGCTGTTATCGACGGATATATCAGATGACGACAGATGTTTTCAGGCCTGGCATCTATTCCGGCAAAAAAGACACAACAAATTTTGATCATACGGCATGATTAACATCTGATTATGATCGTCTTTTCCTTCTCTCATCCTTGACCCAACGCTTTATACTTCAGTTGCCGCACCGTCAGATGGCATTGAACGAACAGGTTTATGCGTAAGTGGCACAGTGCTGAAAGGCTATAAATGCCCCCGACGTTAGTGATGCTGAGTAATCTGGTGGAAGTTCTGGAATCGTTGAGTAACAAAGCCCCCTACCCTTTACTTACCTGAAGCTCAGTGCTGGCTAATAGCCACTGACCATTATTGCCTTGAAACGCGCATGACACATGAATTGTCACTGAACTCTCATCTCTCCATCTTCACCCATTACCGCTTTCACTCTGCGGTCACGCTGGCAAAGACATTTTCGTCTTGAGAGATACGTATGTTGTCGAATCGCCGCTTGTGCCTTGTCTTCGTGAACGCTTACGCCAGTCGCACTCCACGCCGGGCTTAACAGTTTCAGTTAACTAGGAAGGCTGCGCGCTTTTCGGCTTGAATGCTGAACCAGTGGCTATCTGCTCATAAAAAGAAATCGTGTAAGACTCCCATTTACACCAGGCTGATATACGTGCCGCAAATTGCCATTAGGTGCATAAGATAAATTTCAGCCTGAAATCGCCAACATTTAGGTGTTACTGATTACAGTGAACGTTTAAGTGACATTCACTGTAATCAGTGAAAGAGGAAATAAAAACCAGCCAGAGGATGAATGATTTTTTTGAACGTCAAAGACACAGGTAAACCTGTATATTATGTTAAATAATCAGGCACGGTCGCAAATTTTCGCCCCTGAAATCGTTGACGTCCTGAGAAGAAAGTGACGTATTTTTCCTTCGATTTGGCTAAAACACGTTAATACCGCCACGTGGATTTCCCTTCGTGGCGAGTCGTCATTTATCTGCTTTAAAGCGATTTTAAGCCTGTTAAAGACAGCTGTCCCCAACCCGCCATCATGTGAAGAATACTTTTAACCAGGTGAGCAACGCATCTTAACCGTTCACTGTACACTGCAACCCAGATACCTATGTAAAGCCTGGATGATGCGATCAAAAAAACCTGTCTAAACGGCCACTTGCCAGCGAGGCTTGCCTGTTTTCATAATGACTGCTTTCAACAATTTCATGCAGCAAACCCATTGATAAGTATGAATTTCAGCCTGAAATCGCCAAACAGGTCATCTGCGATTGCTGATTACAGTGGTTGTGATTCGCTGTAATCAGTGTCGAAAGTCGTTCCTGTGATTGAAGCGGGATGTAGCCTCAGCAGGATGAAATAAACAAAACTCAGCCAACATGAGCATGTTATGAGTGAAGACCAGAACAGTTAATCTCAAAAGGATCTCGTTGCCGATTCACTGTAATCAGTTTTTCATCATGGATGGGGATGTGACAGTGCCACACATAGTAGAATCAAGCCTATGGCCTACGTTTACAGATTACAGTGAACGTCGGGTTGGCCTGAATGCAGCTTATAGTATTTAGTAAAAACATCATGCCAACGCCATAAGCCGTTAGCTTTCGCCCGGGCATCACTGTTCTGTAAGGAATAGCGTTTTTCTCCTCCTGCAGGCACTGATGCGAATTTGATAAAATGCTGTACAGCATCAGGCTTTTACTTTCATTAGCGCCTAACAGAACGCTTTCGCTCTCCAGCCTTGTCTCTTACTGATTCGAATAATACCTGGGCTGAAACGGGTTTTGGATGATGACTGCACCGATTTCAGCTTGTCGCTGTGCATTCTGTCGTCGCGTCAGCGCTCGTTTTCACTAAATCGTTATGTTATCAACGTGAGGCCGATTGCCAGGCGTGAATCTGTTCCGCTTAAGCGAAAGGCCAGAGTCACGATGCAAACTGCGACATGTTTTTTAGCATCGGGGCATGAAACCAACTCCATGTGCTTAACTTACTTACTCCTGAAACGCCTATCAGTAAGGCGAAAGATTGGCGCATGTCTCTGTCATTAAGGCTTTCTCAACTTATCCACTTTTTCTGTGGATAACTAAGGGATATTTTCTGTATATCAATTTAACCAGAGTTTGACCGGGACGTTCGTCTTCAAAAAAATAACAAAGCAAAACCCTGACGCATTGACTTCTCTCAGAAACCGAGGGATTACTTTTTATCGCTGACTGAATTTCAGGCTGAAATCGCCATCATAAAAACAATATTTTTCATGAAGATAGGGTTGAAAAAAGCGTCTCTTTCGCCCTGACACCGATAATCCACACACTGCTAAATCTCTTATTGCAATCACAGCAACACCGCTAATTGAGATGCCGTCGAAAAATTGCTGTATCCGTCTCTGTTTGTGTAAATATCGCGCAGACTGCATCCAATAAAAATCATCGACGTGATTTGCCCCCACAGCATTGAGCACAATAGACCGTTAGCCATGTCGGTTGGGTTACCTTCTCTGTTAGCATTTTGCCAGCCCACTGCTAACCTCGCTGACGTCAGATAAATCACTCAGGAATGAGGCTGAAACGCTTATAGTCCTTCCGCCAGTCGTTAATGTTTTTTTTGGGTGAACACTTTCGCTTAACCCGGGCTTAATCTGACACGCCTTTAGAAAACTACCATTTAAGCTTTCGATAACCCCATAGGTATTTGATCGCCCGGCTGAATAAGCCGAAGCTTAACGCCATGCGCAAAGGTCCACTGGTTCAGTGCCCGCCAGGTAAACGCTGGTGCAGAGTCTGGTCTTAACGTTACCGGATAGCCATGAAATAGCACAATACTGTCCAGAATACGTGTGACCTGCATGCCAGATATACCTGAGGTAAGAGAAACTGACAGGTATTCATTGGTAAAATCATCAACGCAGATATAACACTTTATTCTGCGTCAGGATGCCTGTGCGTCCATGACGAAATACGGTGACCACGACAGACCAGGAGCAGCAAGACGGAGCAGAGGAAGGCGTTCTGTAACCCGTACTCTACGACCTCGCCTGCAATTAACACCCGGGCCGCTGAGAGGGTAAAGGCATCACAAGTACTTGTGATTAACATGCAGGCCTTCTCGTTGCCGTAGTTTCCCGCTATACGGCGCTAACCGAAACGCCGTCGCTCGGATGGCAGCGCAATCGAGCGCCCTGAAAAATGCGCATCAGCCACCGGAGGCTGCTTCTCATGGCAGCAAGTCGACAGGAACAAATCAGCATACGTGCACGCACGAGGTCGTGACAGACTCATCACTTCACACCTCACTGCAACCGCTTCCCGCTTGCGATCTGTCGTCAGTATTATCGGCTCAACCACCTGTAATGCATCTTCACTCAGGCATCACTTCTGCAAGTCACTTCCTGAGACGGGCTCTCTCTTCTTCAGGCGTTTTACTTCAGGGAGAGCAAAGCCATTAAATGTCTTACGCCAGGCGCAAAAGTTTGTGTCAGAAATAATATGCTTATGGGAGGAAGTGCCAGCCTCGGCTATGCAAGCGATACTGATGATCTGTTCGTACAAAATCTGTCTTCATTGGGATGTCCTCGCGTTGTTATAACATCATGTTGTGGCCAGCAACGGGGAGCAGGTCAGTCGAATCAAAAATCCTTTAGCACCGAGGCAGACAACCACATTAAAACCACAGGCGGCAGGCGGCAGGCGGCAGGCGGCAGGCGGCAGGCGGGAAATATAGCGAATTTCATTTTGGGAAATTAAATTAAAAAATTTAAAAAACAGTATCTTAGAGATAAATCTCAGGCTATTTATTTGGCGATTTCAGCCTGAAATTCGCTATAGCGATATCGAATATTACAGGGATAAAGGAAATATGAGGGAATAAAAAACCAGACAATCATTTTGCCTGGTTTGATATGTTTCATCGGGTCATATACTTCTTTAATGTCTCAGCAATGACCTTATCAAGCTCGTCCTGGAGTTCTTTCGACTGGCGGTTAAACTCATAGCTAAACATTCTTCCTCGCGTTTTTTTGCGCGCAAATCGATCCTTATCAGCAAAGGACCAGAGAGCCACCGCTGTGGTTTTATCTTTCTCAGGTTCTTTAACAAGCGTCTGGCTGCCCTGACGAATCAACCTCAGAATCGTGTTTTTTAACTCGTCCTCAGCCAAACCATCACGAGCCCTGACAACATCGATTTCAGCCGAGATAGCGTTTATCAATGCCTCGACGGTTTGCCCGGTCTCACTCAGTTTATCCGCAGCCTGAAGCAAGGCTTTATAATCAGGATAAGTCAGCTCTGACTGATTAGGAAAAAGAGAGATCAAATCAGCGGGAACGCTGGCAGCTTGTAAAGCACGGGTGACCTTGGCTTGCGAAAGGCCCTGATTTTCAGCAATCTCTTTTTGGGATAAGCCGCCGTCTTTGAGCGCCAGTAATCGCATCCCGACTTCACGCAAATTATGCTCACGAGCCGTCTGAATATCCTGCGCAAGCCTGCGTGCCTCATCCGGAGTGATGACCGCATTGGTCACAAGAATATCCAGACCGGTTTTACAATAAAGTGCTGCCGCGCGACGTCGTGAGCCGTCCAGTATCTCTATACGTTCGCCCTGCATCACACCAATGGCAGGGAAAAACTGCTGAAGCTTAATCGTGCGGATAATATCCCGCAGTGAGTCAGGCGTAAGACCAGACTGATCGCGACCATTCGTTTCCATGGTCACAAAGGTTTTGCTTTCTATCTCATTCGCAGGAATGTGTTCAAAACGGAATACGGCACGTTTTCCTGTGGCAAGAACAAACGTCTGCGAAGGGTTATCAGAGAGTTTTTCTGTGTTTAACGGTGTCTGGCTGAAGGTTCTGCCGATCGTTATTCTTTTCGCACTCATAAAAACCTCAGTTCAGGCGGATAAATTCAATGCGGTCAAAAACCGCTTTAGCGAAGTCTTCGGCGGCAGAACGGGCGTTTTTCAGCGCCTCACTGCTACCTACATAGGTTGACGGATTAGCCGATATAACCGTGTCAAACGACTCACCGCAACGCTCAAAACCATCCAGACGGGGCAGGGTTGCGTCCAGCATGTCGCCGCCGAAAATTTCTTTAGCAAGGCTGTGGCAAAGTTTATGGTCTGCTTTGTTAGAGAGTTTTGACATAAACCCGATATTGCCCTGGAGACGGCATACGGCTCCCGACTCTTCAATAATGCCAATCAGCTCTGGTAAACGAGTCAGGTATTTGAGGGTAGAGTGGAAATCAACCTGTGCCGGTGGGACTGGAGTCATCAGGAGGTCGGATGCGGCGATCGCATTCTTTAAAAATGCATCCAGATGTGGGCCACTGTCGATGAAGATGAAGTCGTAATCTTTTTTAAGCTTAGACACGACATTATCGTATAACACCGAATGAATGTTTTGCCCTGGCAAATGAGTGGCACACAGCTGATCCCAACTTGATGCAATAAATGCGTCATCTATTGATGCAGGTAATACGTCCACACCGGGAATAATGGATGAAACGATAAATTCACTTACCAGCTCATCCCGTGTGACGTTTTGTAGCATCGCCTGAGCGGCAGTCGCCTCCACGAGCCCGACAGAACGCTCGTGATTCAAAAACATCGTGGCAGAAGACTGTGGGTCGAGATCAATCACAAGGATGCGCAGGTCTTCATATAAAAGGTGAGGGTGAGCCCGAAGAGCGTGAGCCAGAGAAACAGTAGAAACCGTCTTGGAAACGCCGCCTTTAAGATTCCCCACAAATAAAGTAAAGGCTTCAGTGTGACGATCGCGATATTTCGGCACGCCGCGATGATGATAGATATCAATAATGTTCTGAATGGACATGGCGTACTTCACCGAGCTACCGGCAGCGCGCTTATCGAACTGATAACCACTCTCTTCCATTTCGTTTACGGCATAATCAACGCTGGCGCGGGTCAGTTTTGGCAGTTTAGCCAGAGCCGCCTTGGCATAAATTTGGTAGTAGCTGTTTTCCTGCAACTCAAGCTTTTGTGCCTGAATTTGTTCAGTAAGGCTCAATAACATGCGTTCGGAACGCTGAGCAACTTTCATGACCTGACTATCATCGTTAGCCATACTTACTCCAAATATGTAGGATTTATGAATTTATACCTAAATCCTGCACACAAGGCAACAAGTTATCATATCAACGCAATACTGTGTTAAATGTAGGACTCCTGATTTCTGTGACTTTGTTCGCACAATTCACTGTGATGAGCGGGACACATCTCGAGCTCGCGCACATGAAATACCGCCCATTCATCTTCACAGCCTTAACCTTGACGCTTGATCCAGCACACGATAAGGCTGACAAATTCTATCTCCTGTAAAAGCTGGTAAGAAAAGGCATCAATAACAGTGTCGAACGTTCACTGTAATCAGTGAATGAATGCATTCGAATTTTTGCAGACCTGATGGAGATCAATTCAGTTCCAATACGTGTTACCCGTAAGCAGGAGGGCCAGGCCAATATGCTGATTTAACCGCATATCTGGAGCACAGATTCATGCCGGTTGGCAGCTGTAAGATCGCTAAACTGAAAGATTCACTATAGTCAGCAAAAGATTCACTGTAATCAGTAAAACGAGGGATGGGTGCATCATGAGTTCAGGCCGATGTGTAGCCCTGCTGTGAAGCCGGTAGACAAAAGGGTACTGAGTTGAACGGACTGGCAACTGGCAACTGGCAACTGGCAACTGGCAACTGGCAACTGGCAACTGGCAACTGGCAACTGGCAACTGGCAACTGGCAACTGGCAACTGGCAACTGGCAACTGGCAACTGGCAACTGGCAACTGGCAGGGTGTCATATCCCGTTTTTCAACGAAAGAAAAGGGGAGTCATTACATAGGGCGCCGACAGAGGATTCACTATAATCAGCAAGTACAGCGCTCAGTATATTCACTGTAATCAGTAAAAGTTATGGGTAACTTTAGGCATTCACTGTAGTCAGTAACCTTCCGCTTTCATTTTGATGGCCCCTTTACGAGGAGTCATCAGGCTGGCCTTTCCCACAGCCAGACTCTAACGTAAACGCAGAACGGCTATGGGACTGAGTTTCAAACATTCACTGTAATCAGTAAATACGCATCCAGCCAAACACCTCATACGGGGTTGAATGCTAAACAACTCAATCTACTTTCACCAGCCCCAGCATGGTCAGAGCATTCACTGTAATCAGTATACTTCGTAAGTTCTGACCCGCGGGTCAGTGACCAGAATCAGGCCACGTCTCATCATGGGCGGGCTTACGGGTGAGAGGGGATTCACTGTAGTCAGTAAAACATTCACTGTAATCAGTAAAAGAAGGAAAGGAATTCGGTTGGCTGCAAACGGAACCTGGCCGCGTCAGATGGGATGTTCACTATAATCAGCAAACGTGATTTTCATTTAACCTGCCAGTATCTCAACATTCACTGTAATGAGCTAAGTGTTCACTGTAGTCAGCTGACTTCGTGACAAATGCTGAAGCTTCATCCCAAACGGCACACATCATTCACTGTAATCAGCACTGGCTTAACCCTGTCACTTTTTTTTAAGCGGAAAAGCACCCAATTGGAACAGGAAAGGCAGGGCAAATAGCCAGCAAAACAGAGGTAAAAAAAGACACTATTAAACAATGGGTTAACTCTAACATTCACTGTATTCTGTAAATAACAAAGCTCAGTAAATTCACTATAAACAGTATGACGACGCGGAGGTTTGCTTTCGAGCCGACATTCACTGTAATCAGTAAAAGCGGTTTAAACGCACGGAGAGAGGTGTTCTAAAAAAGGTTAGTAAGTGCAAGCTAACTTATAAGCTATTGATAAAAATGCACTTAAAAAAGGGACGGCGAAAGTAGAGATATGGACCAGCTCACTTCTACTGATTACAGTGAACACGACTGATTACAGTGAATGGCCAGCCAACTGCCTGGAGAATTCAGACGAAAGTGATAGGCATACGTGTCACTTTTTGGCAAAAGTGACACTGCAACGCGAGGAGTACTGATTACAGTGAACGTTGGGCTCAGTCTTCAAAATCGATGTCATCGAGCGTATCGATTCCTTCCAGGTTACTGATACCATCGAGTTTCGGTGTTCTGCTGTGAATGATGAAAAATACGGAGCGGCCTCGTTTGACTTCAGAGTAATCAAGGTAGCCAATCTCTTTAAGCTGTTCCATCGCGCGCCGTACCACGTGATTCTGTGTGGTAATCTTTGAGCCAAGATTGAGCCGCATACGTAAGCGGGCAAGAGAGATAGGCGCAGGGTTGGTCGGCAGGCTCTCCAGGAACGTATAAAGCGCCTGAGCCGATTCTTTACGCTTAAGGCGGGAGATAGCCCTCAGCTGCAGTAAAACCTTGTGGTCGAAGTTATACAGCTCAAAGAGCTTGGGATCAGCCTGTATGCGGACAATGTCTTTTTCACGATCGTAATAAGCTGACTGTACCAGATGCGTATGATAGGCCTTACCGTTACCTTCAAAAGAGAGAGTGTTCGTCGCAATACGGCGTAACGAAGCGTCGAGTCGCTTACGCAATGCGGCAGAGGAGTTGGCGGAGGGAATACCGCACATCTTCACGAAATCAATAAAAGGCAGGGTTACCGTATCACCCTGTGTAGGGTAACGGGAAAAAGACTGAATAATACCGGCCCAGGTCTTAAAGTCATTATCCATATCCAGTCTGGCACCGGTGATGGTAATCTTTTCATAACCTTCCGCTTTAACCAGAGAGAGGTTTTTAAGCTCTTTGGTGGCATCGGTTGAAGCCATAGCACCAGAAATGCCCCGCGCTGTGGATTTAAGCGTGGGAACAAAGAGTCCCAGACGCATTAAGGCCACGGGCTGAACGGTATTATTTTTGTTGGGATGAAGCTGAATAACTTCACCACTGTTTTTGGTCACAGACAGAAAAGGCTCTAGTAACGCTTTGTTTTCACTATCTTTATCTGCCATTGGATAAGATCTTCATTCTGTGGATGAAAAGGATCGTTTTCTGATTACAGTGAACATTAGCACTGATTATAGTGAACATTCTACTGTGTATAGTGAATAAAGTACTGATTACAGTGAATACTTTACTGATTACAGTGAATGCAAACACCCTCTCAGCCCTTGTGTGGTGCGGCCTGCGACGATCGGGGATCTCTTTGGATCTATAAGGGATCTCTTTATGATCGTTATATAGGAACTATTCACTGTATAAGTGGATAACTTGCATGAAACACATATGGCATTCACATTATTCAGCCGTCTGTCCGGATCCGTTCTGCCAAAATAGTTACGTGCTGCTCGTCGTGTTCGCCTGAGCGAAACCTGGCGTGATAAAGCTAGCACTTCATTTTTTATAAACAACTTGCTCAGCATTATTCATTTTTCATCAGCATTATCCCGGCGTATGGTGACAACATCACTTATTGAAAAGGATCGAAACCATGACTGACTTTGCCGTGTCACGTAATCCAACCACGGGCGACATTCTCGCCAGCTATCCCATGCAGAACACAGCTGAACTGGAACAGGCATTAAGCACCAGCGCGGCTGCGTTTAAAAAATGGCGAAAAAGCAGCATGGCATCACGCGTAACGGTGCTTCGCCAGCTCGGTCATCAGCTTCGTGAACGCGAGCCTGAACTGACACGCATGATTACCTTAGAGATGGGTAAACCCGTGGCGCAGGCGAGAGCGGAGATCCTGAAATGCGCCAATCTGTGTGACTGGTATGCAGAATTTGGACCTGCGATGCTGGAAGACCAGCCATCACAGGTACCTGATGCGTGGCAGTCCTTTCGCCCAATAGGCGTAATACTGGCCGTCATGCCGTGGAATTTCCCCTTCTGGCAGGTTCTGCGCGGCGCCGTAGGCATGCTGCTGGCGGGTAACACCTATCTGCTTAAACACGCGCCCAACGTCATGGGAAGCGCAACGCTGATGGCTGAGTTATTTGATGCAACCGACCTGCCAAAGGGCGGTTTTAATCTGATTAACGTTGATAACGAAGGTGTCTCAACCGCTATCAAAGATGATCGTATTGCTGCAGTCGCAGTAACAGGCAGTGTTCGGGCAGGTGCAGCGATCGCAGCACAGGCGGGCGCAGCGTTGAAAAAGACCGTGCTGGAATTGGGCGGATCAGATCCTTTCATCGTGCTGGCTGATGCAGACCTCGATGAAGCGGTGAAATCTGCGGTGACAGGCCGTTATCAGAATACCGGACAGGTCTGTATGGCGGCTAAACGGTTCATCATTGAGGCATCCATCGCAGAGGCATTTGAGGCCCGTTTTGTAGAGGCTGTCAAAGCGCTTAAAATCGGCGATCCTTTGAATGAGGACACCTATATCGGACCAATGGCCCGCGCCGATCTGCGTGATGAGCTGGATCAGCAGGTACAAGCCAGCCTGCGTGAGGGTGCCCGGTTGGTGTTAGGCGGTGAGAAAATAGCAGGGCAGGGCAACTATTACGCCCCCACCATCCTTTCAGACGTCACCAGCGAAATGACCGCCTTCCGGCAAGAGCTGTTTGGTCCGGTAGCGGCGATTGCCGTGGCCCGGGATGCGGAGCACGCTCTGGAAATCGCCAATAACAGCGACTTTGGGCTGAGCGCGACCGTCTGGACAGGCGATGAGCATATGGCTGCCCGGATGAGCGAAGAGCTGGAAGTGGGCGCTGTGTTTATTAATGGCAATGGCGCTTCAGATCCGCGCGTCACCATTGGTGGTGTGAAAAAGAGTGGCTATGGCCGCGAACTGTCACATTTTGGTGTGCATGAGTTCTGTAATGTGCAGACGATTTGGAAAAACCGTCGGTAATCCACGTTCTGGCTTCTGGCGACAACAACAATAAAACAGGCGCATGACAATGCGCCTTTTTCTTATCACTTTCAGCCTTCATGCAGAACAGACAAACGGGTTTTCTATTGCGAGTCAGAGGATGCAATCAGGATATAACGATCAGGAATCAGCATCACCAAACCAGCCCGGCATGGGATCCGGAAGCGTTACCCAGTATTCGGGGCCCTGAGCCATTTCAAGCGGCGTTAACAGCGCAGCGTCAAGCGCGCTGCGCACCTGATCTTCATCCATTTCAATGCCGATAAAAACCAGTTCCTGTCGGGCATCGCCAATCCCATCCAGCCAGTTCTCAGCAATAAAATTCAGAGACTCGCTGTCTCTGGGCCATTTGTCCCGCGGAATGCTGGCCCACCAGCTCCCGGCATAACCATGCTGTGCGACCGCGCCGGCCTGTGACCACATCGCCGCATATTCCGGGCGGCTGGCCAGCCAGAAATAGCCTTTCGAGCGAATGACGCCATCAAGCTGGTGGTTAACAGCATGCCAGAAACGTTCTGGATGAAAAGGGCGCCTGGCACGGTAAACAAAACTGCGAATACCATACTCTTCTGTTTCAGGCTGATGCTCGCCGCGCAGCTCTTTCAGCCAACCCGGTGCCTGTGCAGCCTGATCAAAGTCAAACAGACCGGTATCCAGTACCTGATCAAGGGGAACGTTACCAAAGTGGCTGGTGATGATACGCGCTCGTGGATTCAGCGAATGTAACATCGCTTTAAGCGTCCGTTGCTCATCCTCCGTGATGAGGTCAGTCTTATTAACCACCAGCACATCACAGAATTCGATTTGATCGACCAGAAGATCGACGACAGATCGCTCATCTTCTGCCCCAAGAGATTCTCCTCGTGCCTGAAGCGAGTCGACCGAACGGTAATCCTGAAGGAAGTTATACCCATCTACGACGGTGACCATGGTATCTAACCGCGCAATAGTGGATAAACTCTCCCCGTCCTCATCGGCGAAGGTGAAGGTTTCTGCAACCGGAAGCGGCTCAGAGATGCCGGTCGATTCTATGACAAGATGATCAAAGCGGCCTTCCTGCGCCAGCCGTTTGACCTCCAGTAACAGGTCTTCACGAAGGGTGCAGCATATGCAGCCATTGCTCATTTCCACCAGCTTTTCGTCGGTACGAGAGAGTTCAGCTCCGCCATTACGCACCAACGCCGCATCGATGTTGACTTCAGACATATCGTTAACAATCACTGCAATGCGTCGACCCTCGCGATTATTAAGAATGTGATTTAGCAGTGTCGTTTTACCTGCACCGAGAAATCCTGACAGTACAGAAACAGGCAAGCGGGGATCGGGTGAGTCCGGTAAGGAATGAAGCGCCATGAGAGATCCTTAAAATCAGTGTCATTTAATATGTTATAACATAACAAAATGGCGGTGATTTTCAACACTGTTTGTCAGGAATAGCAAAACACAGGATCGTGAAACTGCTGAGTGACTATCCCGTTTTCGACTCGACATGTTCAGATGGGTTTTGCTTTGGGTTGATATGTTATAACATAATATTTCTGGGTAACATTATGTGGTTAAAAGACATATTATGAAACAACTTAAGCACCTCCTTCACAGCACGCTTGCGTGCCTGTTATTTGCCTCCTTGAGTGCCGGTGCTGCCGAAACAAAACCGGTCCGTATTGCCGCCCCATTTGAAATTAAGGGTGCCGATCCCGCTCTTTCGGGTGATATTTTACTCCGCATGGATGTGGTGGAAACGCTGGTGGAGACGGATGCTAAAGGAGCCCCTGTTCCAGCGCTGGCAGAGAGCTGGCAGGCTTCTCCGGATGGTCTGCAATGGCGCTTTACACTGCGTCCAGGCGCCCATTTTCACGACGGTTCCCCTGTTACTGCTGAAAGCGTGGTGAAATCACTTAACATCGCCCGCGGTAAGCCGGGCTTGCTGGATAAGGCACCGATAACGTCGATTGTGGGTGAAGATCGACAGGTCACCATCACACTCAGTGAACCTTTTACACCGCTACTGGCGGTGCTGGCAGAAAGTCGTTCACAAATTCTGGCGCTGGCATCATGGGATAGCACGAACGCTGTCACGCGGATCATTGGCAGCGGTCCGTTTCAGCTGGTAAGTTTCCAGCCGCCTCAGGCGCTGAGCGTAAAGCGATTTGAGGGTTACTGGGGGGGAAAACCGGCCATCGCTGGCGCTGAATTTTTATCTGCGGGACGCGCTGAAACACGCGCACTGCTGGCTGAAAGCGGAGACGCCGATTATGTTTTTAACCTTGATGCCGCCAGTCGGCAGCGCCTGTCACATAAAAAATCTCTGCAGCTGCTTACCGTTTCCGTTCCACGAACGGTGATGCTCAAACTGAATCTGGCACATCCCTTTCTCAGCGACCACACCACGCGCGAGGCGTTAAGCCTGGCGATTAACCGGAGTGCGCTTGCTAATGCGGTTTTGCGCTATCCGGGGGCGGCGACACAGATGTTCCCGCCTTCGATGGCCGAGTGGCACAATCCGGCATTGCCCACGCTGGATTACTCACCACAGCGTGCAGCAGCATTGCTTACGCAGTCAGGCTGGCAAGCCGGTCAGGATGGGATACTGATCCGTAATGGACAGCGTTTTACGCTCACGCTGCTGACCTATCCGGACCGTCCTGAATTGCCGCTCATCGCGATGGTAATCCAACAGCAGCTGCGTCAGATTGGAATCGATGTCGTCATTAATTCAACTAACTCCAGTGAAATCCCCGCTCGTCATCACGACGGGAGCCTGCAGATGGCGCTGTTCGCCCGTAATTTTGCCTTAACGCCCGATCCCACCGGTACGCTGCTTCAGGATTACGGCCCTCAAGGCGGTGACTGGGGAGCAATGAACTGGCACGACAAGGCCTTTAACGAGGCGCTCGGTACGTTATCGCAGAGTCATGATCCTGCGGTGCGACAAAAGGCCAGAGAGGTCATTACTACGGCTTTCCAGCGCGATTTGCCGGTTATTCCCATCGCCTGGTATCAGCAGTCGGCGGCAGTTAATGCCAGCCTCACCTCGGTCACGCTGGATCCGTTTGAACGCCATTTTGGCCTGCGTGATATGCAATGGGTGAAATGATGCTTAAACAACTCAGCTGGCGCCTTTGCCAGGCCGCCTTCGTCATTCTCGCGGTCGGGATCTTAACGTTTGTTCTGGTACAGGCATTACCGGGTGATATGGCCTGGCGTATCGCATCGGGACGTTATGGTTATGATAGGGTCGATCTGGCAGCGGTAGCCCAGGTAAAACAGCAACTGGCGGATATGACCGCCCAGGGAAGTGCGCTGGGGCAGTGGATGTGGGATCTGCTGCGCTTCAACTTTGGCCGTTCACTGGTATCGGGTGAGCCTGTCAGTGGCGAACTGGTCTGGCAATTGAAACAAACGTTCGCCCTTGCCGGCTTTTCTCTGTTACTGACCCTGCTGCTGATTATTCCACTCGGGATTTGGGCAGGCTGTCATCCCGGCCGTTTCCTGGACCGGGCCATTAACGGCGCTGCCGCCATTCTCAAATCGGTTCCGCATTTTGCTCTTGGCCTGCTGCTTATCGTTTTGTTTGCGCTGCGTCTGGACTGGCTGCCCAGTGCCGGGCAGGGGAACTGGCGACATTTCATCCTGCCGTCAGTGACGCTGGCGCTGCCGCTAAGTGCCGTGGGCGCTCGGGTCGTACGTGAGGCGACATTCCAGGCTGTAACGGCCAGCTGGTATCGCTGGGGGGCACAAAAGGGTCTCTCTCAACCGCGTCTTTTCTGGCGTCACGCCCTGCGTAATCTCAGCGTTTCGGTCGTGACCTGGCTCGGCATGCAGTTCGTCTGGCTGGTGGAAGGCGTGGTGGTGGTGGAAACGCTGTTTGCCTGGCCAGGCATTGGCCATGCGCTGGTCCATGCGATTTTTGCCCGGGACGTGCCCGTGATACAGGCCAGCGCAATGGTACTGGGGCTGACGTTTGTCACCCTGAACATGCTGGTCGATGGTTTGTGCTATGTGTTGGATCCAAGGGGGAAACGCATATGACCTTTCGTCAAAAAACAGGTCTGGCAATTATTCTGGCGTTGCTCGCGTTTGCCTGGCTGGTGCCGTTATTCGGGGCTGGGGATCCTGTGCAGCAGGACCTGTTGCAGATGTTACAGCTTCCCTCTGGGCAGGCCTGGTTGGGCTATGACCATCTTGGCCGCTCAATGCTGGCCCGGTTGAGTGCGGCACTCAGGTTATCACTGGGCCTGGCAGCGATATGCGTTATCACGGCACTGATAATGGGCACGCTGGCGGGGATCATGAGTGCCTGGCGCGGCGGTTGGGTGGACAAGGTGTGCAACGCATTAGCGGATATGTGCCTTGCGCTTCCCGGTCTGCTGCTGGTGCTGTTGTTAGCGGCTATCTCACCTGACTCGCCAGAAATGTTGTGGCTGGGGATTTCACTGGTGCTGTGGGTCGAGTTTTTTCGCGTGACGCGAGCCACCCTGCGACCCGTTGTTACGTCTCCCGCCGTCCAGTCCTCTTCACTGCTTGGTTTCTCGATACGCTATCTGTTTCGCAGACACTTATGGCCAGCCATGGCGCCCTTGTTGCTGACGTTAACGGTCTATGCGTTTAGCAGTGCCGTTATGGCGGTGTCCGCATTGGGATTCATCAGCGTGGGGGTTCGCCCACCGACACCAGAACTGGGGCTGATGATGACAGAACTTTTTCCCTATGCCTGGGAAGCGCCCTGGCTTCTACTCCAGCCCGTGCTGGTGCTTTTTTTGTTACTGACTGGCATGAATTTATTAGTGAATAAGGATCGGATATGACGGGCATAGTAATTAAACAGGTCGCCGTTTACGCCGAAGACTGCATCGTCGAGCCCGTGAGCATGGTCATTCAGCCGGGCAAACCCATGACGCTGGTGGGCGAAACCGGATCGGGAAAAAGTCTGTTCGCCCAGGCCATCATGGGGGCGTTACCAGAAGGACTCCGTGCCACAGGCACGGTTGAGATTGACGGACAACGTTATGATCTCCAAACCGATCTGGCCCGTCTTCGCGCTCAGTGGGGGCATCGCATCGCGTCTTTGCCCCAGGAACCCGGGCTGGCGCTCGATCCAACAATGCGTGTCAGCGCTCAGGTCGCGGAAGGTTACCGGTACGTGCGGGGCTTAGCCAGGAGGGATGCACAACAGGCCGCGGCACAGGCACTCGACCAACTGGGGCTTGCGCATGCCTCTGCGCGTTTTCCCTGGCAGCTTTCAGGGGGAATGGCCCAGCGGGTTTGCTTCGCGGCTGCTCGCGCGGGGGGCGCGACGCTGCTGATTGCAGACGAGCCGACTAAAGGGCTGGACGTCGCGCGGCGGGATGAAATGGGTAACCTGTTAAATACGGCGGTGGCTCAGGGTGAAACCTTGCTGACGATCACGCACGACATTGCACTGGCCCGGCAGTTAGGTGGTGAGGTCATGGTGATGCATAAAGGCAAAGTCGTTGAGCAGGGCAGCGCCGGGCAGGTGTTATACCGTCCACAAGCGCCTTACACCCAACTGCTGTTGGCGGCCGATCCTGAGGCCTGGGCGCCAGGCTCGCGAGTACCCTGTGATGAAACCATCGTGTTACAGACAGAGGGCCTTTCTCTGAAACGGTCAGGGAAGCAACTATTTCACAATGCCTCGCTAATCTTCCGGGCTGGCGAAATCGTGGGGCTTTACGGCGAAAGCGGCTGCGGTAAAAGTAGCCTGGGGGATACGCTATGCGGTTTGATAACGCCCGATGCGGGCAAGGTCGTGCGTCCAGGGGCTGCCAGTAGGTTACGTTACCAAAAACTTTATCAGGATCCCTCAGCCATATTTCCACCTGACATCGCGATGGCCAGGGTTATCGATGATGTTCTGCGGCTGCACCACGCCACGGTGAAACGACGTGATGAACTGATGGCACAACTGGGATTAGCGCACGCGTTGCTGAACCGTCCGGCTTCAGGTTTGTCAGGCGGCGAGCTTCAGCGCTTTTCACTGCTCAGGGTGATGTTACTGGACCCTGTGTTTTTATTCGCGGATGAGCCGACGTCGCGCCTGGATCCTGTCGTTCAGCAGCAGACGCTGGCGTTGATTAGCGAACTGGCAACACAGCAACGCTGCGCCATTTTGCTGGTCAGCCACGATCTCGCTTTACTGGAGAAAAGCGCGCATCGTGTTATCTCACTGGCCTCCCTCAGCCAGAGCGCCGCAATAGCCCAGGAAGTCTGTATTTAACCGAAGGCAGGGAAACCTGCCTTCACACATGCTCCATGACCAGCACAGCCAGCGTATCTGGCTCAAGCGCACGAAAAATATGCTCAGTGTCGCCCGGGTAGCTGATGTAATCGCCTACCTCAAGCTCAACGGGTGAATCAACCGGCCCAACCTCTGCGCGCCCTTGCGTCAAAATTAAATGTTCGATGGTATTCGGTGAATGCGGCTGTGAGCAGCGTTCGCTGCCGGGCTGTATGTGCAGCAGATAGATATCCCGTCGTGCGCCCGGTGGACAGGTTGCCAGTAAGACGGCTTTGTAATCAGCCTGCTCAGCAGCCACCGTGGGGCCTTCTCCGCGGCGAATAACCTGTAACCGGTTCGTTTCCGGCTCCATCAGGCGTGCAAATGGAATATTGAGCGCGACACACAGCGACCACAACGTCTCAATACCCGGATTGCCGTTACCGGCTTCAAGCTGAGACAGGGTCGATTTTGCAATCCCCGCCCGGCGAGCAACTTCAGCCAGCGTCAGGCCGGCACGCTGGCGTTCTCTTACTAAACCTCGGGCAATGATATCAATGGGCGTGCTCATCACTTTTCCTGTTCGTTAAAATGAACGTATCGTTCGTCTTGTAATACATATCCGATGTCCATTATAATGGATTTATCGTTCGTTATGGGATTCGATGTTGATGCTGGCAAAAAAATTCACGCTGGATAAAGGCGTTATAAAAGCAATTTTTCTGGTCTGTATCGCAGATGGCATTGTCGGCCTGTCTTACGGGTCGCTCGCCACTGCTGATGGCTTTCCGTTTTGGGTACCGCTGGCGTTATCAACGCTGGTGCTGGCTGGCGCATCGGAATTCTTATTTATTGGCATCGTTGCCGGCGGTGGCAGTCCGTTAACCGCTGCCGCGGCAGGTTTGCTGGTCAACGCCCGCCATCTTCCCTTTGGCATTGCGGTTAAAGACTTAGTGGGCAGAGGCTGGCGGGGGGCGCTCGGCTGTCACATTATGAACGATGAAAGTGTGGTGTTCGGCATCTCTCAGCCGCAGCTGGCTCAACGCCGCAGTGCGTTTTGGCTGTGCGGCATCGGTATCGGATTGATCTGGCCGTTCACCGTCATGCTCGGGGCCGCGATTGGCCAGTTTATCCCGAATATTTCCGTTATCGGTCTGGATGCGGTTTTTCCCGCCATTCTTATCGCACTCATCTTCCCGGCGTTACGCAAACCCCGAACCCGCATTCCTGCTGCTACCGGCGCCGTGCTGTCGCTGGCGGTCACGCCATTTGTTCCAGCAGGGATGCCTGTTCTGTTTTCGTTGTTAGGGCTGCTTACGTGGAGATCGCGTAAATGAATCATCCGATGATAATTGCAGGCATTGCCTTGCTGGCTGCCGGAACCTATGCCATTCGTTATGCGGGCGTCAAACTGGGTAACCGGTTGCCTGTCAGTGAGCGCACGCAAAATGTGTTATCCGATGCGGCCACGGTACTGTTACTGGCCGTTGCAGCCACCACCACGTTGTTCGAAGGTCAGCATTTTGCCGGGATGGCAAGGCTGCTGGGCGTGTCGTTTGCCATTTTTCTCGCCTGGCGCAGGGCGCCGCTGATCGTCATCATTTTGGGCGCAGCCTGTATGACCGCTCTGCTGCGTTACCTGAATGTGCCTTAGTCGCTAACGACAAATTGCTGCATCAGCCTTGACGTAAGGCGCGGCTTAAAATAAAACTAGAACCCGTCAGGGGAGTCTCGCCAAAGAGACTGAGAGGCTAATAGCGCAATGCGCGGCTTAGCGACCCTTAGAACCTGACCCAGTTGATACTGGCGTAGGAAGACGGGTATCTTTGCCACAGGCAGATACTTGCCGCAGAGTCTGCTTTTGCCGGGCTCATGCTTTTTCCCTTCTTGTATCACGGGTCTCTGACTGTTAACAGAGAGGCCAAAGTGAAAATCCTGTTTCTGATGTTATCCTGTCAGGTTGGCTGGCAATGAGCCGCTGGTCAGTGCTCGGCAGCGGCGTGTCCGGACTGTGTATCGCCACGCTACTGGCGGAGCAAGGTGAACCTGTCGAAATCATTACCTTACCGGACTGCCGCGCGGCATCGCACTGGGCTGGCGGTATGCTGGCGCCCTGGTGCGAAGCGGAAAGTGCGCCACAGCAGGTCGTTGACTGGGGTCAGTATGCTGCGGCATGGTGGTCGGCCCGGGTCAGCGGCGTGGAACAGCAGGGTACCCTGGTGATTGCGCCCCCGCGCGACAGTGCTGAGTTAACGCGTTTCGCTAACATGACCTCATCACATCAGTGGGTGACGCCAGCAGAGATTGAACCTGCGCTGGAAGACCGTTTTGCCCGTGGCTTGTTCTTTGCCGCAGAAGGTCATCTTGATCCCCGGCTGGCAATGCAACAATTACAAACGCGTTTACTGAATGCGGGGGTCCGGTTTCACCCGGGTAAACCCAGCGGGAAAATTATCGATTGCCGGGGTATTCATGCCCGGCAATCCCAACCCGAATTGCGTGCCGTGCGCGGTGAAATGGTTATTCTCCACACCGACGAAATAACGTTTTCCCGTCCTGTTCGCCTGCTGCACCCGCGTTTTCCCTGTTATCTGGTGCCCAGGGCACAGGGGCATTTTATGCTGGGCGCGACCATGGTCGAAAGCCAGGATGACAGCCCAATCAGCGCGCGCGCTATGATGGAACTGTTAAGCGCAGCCTACAGCATCCATCCCGCCCTCGCCGAAGCACGCATTATTGAAAGCGGCACAGGTATGCGTCCGGCTTACCGCCACAATCTGCCCGAAGTGCGTTACGAAAATGGCATTTTTTCTATTAACGGCATGTACCGTCACGGCTTCCTGCTGGCCCCGATGATGGCCGAGAAGCTTATGCAACAACTGACGTCCGAGGGAGTGCGATGAAAATAGAACTGAACGGCCTTGCTATTGAAACCGAAGCCCGCACGCTGGCTGAATTACTCGTGGAACAACATATCGATGCTGGCTGTGTCGCCAGTGCCGTGAACGGCGAATTTGTTCCCCGGGAGCGCTATTCCTCAGAGCCGCTTGTGGCGGGTTGTCGTCTTGAAGTGTTATCGCCGATGCAGGGAGGCTAACGATGTTTTATGACTTTAGCGGACAGTCACGTTTTTTACTGGGTACTGCAGGTTATCCCTCGCCGGATATTCTGCAACAGGCCGTTGGCGCATCCGGCGCCGAGATTATTACGGTGAGTCTGCGTCGTGAAGGAAGCCAGGGCGGAGCCTTTCGCGATCTCCTGAAAACCTTAAATAAACGCGTTTTACCCAATACCGCAGGCTGCCACACGGTGAAAGAAGCCGTGACGACTGCGCATATGGCGCGGGAATTGTTTGCCACGTCCTGGATCAAGCTTGAGGTGATCGGTCATGCCGATACCTTACAGCCCGATCCCTTTGCCCTCGTCGAAGCAGCACGTATTTTGTGTGCAGAGGGTTTCCACGTTTTCCCTTACACCACAGAAGATCTGATTGTGGGCGAGAAACTGCTGGACGCGGGCTGTGAAGTGCTGATGCCGTGGGGGGCGCCTATCGGCTCAGGCCAGGGATTACGCAATATCGAGGGATTACGCACGATGCGTGCCTGGTTTAAGGACGTTCCACTGATTATTGATGCCGGGATCGGTGCGCCGAGCCAGGCGGCTCAGGCGATGGAATTGGGGTTTGATGCTGTGCTGTTGAATACCGCCGTGGCGAAATCCAGCGATCCGGTTCGCATGGCTGGCGCATTTGCGCGCGCCATTGAAGCGGGATATCAGGCACGTCAGGCTGGCATGATGGAGCGTCGCGACATGGCTGCCGCCTCTACGCCCGTTTTCGGGCTGGCGCAATTTCGCTAAGGAGCAGATATGGCTCGTTATCAACGACAGACAATGCTGCCAGAAGTGGGCGAGCAGGGGCAGCAGGCTTTGTCCGCTGCCCGCGTCTTAGTGGTTGGCGCGGGTGGACTGGCTTCCACGTTATTACCGCTCCTGGCGGGCGCTGGCATCGGTTATATCCGGCTCTATGACGACGACGTCGTGGCGCTGCATAACCTGCATCGTCAGACGCTATTTACGACTGCCGATATTGGCGAGCCGAAGGTGTTTTGCGCCCAACGTGCGCTGGCACAGCGTAATCCTGATACGGTGGTTGAAGCACATCCCGTAGCGTTACAGGCAAGTCGTATTGAAGAAGCACTGGTGGATATTGATTTGGTTATCGACGCTGCGGATAACTTCGCGGTGACTTATCTGCTTTCCGACAGCTGCTTTGCCCGTAACCTACCGCTGGTTTGCGCTTCGGTGCTGGGGCGACAGGGTTATGCAGGCAGTTTTTGCGGCGGCGCGCCCAGCTATCGCGCACTGTTCCCACAATTACCCAAAGCCTCAGGTAACTGTAACACCGCAGGCGTGCTGGGCCCGGCGGTTGCCACCCTTGGCGCCTTACAGGCGCAGATGGCGCTCAGCATTCTGTTGCACCTGTCGCCCTCACCACTGGGCTGCATGATCAACTGTGATTTTGTCTCATGGCAACTGCGTCAGTTCCGGTTCGATAATGCGCCTGAGCCCAAAAAGGCCGGCATCCCGTTTATCGATCCTGCTTTGCTGACCCCCGATGACTGTGTGGTGGATCTACGGGGGACAGAGGAAGCACCTGTCAGTGTCAGCCAGTATGCACAGCGGATATTGCCACAGCACATTGCCGGCTGGCAGCCGCCCGCGGATAAACGCATTGTTCTGGTCTGTGCCAGCGGCATGCGTGCTGCTCAGGTCGCGTTGGCCCTGGAGGCACGTGGCTGCCAGCGGCTGGCGATTATTGCAGATCGGTAATACAGGCGGCTGATCACGTCTGGGCATCGCGGTTGGCCTGATAAATATCGGGCCGGGTGATTGTCCAGGCATAGTCGGGTTTGTTTACCGGCTGGTAGCCAAATTTTTGATATAACCAGGGCGCGGTTGAGGTGAAGAGCAACAGCCGGCGCAATGTGTTAACCACGGGATGTGACTGACAGCATTCGATCAGCCATCCGCCCAGTCCTTTGCCCTGGCATTCTTCAAGTACATAGACATCGCACAGGTACGCAAAGGTCGCGTAATCAGTAATGAATCGCGCAAAGCCAATCTGCTGCTGCTGATGAAAAAGCCCAAAATTCAGGCTGTTTTCAATTGACCGCGCGACCGTGGCGTAATCAATTCCCGCTGCCCAACTTGAACGGGTGAGGTAACGGTATATTGCCCCGATATCCATCTGCGACTTATCCGTCGTAACGGCATACTCGCCGTTATGCCAGTGCTGAACAGGTGCCATCATTTTTCCCGTATTCCTTGTTTAAGTATGAGAGTCGGTGGCGAAAGACCTGTCAGGCGATAAGAGTGCGTACGACAATGCCGATAAGCAGTAATCCACCACCGATATTGACGTAGCGTTTCAGCGCGACAGGATTGATTTTTTGCGCCGAGAAGACCAGCGCCTGGCTGAAGAGCGCTAACCACAGGCTCATCACGACAATGTGCACTGTTGCCAGCGTCAGAAAGGCATCAATACCGGCCCTGTCGCCAACAAACTGTGAAACCACCGTCAGGTAAAACAGGATAGCTTTGGGGTTAGCGACATTAGCCAGCCACGCACCTTTAACGGTAATTGCGCTACCCGTTGTCTTCAGCACGAATGCCGTGGTCCTGACGCCAGTGATAAATAAAAGGCCGCCCAGCCAGAACAGGTAAAGTACGCCAGCTATTTTTAACAGGGCAAACAGCGCGGGGGACGCAACCAGCGCTGTCGACAGGCCCAGACCGATCAGCAAAGCATGCGTATAAATACCCAGCGCGGTACCAAGCAGCGTTTTCACCAGCCCCCTGCGGCCAGCCGTAAGCGCGCTGTTCATCGCCAGCGTGAAACTCGCGCCGGGAGAAAGGGCAATCGGTAGAAGCGCAGGCAGAAACCCTGTCAGGTTAATCTCCATCCGCCACCGGCTTGTGGGAGCGCTTCAAGGCGCACACCAAATTCGTTAAAAAATTATGCCGGATTATAAAAAGCACACAGCTTATTGCCGGTTGGATCCCGCAGATAGGCGACGCATCTTCCATCCGTTTCTCTGACATGAGGCGGTGTTTCAGCCGAAGAGCCGCCGTTTTCGAGACCTTTTTGATACCAGTTGAAAACGTCTTCAGAGGAGGCCATGGTAAAGCCAATGGTACCCCCGTTGGCAAAGGTCGCGGGCTGGCCATTAATGGGCTGAGTGATAATAAAACGCTGGTGATTTTTAACGTAAAAAGGGCGACCCAGGGCATCAATGCCCTGATCTTCGCAACGGATCACAGCAAAAACAGCATCGTAGAATTTTTTAGCTTGCTCAATATTATCCGTACCAACAACCATATGGCTAAACATACATAACTCCTTTTTAACATTGATGGCGATATACTTAGCACACCCGCTATGTGTGAGGAAGAGCTGATGAATGACCATCCCGTTTTAGAGGTTGTCAGGTTATGCGACCGGGCGATATCAGCCGGTAATTATGATGCCCTGATGAAACACTATGCTGCCGATGCCAGCCTGGTTGTGAAGCCCGGAATGACCGTTACGGGTCGCGTAGCCATTCGTCGCGCCTTTGAAGCGATTGCAAATTATTTTCAGCATCAGCTGGTGGTAGAGCAGGGCAGGATGGAGGTCATTGAGGGCGCAGGCACCGCGCTGGTGATTATGGAAACTGTGCTGCGCTATCCCGATGGGCAGGGACAGTCCGTAGAAAGCACCCGCCGGGCCACCTATGTATTTCGCCTGGAAAGCGATAACCAGTGGCGCTGCACCGTGGATAACTCCTATGGCACTTCGCTACTGGATCCTGTACTGAGTGAGCAGGGCTGATTTTGGTATGCACTGCGTGATTTAGGCCGTTAATCCGGATAGCGTGCGGATTAACGGCTGATTCAGATGACTTCAATAAGCTGAAAGGTCTCAAATATCAGTTCCATTTCAGCACTGAAACCCCCGTTACGCTGAAAAAAGCGTTGATGTTCACGCTGCCAGTACTCAAGGCTCAGGTCACCTTCGCCTTCCATCATGGCCATCTCCGGCGTAACGCGATCGAAGCGTGTCACAAACAGTCCCGTCGTCCTGATGACGCAAACCGGATTATCCGCGCCGTTTAAGATGATGCTATAGCCGCCGGGTTGCGGTTTCACGTCATCTTCATACCAGCCTTGCAGAGAACTGCAGGTGGCGATTTTTTTGCCGGTAAGGACCAACGTGGCCAGTTCATTGGCCAGATCGGGTGAATCGCCAAACGACCAGGCCAGCGCGTCAGGGTATTTCGTTTTAATCTGTTCAAGTGTCATCGTCATATTAAGTCCTTTTACAGCAGGGCCTGAATGGCTGCTTTTGGGCAGCAAGTCTGTCAGGCCAGAATACGTTTTGCCCACTCATCAACCGTATCACCACTGCCGATATCGGGCTGCACCAGGCCATTAATCATAAAGGTGGGTGAAACATGAATACCGTTCTGGCGGGCATATTTACAGTGCCATTTGATCAGGTTTTGCAAATCAGGCCGGTCGAATGCCGCATAAGCATCGACGCCGCTGTACTCTCTGAGTCTGGCGAGAAGCTGATTAGGCGTAACATCTCGGTTTGGACCACGACAATGGTCTGTAAACTCAAAGGCTTCCCGATGATCGGCAACGGCCTGCAGAACCGCTTTAGCCGCCGCTTTGCTTTCTACCGATGCCGCGAGGATGTAGCGCACGATTACGCCAGAGTACATGTGCCAGGGCTGCGACTGAAGATGAATTTTGAGTGTCATTTTATCTTCACCAACCTGCTCTAACAGCGCATCGAATTTGTTAAACGCGCGTACAGAGAAAGGGCAGGTGGGTTCGATAAAAACCTCAAACACCTGTGGACCTTGTCCCCAGACAAGAGGTTCAGCCTGTAGCTTGTCATTGTTCATAGCAACTCCCGTTACGATGGTTAAAATTCTGCTTCACTGACTGTGACAAACTTACGCTTATTCTGCCAGGTGCTCCTGCCAGCAGTCGTGAATGCAGACTGATAAGGATTAGTCTTATTTCTCATCTTTCATACCAAACCGAACTAAAATTATCCCTTCAGCGGTTCCGCTTGTCGTGCAACCTGTTTAAAATTTCAAGATTGTTAAATCATGATATTAAACACTATTTTGTCAAGCTAAGGCACAAAGCGGCAAGTTCATCTGAGATAAAAACCGCTAGAGTACCGGGTTCATCAACCTGCAAACCGGGTGTACTGGCGTTATATTGCCTGACCCAGTCATTAAGGATTTTCGAATGTCGCACTTTCGTCCTGTCGCGCTGGAACACGCAAGCCGTTTGCTGAACCACGGACCGACTATATTAATAACCAGTCGGGATAGTCAGTCACAGCGTCGCAACATCATGGCCGCAGCCTGGTCCGTTCCCGTCGAATTTTCGCCGCCGCGGGTAGCGATTATTGTGGATAAATCGACCTGGTCACGTGAGCTGATTGAAGCCAGTGGTGCATTTGGTATTTGTGTCCCTGCCGCGCAATTTGTCGATCTGGCTTATGCCGTTGGCAGCACGACCGGGCGCGACCAGGATAAATTTGCGGCTTTTGATATTCAGGCCAGCGAGAGTCAGCACTTCGGTGTGCCTCTGTTGGAGGAGAGCTGTGTAGCGTGGATGGAATGCCGTCTGTTACCTGAAACCGAAGCGCAGCAGGCGTACGACACGCTGTTTGGTGAAGTGGTCACCGCTGCGGCAGACAATCGGGTTTTTTACGATGGTCGCTGGCATTTCGATGACAGCAACTCAGCGCTACACACTTTACATCATCTTGGCGGCGGTCAGTTCGTGACAGTTGCAAATACGCTGACCGCCAAAACAACGCGTTAAATGAGGTACAGAATGACAATTAAGAGTTACGCAGCCATGCAGGCGGGACAAGCACTGGAGCGTTACGACTATGATCCCGGCCCGTTAGACGCTGAAGATGTAGAAGTTGAAGTTGAATACTGCGGCGTATGCCACTCAGATCTGTCGATGATCGATAACGAATGGGGAATTTCCGCGTATCCCGTTGTTGCCGGCCATGAAGTGATTGGACGCGTGGCTGCGCTTGGCGAAAGTGCCAAAACGAAAGGCCTGAAAGTGGGACAGCGCGTGGGCATCGGCTGGACAGCCAAGAGCTGCCAGCATTGCGATCCCTGCATCAGCGGCGATCACGTCAACTGCGCCAATGGCACCACAACCACGATTGGCAACAATGGGGGCTTTGCTGACAAACTGCGCGCCAACTGGCAGTGGGTTATCCCATTACCTGAAAAGCTGGATGCGGCCACGGCCGGCCCTCTGCTGTGTGGTGGGATTACCGTCTTTAAACCCTTACTTATGCATAACATTACCGCGATGAGCCGCGTCGGCGTGATCGGTATTGGTGGTCTGGGCCACATCGCCATAAAGATTCTGCACGCGATGGGCGCAGAAGTGACGGCGTTCAGTTCTTCGGCCAATAAGAAGCAGGCTATTCTGGACATGGGCGCCGATCATGTGGTGAACAGCCGCGATCCGGAAGCTTTAAAAAGCCTGGCGGGCCAGTTTGACCTGATTATCAGCACGGTCGCCGTCGATCTCGACTGGCAACCCTACTTTGCGGCCCTGGCGCCTCGCGGTAAGTTCCATACCGTGGGTGCCGTACTGAAGCCGTTTGACGTGCCGGCTTTCAGCCTGATTTTAGGCGACCGCGCCGTGACGGGTTCTTCAACCGGTTCACCTGCGCAGCTGCGTTCACTGCTGAAGCTGGCTGGCCGTACAGATATTGCGCCGACAGTGGAGTACTTCCCGATGTCGAAAATCAACGATGCACTGGACCATGTTCGTGCAGGTAAAGCCAACTACCGTGTGGTTCTGAAAGCCGACTTCTGATCCCTGGCGCGCCTTTCTGGCGCGCCTTTTTCCCTTCCCGCCGCCAGATCGGCTAATCTCTGTTAAAATTGAATCCTTAAGCCTGCTGCCAGACGTCTCTACCGGAGAAATTATGTTGTGGATTTGGAATGCCCTGATCGTTTTCGTTACCGTGATTGGCATGGAAGTGGTTGCTGCACTGGCACACAAATACATCATGCACGGCTGGGGTTGGGGATGGCATCTTTCACATCATGAACCGCGTAAAGGTGCGTTTGAAGTTAACGATCTTTATGCCGTGGTTTTTGCTGCATTATCGATCCTGCTGATTTATCTGGGCAGTACAGGAATGTGGCCGCTCCAGTGGATTGGCGCAGGTATGACGGCGTATGGATTACTCTATTTTATGGTGCACGACGGGCTGGTGCATCAACGTTGGCCATTCCGCTATATTCCACGCAAGGGCTACCTCAAACGGTTGTATATGGCGCACCGTATGCATCACGCCGTCAGGGGCAAAGAAGGTTGTGTTTCTTTTGGCTTCCTCTATGCGCCGCCCCTGTCAAAACTTCAGGCGACGCTCCGGGAAAGACATGGCGCTAGAGCGGGCGCTGCCAGAGATGCGCAGGGCGGGGAGGATGAGCCCGCATCCGGGAAGTAAGGGCCTGACCAGAGGCGGCCAGCAGCAGCGTTAATTTTTCGGGCGTGGTCGTTGACTGCCGCTGATCCCAGGCTTGCTGACCGGCCTGTTCAACTTTGACACCTATTTTCCGGTAAACCTGCTTCGCCGTAGCGATTGCCCAGGCCGAACGCAGGGGCAACCCAGCCAGGCCCGCTGTGGCAGACAAATAGTAAGGTTCTGCTTCCTGCACCAAACGACGGGCGATACGGCTCAGCGCCTGACGGTTTTCAGGTGCCGCATAATTCGCTTTGTTCAGACCTTCATGCTCCAGCCAGCTTGCCGGCAGATAACAGCGGCCCGCATGCGCATCGTCCACAATATCGCGAGCAATATTGGTCAACTGAAATGCCAGCCCAAGGTCACAGGCGCGGTCCAGCGTGGCGTTATCCCGTACGCCCATGATTTGCGCCATCATCAAGCCGACTACGCCTGCAACGTGATAGCAATAGCGCAGCGTATCGTCCAGTTGGCTGTATTGCGCTTCGCGTACATCCATGGCGAAGCCTTCCAGATGATCAAACGCGTAAGCCGGGGCGATATCATGAGCCATAGCCACTTCCTGAAAAGCCGCAAACGCCGGTTCGTGCATCTGCGATCCTGCATAGGCCTGGCGCGTTTTCATCTCAAGTTGCATCAGACGTTGTTCGGGCGTTTGTAAGGCTGGCTGCCGGGCCTGGAAGCCCAGCGTCTGATCGTCAATAACATCGTCACAATGGCGGCACCAGGCGTAGAGCATCAGTACGCTGCGCCGGGTTTTTGCATCAAATAACTTTGAGGCTGTCGCAAAACTTTTCGAGCCAACTGCCATCGTTTCGACCGCATGATTGAGTAACGACGGATTATTCAAATCAGATCCTCCAGCATCAGACCTGCTGTCGCTTTTGCCGAGCCGATGACGCCAGGAATGCCTGCGCCGGGATGCGTGCCTGCGCCGACCAGGTAGAGATTAGTAATGGTTTTATCGCGGTTATGCGGCCGAAACCAGGCGCTCTGGGTAAGAACGGGCTCCACAGAAAAGGCTGAGCCCTGATAGGCATTAAGCTGGTCGCGAAAATCAAACGGCGTAAACATCCGGTGCGTGACCAGCTGACTCCGTAAGCCAGGCATGTAATGCTGCTCAAGGTACTCAAAAATACGGTCGCGTAGTTTTGGCCCCTCAACCGTCCAGTCGAGGTTCGCGGTGCCTAAATGCGGCACCGGCGCCAACACATAGTAACTGCCGCAACCTTCAGGCGCCAGTGACGAATCCGTGACACAGGGCGCGTGTAGATAAAGTGAGAAGTCCTCTGCGAGGCCATCATGATTAAAAATCTCGTCAATCAGTTCGCGGTAACGCGGGCCGAAACAAACCGTGTGATGCGCGAGCTGATCATGATGGTGATTCAAACCAAAATAGAGCACAAACAGAGAGTTACTCATACGCTTAGTCTGCAGTTTGTTGGACTGCTTAACCGCGGCAGGGTGCTGGCTTAACAGGTCGCGATAGGTATGAACCACATCTGCATTTGACGCGACGGCTTGCGTCAGGAACCTGCGACCGTCCTCTAAATGCACGGCTTCAATCTTGTTTCCTGTCGTTTCCATATGGCTGACTCTGGCGTTTAACACGACTTCACCACCCAGATCCTGAAACAGCTTTATCATCCCCTGAACTAATGCGCCGGTGCCGCCACGCGGAAACCAGACGCCCCACTCACGCTCCAGCGCGTGTATCAACGTATAAATGGATGAGGTGGCGAAGGGATTGCCGCCCACCAACAGCGAGTGGAAAGAAAACGCCTGGCGCAGATGTTCATCTTCGATGTAACTGGCAACCTTACTGTAAACGCTTCTCCATGCCTGCAGTTTCGCCAGTTGAGGTGCGGCGCGAAGCATGTCTCTGAACGATAAAAAAGGGACAGTACCGAGCTTCAGATAGCCTTCTTTAAACACCGCGCGTGAATAGTCCAGAAACTGACGATAACCTTCGACATCGCGGGGATTAAACTGCTGAATCTGCGCTTCGAGCCGGGTTTGATCGTTATCGTAATTAAAGACCTTCCCTGACTCCCAACACAGGCGGTAAAACGGCGTAACCGGCAGCAGTTCGACATACTCTTTTAACTGTTTTCCTGCCAGTGCAAACAGTTCTTCAATGGCACTGGGATCGGTGATAACCGTCGGGCCTGCATCAAAGGTAAACCCCTGATCCTCGTAGACATAAGCCCGACCGCCGGGTTTATCACGTTGTTCAAGCAGTAAGACGGGGATCCCCGCAGCCTGTAGACGAATTGCCAGTGCCAGGCCACCGAAGCCTGCACCAATTACCGTAGTTGGTTTCATGTAGTCGCTCTTTAACGATGAGTCGTCATAATGGCTTGCAATGCTGCTAATACCGGAACAGGCGGCTTGCCGCTCAGAATACGTAGCCGATCGGTCAGCGTGAGTTTTCCCGCATAAAAACGGGCAATTAAATCTTCAGGTAAACCATAAAAACGCTGCATAACCCGCCAGCGTGAATCGGCGGGCCCGGCTAAAAACAGCATGCGATTCAGCATGCGGAAAAAGCGCTGCTGCTGCCAGCGCTCGCGGGCAAAATGCGTAATGGCCTGGTGAATTGAGGCCGATGTAAAGACATCAAGTGCGCTCAGGCGGTCGGCCACGTCAACCGCCAGCGGCAGTGAATAGCCGGTGGTAGGATGGAACAGACCGGCACGTAATCCACTACAGGCCAGGGGGCGCTGCTGCCAGAATGCCTCGGCATTGCCCGACAGGGTGATGGGTAAGGCGCCCTGTTCTTCACGCAGCAATGTCTGAAGCTGCCAACCCTGTTGCGCGGCATAGTCGCAAATATTTTGCCGCGCGCGTTCAGGATCTAATGTCGCATTATCGATATAGTGCGTGTCTTCAATTAACAATCTGGTCGGCGAGAGCGGCAGGCTGTACACGAAGCGATAACCATTTTGCTGATCGACCGTGGCATCCATGATAATGGGAGACGATAAACCATGCGGTTGGCTCAATCGCCATTCCTGGCCAATAAACGCCTGGAAGCCCACGCTCAGTGCTGAGTTTGCCGCATAACCCCGCCCGTCAATCACCGCGCGTGCACCGATAACCTGACCCTTTTTCAACCGAACAGATTCCGCATTAACCTCTGCGACCGCGGTATCCATCCACAAGTGCGGGCCAAACTGTCGCTGTAAAACCTCAGCGAAACGCTGAGAAGTAATACAGAAGTAGCCGCTGTTCAGCTTACGACGGCGTGTGGGAAAGCGCACCTGATAGTCGGGCCAGTGATGAACCACCAGCGGAGCTATCCAGCGATGTTGGCTCTCAGTCAAATCATCGTGGTGAAATGACCACGTATGATTCCCGCCCGCCTGGGGTGCGGCGTCGATAAGCAAAATACGCATATCAGGTTGCTGTTGCTGAAGACGCAGGGCGATAAGGCCATTCGCGAGTCCAGCCCCCACGAGAATCAGATCATAATGCGGTTGCATAGCCGCTCCCACTTAAGACAGGCTGACCGGTGCGCATAACCTGCTCAATGATATCGGCAGCGGCCATGGTGCCCCCTGCCAAACGAAGGGCGGTCTGGATCTTCGCCATGCGCTGCTGAAAGTCGACGTTGGTCAGCAATGAACGCATCTGACGAGCCAAAGCATGGCTGGTGGTAAAGCGGGAAGCACGCTTGCCGATGCCGTGATAAACGATGCGTGACGCGACGCCGGGCTGATCAAAGGCCAGTGGAAGCGCTAAAAGGGGCGTCCGGTAATTAATCGCGTCCAGTACCGTATTCATTCCGCCGTGGGTGATCGCCAGCTGCGCCTGTGACAGCGCGGCTGACTGATCGGCAAAATCCACCACCTGTGTATGACGGCTTCGCGCCAGTTCTTCACTCTGAGAGTCCGTAAGACGACCACAGTGGGCTAACAGGAGCTGACCGTCAATTTCTTCACAGGCTTTCACTATCGTTTTAAACAGCCCATAACGGTGTCCCTGAAGCGTGCCCAGCGAGGCGAAGATCCGGGGTTTTTCTGAGGATGTAAAATAACGGGATGAAGACGTTGACGGTGCGTGCGTTTCGCGCAAAGGCCCGACGGCATGAAAACAAGCCGGTAACGCTTTGCGGGGAAAATCCAGTTCAGGAACAAGCTGGCTGATTTGCGCCAGTGGCGAAAAACACTGGTGAAGCTTTTGCCGGGGGGCTAAGCCCATTCTGTGGCTGTGTTCGGCAATGACACGGTCATGACGACGCATTAGCCAGTCATAAATTTTTTCACTGGCGGCATAACGTTCGCGAGCCGCGTCGCTGGTCCCGTATTCGAAAGGCATAACCGCCAGGGGCATATCCGGTTCACGATTGAGAGGCAGCGCGCAGGCTACGGAGATAAACGGCAGTCCCAGTGCTTCAGCAACGAGCGCGCCTGCCGGTTCCATTTGATCAACAATGACGCCATCTATCGCCAGATCGTTAAATGCCTGGGGGAGTTCGCGGCACAGCATATCGGTGGTGCGCGCCATTTCATTGATGAGCTTCAGCATTGACGGCCCCAGAGGATGAGCCGCCAGGTGTAGCACGCGCGTTAACGCGCCGGGGGGATGGCTGTCTGTCCCGACGGAATGAAATCCAATGGTTTCGCTATCGATCAAGTGTTTAATATCGTATTGCTGAATAAAGGTCACCCGATGACCGCGCGCGACCAGTTCCTGAGCGAGATTCTGTAATGCGCGAACATGGCTGTAAAAAGGCGGTGCGATCGCCGCGAAATGGCTCATGCAGCATCCTTAACTGACGGCAGCGAGTTTTTTGTCAAACCAGGCCTGAATAAAATGTTGAGTGGCGTGCCCGTGTTGGCAGGCCGCAGAGAGATGCTCACTGGCAAGATGAAGATGTTGTCTCAGACGTTCTTCAACCGCCCTCGGGCCTAACAGATTGACCAGCGTCGATTTACCGGCGTCCTGATTGCTATCCTTACCGGTGTCGGTCATGCCATCGGTCAAATCGTCCAGTAGTTGAAATGCCTGACCAAGATCAAGTGAAAAACGATGCAGGCAATCACGCGCTTCGCTGGAGGCATTCGCAACAATCGAGGCCATCTGCATGGAGGCACAAAACAGCGTGCTGGTTTTAAAGTGATTCGTCATCAGAATAGCTTCAGCGCTGCGCGGCTTATCCCCTTCAGACAGGTCCTTGAACTGACCCTGAACCAATCCTTGCATGCCGATGGCGTTTGACAGTTCAGAAACCGCCCGATTTTTTGCCAGCGGCGTGAGGCCATCTGCATCGGCAATTACGCCAAAGGCTTTACTCAGCAAGGCAACCGCCGCCAGTATTGCCACATGCTCTCCGTAATGAGAATGAATGGTAGGGCGTCCGCGCCGCAGCTTCGCATCGTCCATGCAGGGCATATCGTCAAGGATCAGCGAAGCCGCGTGGACCATTTCCACCGCACAGGCCAAATCCAGTAATCCGTCATGGCTGACAGCGCAACCCAGATCGCGGGCGGTCAGCAACAGCAACATGGGGCGAATACGTTTTCCCGGTGCCAGCGCACCTTCACGCATCGCGGCACCCACAACATCCCGTTCTCCCTCCACGGGCAATAACTGATCAAGGCGTCGATCAATATCAGCCAGTAACTGCTCCGCAGCATCGCGAGTGAGATGAACGTGTTTTTTTGCGCAGACCGTCATTCGGGCTGTCCTTATAAACGGATACATTTACGGCAACGCGAAAGATGCGGTGCCCTTCAAAAAGACGCTTAATCTGCCATAACATGGTTGGCAGGCTTACCCGTTATTTTACATTTAGGGTTACAGGTTTTTTTTGCTAAATCCACATCGTTAATACTAGTTGAGCTTGTGGAAAAGGTGGAAAATTCATAAACCTCCGTCGGATTGGCAGACCGTGCGGTACCTTTACCGGGTTGCCAGGGGTCAGCCTGTCAGCGCACGTAATGTTGCAATGACCTGAGAAACATCATCCGCACTGAGCGCCGTGTCTTTCGCAAACTTTACCTGACCATCAGGGTCCAGCACGATGACAGCGGCACCTTCTGGCTTAAGCTGCCAGCGATGTTGTGCCACGCCGCTACTGTCGATAATAAATTGTTGCCATGGTGAGGCTTTTTTACTGGAGCGGATACTGTTAATCACAAACAGACTGCTGCCAGGCAAAGCATCATCTGTATTCACGATGGTTGTGGTCTGGAACCGGTCTTGTGGCAGGTTGGCGCGCTGCAGGGCCGCAATAAGCGGGGCGGACTGCTCTTTGGCCGACAATCGTCCTGCAACATGAATAACTAAACGTGTCCGACCCGGAAGAGAAAGGCTGTTCCATTTTTGATAGTTAACCTTGCCGCCCTCCAGCCGCATTTCACCTTTATCCGCAATAAAAACCGACGGAAGGGGCTGCCCGATGACGATGTTATGCGCGCTGGCCCAGCAGGAAACGAGGAAAAGCGCCATCAATCCATAACGTTGCACAGTCTTATCCCTGTTTTTAGGATCTGAGTTACCAGCTTAGCAACTTTATTCACTTTCAACTGTTTTATGCCCAATCCTGTTTGAGATCAATATAGCCGGGGGAGGCCTGAACAAAAATGCATCAGCAAGTGAAGATCAGGAGGTGAAAAATGCACTCAGATCGTATGACATTATCTGAAATGGCAGCCTATCTAGGGGTTTCGCAGGCAACCCTGGTCAGGGCGCTTTGTAATGAGGGGGCGTTAGAGGGTGTGCCGATTCCCGAAGGACTGGATCATCTGCCTCTGACGCAACGGCACTGGTTAAAAGAGGATGTCAGCCAGTTAAAACACGCGTTGCAACGCGTTCACGATATCCATCATGATTAAAGACCCGGCTTACCATGCATTCTGATTCATCAAACGCCCGCATAATGCGGGCATTTTTATTACTTGCCCTGCTCGTCACTTTCACCCAGGAAAAAATACCAGAGTGGAATCGACATTAAGCCGGTAAATACGGTGGTATAAAGCAGAATCATCATGGCCTGAGTGATATACATCATTATCGTCCAGTCGCTGAACGGAATATTGTATTGCTCAATTACGCCACTCACCATGGCGCGTGCCATAACGGTTCCCACAATAATTGCCAGAATGACCACGCTGCGCAGGAAATAACGCATCTCTTTACGCTTAACGGCAAACCGGGATTGAACAATCGCCAATGGAGACTGTTTATCCAGCGGCGTGACAACCTCCTGACGTGAAGCACGCTGTGCTTTCCGCCAGCGCTGGATATCAAGCAGTAAGAAGGCCAGTAAACTCACGCCCATCAACGGCAGCGCATAACCGAATGCGAGAGCCAGGATCAGGCTGGCCCCCTGCTGATAGCGCGGTAAGACCTGCCATGCTGCCAGCAGCGTTTGCGCGGGATTGGCCTGCGGTAATGCCGGGCGGCGAATCCACCACATGCGATAACCCAGAACGATCATCGCACATAACCCCGTACCAAACAGCGCCAGGATGAGTTGGTTCGGTAGGCCAAACAGCACGCCCATATGTGCATCCACGCCCCAGCGTGTCAGCTTCGCGACCAGCGGAAAATGGGCAAACTCCACGTGATCGACAATGCTGAAGTCATCAGGATTAACGGAAACCGAATCGACCTGACTTGGCCAGCGGCGATCGATCTCACTCACTGTCCATGCCTGACCGGCACTTTTCGGCTGGCGTAATTCAATTTTCGCCGCCTTGATACCTGCGCTACGTGCGGCCGCCTCAACCCTGTCCCAGTCAGCATCAGGCTGATTAAGGATAACGGGTTTGTCGGTCTTATGACCCGGCATGCCGGTCAGTGTGCCGCCCATTGCCATACCGTCCATCGTGGCATGATGTTCGGCATGAGGATCGGCAGCCACCACCGGTGCATCGCCATTTAGCGCTGTTCTGACCTGAGGCGTCAACCAGCCAAAATCGCTGCGCATTTTATCAATATTACTGCCTGCCCACTGTGACCAGGTTAATCCCGTTACCGAGAAAAAGACCAGACCAAGGGACAGGACTAAGCCGAGCGTAATATGCCAGGAACGCGTTAATAAAAAGCCAGAACGCGGCTGTCTGACTTTGTGCCGCGGACGCGTCCCCAGCCACAGCAGAATGCCACCCAGTGCCGCAACCCATAACCATGACGCCGCCAGTTCGCTGTAATTACGGCCAACATCGCCCAGCAGCAGACCGCGATGAACCTGATCGAGCCACATGCGAAGAGGTAATACGCCGCTGGTGCCATAAACCGTCATGTCCCCTTTTACAGCGAGCGTATAAGGATCGATAAAAACAGAACGCGATTCTGAAGGGCCTGACTGCGGCTCTGAAAACTGCACACGCGTCGTGTCGTGTTCGCCCGGAGCGGGCCTTACGGCATAAATCCGGGCATTACCGGCATAACGCCTGGCCGCACTAATTTGATCGGAAAGCGGCTTTGCAGTGCCCTGGGCGTTGGTGGTGAGAGCATCTTTATAAATCAGGTTCTCTAACTGCGGCGTGATGACATACAGCGTGCCGGTTAATGCCGCAACAAAAATAAAGGGCGCAATAAACAGGCCAATATAAAAATGTAAACGACGAAGAACATTCAACATCGCCCCGCGTTGAGGAAGATTGTTTTCCCGTGAAAAAGTCATAGCGATTCCATATTTTCAGAATACCGGGCTTTTCCTCCTGCGCCATGGCGTAAGAAGAAAAGATCACATCGAGGAAATAAACAACCGGGGCAACGGTGGTGCGCGGGGTCGATAAATACCGTTCAGGCGCGGTAACGCCAGGCGCGCAATGTGCCGGGGCGGAGGAGCGCGACAGGTCAGGCAGATCAACCAGATGAAGGGAATAAATACCCACAACATTAACGGAACATGCACCAGCAGATCGCAATAACCGCAGGCGAGGCCGTCGTTCATCATACTGTGATCGGTCATCGCCATATCGCTGTGATGATCCATCATCGGCATATCCGCACTCATGCCTGACATCGTCATCGCATCATGGCGTTCAGCAAGATTTTTTGATACCACAGGTGCAATAAACAACAGCAGTACAGCCAGTATCGCAATACAGGCGCTCAGTCGTTGTTGTTTACAGCGGGTGGATTTCATCATCAGAACAGGATAGTTATTCACAATTTCAGGGCGGCAGTGTAACGCGACGGAGATAAAAGGGTTAAAAAAAATGACATTTAAGCCATCGAAAGTCGCACCTTTTGAACACATTCACTCAAATTGGCTTTGAAGTTAACTTTATCGTTACTCATGCCGTACATTTAAATAACATTATTTGTTGGTGATATCGTAATAAAGGAGATCTAATGAAAATCGTAACACTCGATGGCGACACATTGCCCGTGCCACCGACTCAGCCCGCCTGGTGTAGTGACTGGCAATTTCGAACGGACACGGCCGAAGACGAGATCGTTACAGCGCTAAAGGGGGCGACCATTGCCATCACCAACAAGGTGCCCTTACGTGCGGCGACGCTGGCACAGCTCCCCGACCTGCGATACATCTGTGTCACGGCAACGGGCTATGACTGCATTGATATTGCAGCCTGCAAAGAACGTGGCATTGTGGTGAGCAACATTCCGGGTTACTCAACGCAAAGTGTTTCGGAAGGCGTGATAGCCTTTATTTTTGCCTTGCGGCGCCAGATCGTGGAATACGCCAACAGCACGCGTCACTCCTGGCCTGAATCCTCTCATTTTTGCCTGCACCGGGCGCCGATTCAGGATATTGCTGGCGCAACGCTGGGTATTGTTGGAAAGGGCGACATCGGCAGCGCAGTCGGCAGGCTGGCACAGGCCTTGGGAATGCGTGTGCTTTATGCCGAACGCAAAGACAGCAGCAGGATCCGTGACGGCTATGTCAGCTTTGATGCGATGCTGGCCTCCAGCGATATCATTTCACTGCACTGCCCTCTTAGCGAGCAAACCCGTCATCTGATCGATCGCGAGACGCTGGAAAAGATGAAACCCCAGGCGTTACTGATTAACACCGCGCGGGGCGGCTTAATTCACGAGGCGCAACTGGCAGATGCCCTGCGGAATGGCACCCTTGCCGGTGCAGCGCTGGACGTTCTCAGCAGTGAACCCCCTGCGCGGGATCACCCTCTACTCCAGCCCGATATCCCCAATCTTCTCCTGACACCGCACATTGCCTGGGCGAGTAACAGCGGCATGCACAATCTGCTTCAGGGACTCATGGTGAACCTGGCGGGATTTGAGCAAAACCGGCCCGTGAATGTCGTGAGCTGAATCAGAATATCGAACGGCCGAGTTTGTCAGTCAGGCACTCCAGCGCGGCGGTGCCGGCTAACGAATTGCCCGCGCTATCCAATCCGGGTGACCAGACCGCGATGCTCATTTCACCAGGAATGACGGCAATGATACCGCCGCCAACCCCGGATTTGGCGGGCATGCCCACCCGCCAGGCAAATTCGCCAGCCCCGTCGTACATACCGCTGGTAATCATTAGCGCATTGATCTGCCGCGCCTGGCGGGACGAAATCAGGGACGCGCCATCCAGGGTTTTTCCCTGATTAGCCAGATAAATAAAACTGCGAGCCAGTTCAATACAGTTCATGGACAATGAGCAGTAGTGAAAATAAGTCTGCATAACGCTGGTGACGTCGTTGTCAAAATTACCAAATGACTTCATCAGCCAGGCGATAGCCGCGTTGCGGGCAGAGTGTTCGTATTCAGAACGGGCGACGTGACGATCGTACTGAATATCCGATTGCTGACTGAGCTGACGGATTATTTCCAGCATACGCTGACGCGGTGCTGTCAGCCGGGTTTCAAGCAAATCGCAGATCACCAGCGCCCCGGCGTTAATAAAGGGATTACGGGGTTTTCCCTGCTCCAGTTCAAGCTGAACCAGCGAATTAAAAGGCTGACCGGAGGGTTCTTTACCCACTCGCCGCCATATCTCCGCATCCTCATAACGCGTCAGCGCGACGGTGAGTGAGAGCACTTTCGAAATGGACTGGATCGAAAAACGAGTTTCAGCATCGCCTGCCTGAAAAACTGTGCCATCACGTAAACAGACCGCTATACCCAGATGGTCGGCCGCGACGTCAGCCAGCGCCGGAATGTAATTAGCGACTTTGCCCTGATGAACTAACGGACGGACCTGCTCAAGAACGGCTTCAAGCAGTGAATTACTGAGAGTGGTCACACACGCGTCTCCAGAAAGATCGTTGATGGCGCAGGATGATGAGCGTCCTCAGGCTGCAAATCAATGGCTTGCAGATAAAATTGTCAGAGGAGGCCTGAAATTTTATCAGGCGTGATGATTACCCTACATCATCCCTTATGCAGCAGCAGGTTGCTGATTTAGTAAAATTCGGAGATAAATAAAAGCGAGGAATTATGGCGGGGATGCGATAACCTCTGGATTTAATTTGCATTGTTGGTGCTGTTCAGCACGCTAATTTTGAGGTCAGGCATGCGCGCTTTTGTCTCAAACCGACCCGGTCTTTTTCGCCCCCGTCGGCTACGGTTGTTACAATATCTTATTCGGCGAGATAAAACGCCGGTTGCCTTATTACTGCTCGCCGCGCTGGTGGGCGTATTAACAGGCCTGACGGCGGTGGCATTCGACAGAGCGGTAAGCTGGGTCATACATTCCCGCCTCCACTGGCTGAGCCAGTTTGAAAACAATGCCTTGTTAATGGGCTTGTTTGCCTTTATTTTTTCCGCAGGGCTGGCAGCGTCAGGCTATTTTCTTGTCAGGCGATTTGCGCCTGAAGCGGGTGGATCGGGCATTCCTGAAATTGAAGGTGCGCTGGAGGAGTTAAGGCCCGTACGCTGGTGGCGAGTTTTACCGGTGAAGTTCGTTGGGGGGCTGGGCGCGCTGGGCTCGGGCATGGTGCTTGGGCGAGAAGGGCCGACAGTTCAGATTGGCGGTAACATTGGACGCATGTGTCTGGATATCTTCCGCATGCGGTCTTCTGAATCCCGTCATACTATTCTGGCTACCGGTGCTGCTTCAGGCCTGGCCGCCGCCTTTAATGCCCCGCTGGCAGGCATTCTGTTCATCATTGAAGAAATGCGCCTGCAGTTTCGCTTTAGCCTTATTTCTATCAAAGCCGTGTTTGTTGGGGTCATTACCTCAAGCATTGTTTTTCGCGCGCTGAACGGTAACGAACCCATCATTAACATCGGGCAACTGAAAGATGCGCCGATACAAACCCTGTGGTTATATTTGCTGTTAGGGATTTTATTTGGTGGCTGCGGTGTGGCCTTTAATCGTCTGATATTCACGCTGCAAGATCTGTTTCAGACTCTTCACAAGGGCCAAACCTCGCGTTGGGTGCTGGGCGGTGCAGTGTTGGGCGGATTATGCGGTCTGCTGGGGCTGGTACTGCCTCAGGCCGTCACTGGCGGTATTACGTTAATTCCCGACTTTTCAGCCGGTACATATACCTCCGCCGCTCTACTCTCCCTGTTTTTTCTTCGCGCGCTGACCACCTTGCTGTGTTTCGCATCCGGGGCGCCAGGCGGTATTTTCGCGCCGATGCTGACGCTCGGCACATTACTCGGCATCAGCGTCGGTCAACTCTGTGTTGCGATGTTTCCGGCGTATCATCTTGAAGCGGCAACCTTTGCCGTTGCGGGCATGGGGGCGTTATTTGCGGCCTCGGTACGCGCACCCTTGACCGGCATTATTCTGGTGCTGGAGATGACGAATAATTATCAGCTTATTCTGCCAATGATTATTACCTGTCTTGGGGCTACCCTGTCTGCGCAATATTTCGGCGGAACGCCGTTGTATTCAACGCTTCTCGCCCGGACTCTGGCAAAGCAGCAACAAAGTGAGGCGGAGGCCAATGCAACGCACGATCGGGCCTGAGTGAGCAGGGCGAAATTGTGCAGATATTAACGCCGGGAATCTGGCCTGAGGTCGGACGGCAATCATTCTTGAAACGGGTTAGCGAGCTGAAATCAGTGGTTTTTTCCACTATGCAGTCCTTTAACCAATCCATACCGGTTGAAGAGCAACTACGGGCATTGTCACTACATCCTGCGGGCGAACCTTTACCTGCCGCTGCACGCTCCCAACTGGAAATGCACCTGAAGCAACTGACGGCCCGTTATGCTGAAATAAAACACCAAGGTTCACAATAAAGGTGGGGCAAAAACTTCAAGATGTTCAGTCTGTTACCCTACGATTTTCCCTTTCGGTAGCGGGCGATCCCGCGCTGCCAAAACAGGTATCTTGCGACGTCAGCAAGTCAGCAAGTGCGGTGCATGACAAAAGGCGTCTATCGGAACGGCACGCTGTGGCGATGATTGCAGCCATCGCTTGCAAGAAAAAGCGGGTTTTGCAGAACAGTACAGGGCAGCTGTTGCGCCAAGGGAAGTTTATGCAAAATTGTCTGGTGAAGGTGTCTTGTTGAAGTGTGAAGACCGCTCAGCAGTCAGCGATGTATCTGACCTACAAGAGAAAAATTTCAAAATAGCGCGAACATTAATGCTACCGGAAAACTCATAGGCCAAGTTGCACCAACCAGAAAAGCACTCAACAGTTTGATGCTGAGCTTGTCTTTGGCGATAAAGAAGGTGATGAGTGCCGCTACCGAGGCAACAATGCCATAGAAGACCAGCATGTGTTGATAAAGTGTCATTTTTGCCTCAATACCTGTTTAAATGTTTGATGCAGATCATGCGGATTTTTGTGATTCAGATCAAGTATCAGGCCTTTTGTGTAAATAAAAAAAAGGCGTCAGACCGGTTTGCTACCGGCAATCTGGCGCTAAATACTGGCGATTTCACCCTGAAAGATGACAGTAAAATAAGCCTTATTCCCCTTCACAGGCCGATCCTGAAGGCCTGTCGTCCCTGGCGAACTGCGGTTTTTATTTCTCTTCTCCTCTTTTCTGTGGGTTCCTGTCGCACTTCTCTGTCGGGTTTTGAGACATATACTGTTTCACTGTGGATTGGATGAATTTCGCTCTCGTCCCAGGATAACCTCTCGATAACACAGGAGTATCAGGTGAAAAAATTTCCTTATCTGTTGTTAATCTTTTTATGTCCTGCTGCATTGGCTTTAACCCTGCAGTCGAAAGACTTCAGCGATAATGGCTTGTTAGATAAAAAATTTGCCGGTGCGAATAAAAGTAATGCGGCCTGTACCGGCGAAAACGTATCACCCGAACTTAACTGGTCAGAGAGTCCGGCCGGTACCAAAAGCTTTGCCTTACTGATGACCGATCCCGTGGGGGCTAAAGGTCTCGGGGTGAGTCATATGGTGGCTTACAACATTGCTTCTGAACGCAGTGCTTTTGCTCAGGGTGAACTGACAACGGGGAAAGGTTACACGGGTGGGAAAAACTCACCGGGCACCGCCCATTACTACGGCCCCTGTCCGCCTGTCGGTTCAGGCATTCACCACTATAACTTCGTGCTGATTGCCACGGATCTTGCACCCTCTGCGCTTGAACCGGGTTTGACTCATGACGAGCTGTTGAAGAAACTCAAAGGACATGCCCTGGGTGCGGCCAGCACGGTGGTCCGGTTTGGTAATGACTAGACTGAATGTACACATAAAAAAACACCCTGCGGACAGGGTGTTTTGGATGAAAACGGCGGGTTATTTCGCGTCAGCTGGCGCGGGTCGATCGGATTCAGCCTTTCTGTCCATTTTATTAATCAGGCTTTGGGCTTCGGCTTCGCTTGCGACAGCAGGAGAAGAGCCGGTTAAGGGCTTACGGGCCGTTTCACGTACCGTCAGAATCGTCAGTAATCCCACCACCCCTGCAACCATCATGTAGTACGCCGGCATCATGGTATTTTGCGTGGTATCAACCAGCCATGCGGTAAGTAAAGGCGTGGTGCCGCCAAACAGTGAAACCGAAAGATTGAAGCCGATCGCCAGTGCACTGTAACGAATATCAGTGGCAAAAAGCGCGGGTAGCGTTGAGGGCATGGTGCCACTGAAGCAGGTGTGCAGAATACCCAGTATGAGCAGGCCGGCAAAGACTGCCCACATATTATGTGAACCGATCAACATAAAGCTGGGGATAGCGAGCAGGATCAGGCCCACTGCACCGAAACCAATCACCGGGCGACGACCAATTCGATCGGTCCAGCGGCCCCACATCAGCGTTAACGGCATCATGACAAACATCACGATCATCACCAGCAGCAGCCCGCTGAGCTCAGGTAAACCCAGTACGCCGGTAAGATAGCTGGGCATATACGAGGTCAGCATGTAGTTGGAAACGTTAAACAATAAGACCAGCCCGATACACTTCATCATGGGCACGCGGTGCTTACTTAACATCTTGAAGAGCGTCAGGCGCGGTTTACTCTGCTCCAGCTCCTCCTGCTTCTGCATATGTTGTTTAAAAGCCGGTGTTTCCTCGAGTTTCAAACGCACATACAGGCCGAACAAGCCAAGGGGCGCGGCAATAAAGAAGGGCACGCGCCAGCCCCAGGACATCATGGCTTCTGATGAGATAAAGCTCGTCATTACGGTCACCAGACAGGCACCCAGCAGGTAGCCGCCTAATGTACCGAACTCCAGGAAGCTTCCCATAAAACCACGACGTTTATCTGTCGAATACTCTGCGATGAAGGTTGCTGCACCGCCATATTCGCCACCGGTAGAGAATCCCTGAACGAGTCGGGCCACCAGCAGCAGGATGGGTGCCATGATGCCGATTGAGGCATAGGATGGAATGATGCCGATGCAAAATGTGCCTATCGACATCATGATCATGGTGATGGCCAGCACTTTCTGACGTCCGATTCGGTCACCCAGCGGACCGAATACCAGACCGCCCAGTGGGCGGACTAAAAACGCCGCTGCAAAGGTACCAAAGGTCGCGATCAACTGAATTGCCGTATTGGCATCGGGGAAAAAGACCTTACCAATGATGACAGCCAGGTAGCTGTAGACGCCAAAGTCAAACCACTCCATGGCATTACCTAATGCGGCGGCACCGACAGCGCGTTTTAACATGTTATTATCGATAACGGTTATGTCATCAACCGTGAGTTTTTTTTGCTTTTTATTCCAGAAATGTTTTTTAGGCCTGGGTGACGATGAACGGTTTGTATCCATATTTTCCTCAAACTACTTAAATGAAGACGACCTATAGCTTTCGCAGCCAGTCAGCGAGGTTAACGGAAATAAAGGAAGAGAAAGCTATAAGAGGCCAGTGACATTAATGATAGAGCGTTCTTAACCGCAGCGAGAAAACATAGTACATGAATGTAATTTTTTGCAAGTAATCAGGAAAAAAGAGTGATTAATAAGTGAGATAGGCACAAATCATTTTTTACCTTTGTTTACATTTTGGTACATATGATGGTGCCTGAGTCCCTTTTAAACGGCATTCAGGATGGCGGATTCGCCTATTGCATGCGGTATTCAGGGGCAAACCAGAATCCGCCAGCGTGAGATTGCTGGCAGATTACCCTTAATTATGCCGGTTCAGCCGCCGGCGTTCGTCCGGTACTCCACCACAGCAGTAAGGCCACCAGGGCGATACAACCCAGTGCGCTAAAGGCAATACTGTAGGAATAGCGAGCCACAATCAGCCCCGTCATCGCCGGGCTCATGGAGGCACCTACGCCTTGCATTAGCATCACCACACTCTGGCCCGCATTAACGTGCCCGCTTCCGCGCAGCAGGGAGACAATGTAGCCCGGCACGGCAACGCCCAGTATTCCTGCCGCAATGCCATCAAGCACCTGGACTGGAATAACGAATAGCGTCTCTGGAAATTCTGCCGCAATAAGCGCCCGAAGCGGCATCATTAACAGGGCCGTCATGATCAAATAGCGATAGCCAATTTTATCCACACGGCGTGAAACGTAAATCGCGACAGGGATCATCACCAGCTGAGAAATAACAACCGTTGCCGCAGCATACAAACCGGGATCGACCGCATCTGGCCCGGTTGATGAGGCAACGCGCATACTCAGCATGGGCAACAGTGCGGCGTTGGCCAGATGAAACAGCAGTAAAGTCAGACCGGTTACCAGCAGTGCGGGTTTGCGCGCCAGGATCCACAGGCTCAGCGTCGGCTTTTGAGACTGATTGTCTTCTAATCCGCGGGCAACCTCATGATTGATATCCTCTCCACGTATCGCCAACGTCGCGATGGCGGCAAAGACGGCCATTATCATCATTAAAATGAAAACGGCGCCGAGCCCCCATTTCCAGGCTGCGAATCCTGCCAGTACAGCCGCCAGGGTGTTTCCGGCATGGTTGTAAGCCTCGTTCCGCCCCATCTGGTGGTTGAACCCTTTTTGCCCCGTCAGGCCCAGCGTTATCCCTGCTACGGTCGGGCCAATAAAAGCGGCAGCAATACCGGCAACGATCTGTGAAATGATCGCCGTCCAGGACTGGTTGCTGTACCAGAGTAATAAGGTCGCAACGGTAATCACGATGCATCCTGTCAGGATGACAAGACGTTTATAGCGCGTTGCATCCGCCACCACGCCTGCGGGCAACGTTGAGAGGAGCCCTGCAATGCCGCCTGACGTCATGACCAGGCCTATTTCATCCGGGCTCCAGTGGCGTTCTGTCAGAAAAATGCCTAAAAATGGTCCCAGACCGTCTCTGACGTCGGCCAGAAAAAAACTCATCAGACACAGTGCCTGAAGTGACCGTTGTGACATGTGATTTTCCCTGTAGCAATAGTAAGGTTTGGGTGATCAACACATTTCAATAAGTAACGCAATGAATCATGGCAGCAAAAATACCAAGTAACATAACGTTAAAGTTACAAAATGAAAAAATTCACTTTTTATGTAATCTGGTCTAGCGGCGGTGCGGTCTGAAGGCCGTTCTGCGGTGAGAGGTATCCATGCAGGGCCACACTGTTGTCCACATTCTCTGGCGGCGTCGACAACTGTCCCGTTTAAGGCGTTCCAGAATCAAAATTTTCTGCTGTGAGCCCGGTTAGACTCAGAGGACGTGAGAGACTGAAGAAGGCGAAGCCCTATATTAAAGACACGAAGCCATGTGCAGGGCATTCCTTGCGTTCACTGGGGTAATCGGGCAGGCGGTAAGCTCATCCTTGCTGTACATGGCTATTTTTCCCATAAAGAAGATCAATGCATTGAGATTCTGGCATCTGAGGCTGTAAAAGCGGGATATAGCATACTGAGTTTCGATCTTCCTGCTCAGGGTGAAAGGCGTCATGTAGAGTCTGAATGCCATGTAGCACAAGCCGTTGATGACATTAAAATCATGCTTGCTTATGCTCAGAAACGATTCAGTGCAACGGCACTATTTGCCTGCAGCATTGGTGCCAGTTTTAGCATGATTGCAGCTCAGAAAATAAAAATATGTCAGGCATTATTTCTTTCGCCTGTTATCGATCTCGACAGTCTCATCAGAAAAATGATGGTCAAGGCTGATGTTGATGAAACCCGGCTCAATCGCGAGAAGGCCATCATTGCTTCTGACGGCACGGTTTTTCGAGCCGATTATCTTGCGTATGTCCAATAGCACCGGGTTTCGGGAGAAAACTTGTCCCTGAATATTATGGTTGGAAGCCAGGACCAGATTGCCGATTTCAGTGCGGTTGTCACCTTTGCACACCGCCACAAAGCGGTACTGACGACGGTGCAAGGAGCCGAACACTATTTTCATCATCCTCGGGAACATCAGGCGTTGAGGGCGTGGGTTCAGCGCATTTTACATAAGTGAGTTAATTATCTAAAACGTAAGGGTTTTGCGGATCCCGAACCCAGAATGTCACATCGCTTATCCAGTATAGACTCAACGGAGGCGCGATTGCCTTTATCCCAGCCGCGACGGGTTGCCAGCAGGATGAACCCTTTTTCACCCGAGAACGTTGTCGGCACTAACGCCACGCCATATTCAGCCAGCATAGGCGGCGTCAGGCGAAAGTAGTGAGCAACGGATGCGATAGGGTAAATGCCCATCGCTGTAGGTTGAAGGACACGGCGAGCGTAATAAGTATGCGTTAAGAGCTTATCGGGCAGGGGATGCCACGCATCTTGAATATAGGGACGTTCAGCCCTTAACTGCCTGTAAACATCTTCTCGCAGGCAGGTGAGGTGGATATGTAGCTGGTTCTGACTGCGGCCCCAAGCCGAGTTGATTGCCATGCCCAGCATGTCCTCCGGCACAGGCCTGCCGTATTGAGACATCAACTGATAACGCATCAGCCAGGCGTAGCCGAAATAATCTGGACGGCCAGGCATGAATAGCCACGGGCTTTCAATACCGGATACCGGAATCGTGGGAACCAGAATGAAATGATAGGGATAACGAGGGTTTTGAATAATGCTAAAACCCTGCCGTTTGCCCTCTGGAATATAGATCTGCTGACAGGGTGACGGGTGGCCAGTGTAGTGATAGTTCACCATGCAAACGTTGTCGGTCACCGCCCATAATGCATCTGAGCGTGCGCAACCCGCCAGCGTAAGTGCCATTATGGTCAGTATCATCAGGCGAAAGAGCAGACTTAGCATAAACGCAGCCGTTCACTGTCAGATACCGGCAACGTTTCACAACCTTTGATTTTTTTAACGCTCACCGCCCTTGCTGCCATATCGCCTTTGTCCCTACGCCTGAGCGGATTGGAATGCCTCTACGTTAGCGCCACTCCGTTATAAACACCATTGGGTTGACCAGAAAGTACTGACATATTATGACCTAACCTGCCCATCCGATTCTGGCAGCACAGGCATAAACGTTATAATGACGTTATATTATCCGCCATATCTCATTACTCACCCTGTGAAAAAGCGATTAAATTCTCTCGCAATCAACGAATGGTTAACTGCGTTAGCGTGGTTAATAAAACATCCACTTTAGGCAGAAGCTGCTTACGCCGGGGCCAAATCACACTGAGTGGTAGCCCCTCGGGTTGCTGCTGCGGCAGTAAGATTTCCAGTTCACCACTGTCAACCGCGTTCTGTACCAGCCACGAGGGCATTTGTGCAACGCCTAATCCGGCAATTACTGCCTGTAGTTGTGCATCCACATCAGCCAGCGCCATGCGAAAGGGAACGTCCCGCCAGTACGAATGACCGTCTTTACCACTAAATAACCAGGGTTTTGGCGTGTTATCGGCCCGTTCATACAGAATCGCCCGATGCTGCATGAGTGCCTGTTCATTTTGCGGCCGTCCTTCGCGTTCCAGCCACGCTGGCGAGGCACAAAACACCATGCGTTCACGACCAATATGACGGCAGCCCATTGATGCGGGTAAATCATCTGAGCCGCCAATTCTGACCGCAACGTCGATGCCTTCATCAAACAGCTCGATGAAGCGATCTGAAAAACTCATTCTCAATTCAAGCTCGGGATGCTGCTGACAAAACGGAATCAGCAACGGCATCACGTTCAGCCGACCATAAGTATGCGGCACGGCTAGTCTCAGACGGCCGGAAGGAATAATCCGTTGCGCAGCCAGGACGGCTTCTGCTTCGGCCAGCTCTTCCATGATGCGTAAGCAGGTTTGGTAATAGGCGCTGCCCGCATCCGTCAGTTGCAGTTTTCGCGTTGTGCGTTCGAGCAGGCGCGAGCCCAGTCGCATCTCCAGTCGGCTAACGCTTTTACTGATGGCAGAACCCGTGACATGTAAACGGGCAGCCGCAGCGGTAAAACTCCCGCTTTCTACACTGGCCACAAAAGGAACAATGTCTTTAAGACGCTGATCGTGCATGATTGATGAACTCAGGTTGATAATGATGTGAATTATTACCCAAAATAGGAATGAAATTCTCTATTACGCTTAACATTACGCAAAAAGAGGAGAATTAACATGCAAAAGCAGGCTTTGATTGTTGGAATCAGTGGTGTGATTGGTCGAGCGTTAGCAGAAAGGCTAAATAACGAAGGCTGGCAGGTCAGCGGGTTGTCACGGGGCCGCAGCGCGGTACCTGAGGGCTGCAGCAACCTCACCGCAGATTTAACCGATCCTGACGCGGTAAAAACGGCATTGAAAGCGGTCAAACCTGATGCAGTGTTCTTCAGCGTCTGGGCGCGCCAGGACAGTGAAAAAGAGAATATCCGCGTCAATGGCGGCATGATCCGCAACGTTATTGAAGCGCTTGGCGAACGCCTCCAGGGCGCACATGTGGCGCTGGTGACGGGCCTTAAGCACTATCTGGGGCCATTTGAAGCTTACGGCAAAGGCGCTGTGCCGGTCACGCCTTTCCGCGAAGAGCAGGGTCGTCAGCCGGTAGACAACTTCTATTATGCCCAGGAGGATGAAGTCTTCGCTGGCGCCGAAAAATATGGCTATCGCTGGAGCGTCCACCGTCCGCATACCATCATTGGCTATGCGCTCGGAAATGCCATGAACATGGGGCAGACTCTGGCCGTTTACGCCACCTTATGTAAAGAAAAAGGCTGGCCGTTTATCTTCCCGGGTTCACCCGAGCAATGGAATGGCGTGGTGGATATGACCGACGCCGGTCTTCTGGCTGAGCAACTTGAGTGGGCGGCGACCAGCCCGGCCGCGGCAAATCAGGACTTCAACGCGGTAAACGGTGACGTTTTCCGCTGGAACTGGATGTGGCCAAAACTGGCGGCGTATTTTGGTCTCGAGGCTGCCGCTTATCCGGCAAAAATGATGCCGCTTGACGGGCGCATGCAGGAGGCGGCCAGCGTATGGCAGGCGCTTGCTCAGCGTGAAAACCTGCGTGAACAGGATATCACGCGTCTGGCCTCATGGTGGCACACCGACGCGGATCTGGGGCGACCCATGGAAGCCTTCACCGACATGAGTAAAAGTCGCAAGGCGGGCTTTACCGGCTACCGGAGCACTCTGGATTCCTTCACTCAGCTTTTCGATAAGCTGAAGCATGAGAAAATCATTCCTTAATCATGTCCTGGAGCGCCCCAACGGGCGCTCATTACCGCTGCGCTTATTGTCTATACTGATATCTGACTTTTTCAAAGGAGCAGGACGATGACGACATGTTTTATTATTGGCGCGGCGGGCAACGTTGGCTCTCATCTGACGAAACAGCTCAGCGCTAAGCAACATGCGGTTTCTGCACTGCATCGTAAATCTGAGCAGGCTGAAGCACTTAAATCCGCCGGAGCGGTTCCCGTGGCGGGGGATCTCCAGCAGCTGACCGTGGATCAACTGGCGCAGGAAATGGCCGGCCACGATGTGGTGATTTTTAGCGCTGGGGCGGGAGGCGCGGGTATTGAGCTGACCAACGCCATTGACGGCGAGGGGTTGTCCCTGGCGGTTGCCGCAGCCGAAAAGGCCGGTGTGAAGCGGTTTTTGCTGGTCTCAGTCTTCCCGGATGCCGCACGTGGCGAAGAGACATCTGAAGGTTTCGAAAATTACATGCGCGTGAAGCGGCTGGCCGATGTTCGCCTGGTCGAAAGCCAACTCGACTGGGTAATTCTTCGTCCCGGTACGCTAACCAATGTGGCGGGCCGCGGCACCGTACGTGCAGATTTTGCCATTCCTTACGGGTCGGTCCCGCGTGAGGATGTGGCCGCCACGCTGGTGGCTCTGGTCGAAACACCGCAAATTTCGCGCAAAATTATTGAGCTGACCGAAGGCGACGAAAGCATAAGCGACGCCATGTTCCGTCTGCAACGATGATAAAAAAACGGCCCCTGTAACGGGGCCGTTTCATCATGTTTACCGCCGCGTGTTTATTTCACACAGCGCGAGCAGTGCTCACGTTCGATATGCTGGAAGAAGTCATTTCCTTTGTCATCCACCAGGATAAAGGCCGGGAAATTTTCGACCTCTATTTTCCAGATAGCTTCCATCCCCAGTTCGGCATACTCCACGCACTCCAGACTCTTGATGCTCTGCTGCGCCAGAACGGCAGCCGGACCACCAATGCTGCCTAAGTAAAAACCGCCGTGCTTGTGGCAGGCATCGGTGACCTGCTGGCTACGGTTACCTTTTGCCAGCATGACTTTGCTGCCGCCATTTGCCTGCAGAAGATCGACATACGAATCCATGCGGCCTGCCGTCGTCGGGCCCAGTGAGCCAGATGCGTAACCCTCCGGTGTTTTGGCCGGTCCCGCATAATAGACAGGGTGATCTTTAATGTACTGCGGCAAGCCTTCGCCGTTATCAATGCGTTCTTTTAGTTTGGCATGGGCAATGTCACGCGCAACGATGATGGTCCCGGTCAGGGACAAACGTGTCGAAACCGGGTATTCCGAAAGCTGGGCAAGGATGTCATTCATCGGGCGATTCAGGTCGATGTGGACCACTTCGCCTTCACCTTGCTTGCGCAGTGCCTCAGGGATATAACGCCCAGGATTGGCTTCCAGTTTTTCAATCCAGATACCCTCGCGGTTGATTTTAGCTTTGATATTGCGGTCAGCGGAGCACGAAACCCCCATGCCAACCGGGCAGGATGCGCCGTGGCGAGGCAAACGCACTACGCGGATATCATGTGCAAAATATTTGCCGCCGAACTGTGCTCCCAGCCCAAGCTGCTGCGCCGCTTCCAGTAACTCCTGCTCAAGCTGAACATCACGGAACGCCTGGCCATGCTCGTTACCTTCTGTAGGTAAACCATCATAGTAGTGAGTCGATGCCAGCTTGACGGTTTTCAGCGTACTTTCGGCAGAGGTGCCGCCAATGACAAAGGCGATATGGTAGGGAGGACAAGCCGCAGTACCCAGCGTACGCATTTTATCGACCAGATAATTTTTCAGCTTGCCCGGGCTGAGCAGTGCCTTGGTTTCCTGATACAAATAGGTTTTATTGGCGGAACCGCCGCCTTTGGCGATGCAAAGGAATTTGTATTCATCACCGTCCACGCTGTAGAGGTCAATCTGCGCCGGAAGATTGGTACCGGTGTTCACTTCTTTATACATATCCAGCGCGGCGTTTTGGGAGTAACGCAGGTTATCTTCAATATAGGTATTGTAGATACCTTGCGACAGCGCGGCTTCGTCACCGCCACCGGTCCACACTCGCTGGCCTTTTTTGCCCATGATGATGGCAGTGCCGGTGTCCTGGCAGGTTGGCAAGACACCTTTAGCGGCGATCTCGGAGTTTCGTAAGAACTGCAGTGCGACGTATTTATCGTTATCGCTGGCTTCAGGGTCAGCCAGAATTGACGCAACCTGCTGCTGGTGGGCCGGGCGCAACATAAAAGACGCATCATGAAAGGCCTGCTGGGCCAGCAGCGTCAATGCCTGTGGGTCCACTTTTAATATGGACTGGCCGTCAAACTCAGCCACGGAAACGTGGTCGGGGCTAAGCAAATAGTATTCGGTGTCCTCGTGGGCAAGAGGAAAGGGATTCTGATAAAAAAAAGGTTTGTTCGACATAGTATCTCACTTAATGACGTGCTGGCTCCGTTAACGCAGGCTGACAGGAGCAACATCAAAGGCGAATGAGTTGTTTATTATGCTTGCCAGCCATAAGCACAGGCTGGCAAGTGTTGGCATGTTATCGTATGACGCGTCGAAATGCATTTGACACAATCAGAACATCCACACCATCCAGGGGTAGGCGATGAGCATCATAGCAATCAGGAAGATAGCGCCAAAGATGGTGCCCAGACGCCAGTAATCTTTCGTAGGTAGATAGCCGCTGCCGTAATAAATAGGGCTTGGGCCGGTACCGTAAGGGGTGATAATCCCCATCACACCCAGTGAAGTACACAGCATCAGGCAAAACACGGGCATGTTAATACCTGGAATGGAAGCGGCAATGGTTAACATCGCAGGCAGCAAGGCGGTCGTATGCGCGGTGGTACTGGCAAACAGGTAGTGCAGCAGGAAGAAGGCAATCAACAGCACCACAGCCGACACTTGAGGATCGTATCCCTGCAGTAACATTCCCCCTTCTTTGCCCAGCCAGGCGATAAAGCCTACGCGTGCTAAACCATCGGCCAGCGCAACCAGTGTGGCAAACCAGGCAAAGGTGTTCCAGGCGGCTTTATTGCTGGTGATGTCGTTCCAGTTAAGTACCCCGGTCCACAGCATCAGGATAATCACCAGCAGAGCGGCCATGGCCGGTTCGATCCAGGCAGTGGCAAAAATCCACATCAGTAGCGCACAGACAACAAACACCAGTAACAGGATTTCATTACGGGTCAACTTACCCAGTTTTTCCAGCTCAGCAATCGCCCAGCGAGGCACTTCATCATTCACCTTCACTTCAGGCGGATAGAACCAGTACGCCAGCAGCGGCATGGTCAGAATCAACAGCAGGCCCAGTGGCAAAAAGGCAAGGAACCACATTCCCCAGGAGATATCAAAACCAATGACGCTTTTGACCAGCGCAAGGGCGAGCAGGTTGGGGGCCAGGGCGGACAGGAACATGGAGCTGGTGATACAGGCGGCGGTGATAGCAACCCACATCAGATAAGATCCAATTTTACGCGCGCTGGGGTCATTGGGTTTTGAACCATAAAGCGGCGGCAGATTGGCAATGATGGGATAAATGGTACCGCCACTGCGGGCCGTGTTCGACGGGGTGAAAGGGGCCAGCAGCAAATCCGCGAAGGTGATGGCATAGCCGAGGGTTAAACTCCGGCGGCCCAGGTATTTCACCAGAATCAATGCCAGACGGCGGCCGAACTGGGTCTTGTCATAGCCCGCAGCGAACATGAATGCGCCAAAAATCAGCCAGACGGTTGAGTTACCGAAGCCGCTGACCGCCCATTTAAATGACTCACTCGCCACTTTAAATTTGGGGTTGGCCAGTTCTGCCGGGCTAAAGAGCAGGAACTGGCTGAACAAGGCGATGACGACGACGCCGGTCAGACCAATCACTGCGCCGGGCAAGGGTTCAAAAATCAGCCCGACGATGACGCCGACGAAGATGGCAAAGAAGTGCCATGCATAAGGTTCAAGACCCGCTGGCACGGGGACGAGTAACAACAGGACGGCGACCAAAACCGGCAAAAGAAGCATAAGTGCTTTATTTTTGCCCGCAGCTGCAGGGGCTGCTTTTGGAGGCTCTTTGACGTTTGAGAGTGTTTTCATAGTATTTTTCTACGTGTTAAGGATAATTCGAGCAGCGTCCCGGCAATTCGTCCATAGGGATTTTTTATTCTAAATTATGAGAATAAACCGTGATGCCTTATAATTCTTTAACTTGTCCTCTGGTGCGATGGAGGCATTTATAAAAGATCATGTGGATATGATGCGATTAATTAAAAACAGAATATTGATCCAGATCAAGTAAGTTAAAATATACGATTAAATTTTTAACAACTAAATTATTAATAACCTAGAGCCAAATATTTAAACTGCAAGAATAAGGGTTTTAAGCTTCACTTAGGGAAGGGCGAGCAACAAAATTATATGTTTAAGATATTGTTTTTATTGTAGTATTTTTAATTTCCCAATTCTCATTGATTTTCTTTAACTATTGATTAACAATAAATATACATCACGATCCTGCTTTAATCAAATAGTAAACCTGAAATATTTAAAAGTTAAAAAACTAAAATTAAAACTTATGAAACTAAAATAATTGGTATATTAGCGTTATGACATCGGACCACTTATTTATTAATAAAAAAAGCGTCCGCACAGAATTCCCGAGTTTTGAATTTTTGGAGTTAATCGCAATGAATACACTCACCCCCATTCTCAATCCCATTACGTTGCCGCGTGGCGCAGTTTTAAAAAATCGCCTGATCATGGCACCCATGACAACCTGCACCGGTTTTTATGACGGAACGGTCACCAGTGAACTGGTTGAATATTATCGTGCCCGTGCTGGCAGCATCGGAACGGTCATTGTTGAATGCTGTTTTATCGATCCAAAAGGTCCCGCGTTTCCAGGGGCTATAGCCATCGACAGCGACAACAAAATTCCGGGCCTAAAGCGAATTGCTGACGCCATCAAGCAGGAAGGTTCGACAGCGATTTTGCAGATCTATCACGGCGGCCGCATGGTTGAGCCTGAGCTGATAGGGGGGAAAACCCCTGTCGCCCCAAGCGCCATTGCCGCACCTCGTGAGGGTGCCACGACGCCGCGCGCGCTAACGGCAGAAGAAGTGGATACCATGATCACTAAATTTGGTGACGCCGTTAACCGCGCCATTAAAGCCGGATTTGATGGCGTTGAAATTCATGGCGCAAACACCTATCTGATACAGCAATTTTACTCACCCAATTCCAATCAACGCGATGACAAATGGGGCGGCAGTCGCGATAACCGTGCCCGCTTTCCGCTGGAAGTCCTCGAAATTACCCATAAAATGGCCGCGCGATTTGCACATAACGGGTTCATCATCGGCTATCGTTTTTCCCCTGAAGAACTTGAAGTCCCGGGCATCCGTTTCGATGACACCCTGTACCTACTGGAAAAGCTGGCGGCACGCGGGCTCGATTATGTCCACTTTTCTGTTGGGCAGCTTATGCGCCCCTCTATCGTTGATACCACCGATCCAACCCCGCTGATTGAGAAGTTTGTTAACATGCGGTCCCCAACGCTGGCGAAAGTGCCGGTCATTGGCGTTGGCGGTGTGGTAAACAAAGAAGATGCGGAAAAAGCGCTGGAAAAAGGCTATGACCTGGTTGCGATTGGTAAAGCCTGCATCGCTTATCCCGACTGGACAGATCGCATTATCAATAATGAGCATCTTGAACTTTACATCGACAGTAACCAGCGTGAAGCGTTATTGATCCCTGAACCGCTGTGGCGTTTCTCGCTGGTTGACGCCATGATTCGCGATATGAGTGAGTCGGGACGCAAATACAAAGCCGGTGTTTATCAGGAAAAAGTTGAGGCCGAAGCGCTTAAGCTGAAGATCAACGTCACGCTAGATACCGACCGTATTACAGATATCTCGCTGGTACCGGACGACACGCTGGACGTTGACTTCACTACCACCTTCGAAAGCCTGCGTAATCGTATTCTGGTGGCTAACAGCCCACACGTTGATGCTATCACCGGCGCGACCACGCAGAGTGAGGCCCTGAAAAAAGCAGTATCGCGTGCAATGACCACTTCAAATAAAGCCCATGTGATTGAAGAGGGCGGTAATCCCAATGCACCGCAACAGTATGATGTGGTGGTCGTGGGAAGCGGCGGTGCCGGTCTGGCCGCGGCCATTCAGGCGCATGATGAAGGTGCCAAAGTGGTTGTCATTGAGAAAATGCCCACTATCGGCGGTAACACGATCAAAGCATCCGTAGGGATGAACGCCGCCGAGACGCGTTTTCAGAAACTGAAAGGTATCGAAGACAGCAAAGAACTGTTTTATGAGGAAACGCTCAAGGGCGGTAAGTACAAAAACAACCCGACCCTGCTGCGCGAGTTCGTTGATTTGGCGCCTGAAGCCATTGACTGGCTGGCCGATCACGGTATCGAACTGAATGACATCACCATCACCGGCGGCATGAGCATTGATCGTACGCACCGTCCTGCCGACCGTTCGGCCGTTGGCGGCTTCCTGATCAGTGGGTTAGTGAAAAATATCAATAACCGTAATATTGACGTCCTGCTTGAAACCGCCGTAGAGGAAATTTTGTTCGACAACGGCGCGGTCAGCGGTGTCAAAGTGGTGGATGAATACAACGACAGCCGTATTCTCAATGCGAAAAGCGTCATCGTCGCAACAGGTGGCTTCAGCGCCAACCGGGAAATGGTGGTGAAATACCGCCCTGAGCTGGATGGCTTTGTCACCACCAACCATAAAGGGGCCACTGGCGCAGGCATTGCGATGCTGCAAAAAATTGGTGCGGATACTGTGGATATGGGCGAGATTCAGATTCACCCAACGGTTGAGCAAACCACATCCTATCTGGTGTCAGAGTCTATTCGTGGCGGTGGGGCCATTCTGGTCAGCCAGGCGGGACAGCGCTTCTGTAATGAGATGGAAACCCGCGATAAAGTTTCTGCGCAGATTATTGCACTGCCGGAGAAAAGCGCCTGGATTGTCTTCGATGAGCAGGTTCGTATGAATAACAAAGCGGCCGATGAGTATATTGCCAAAGGATTTGTCATCAGCGCGCCAACCGTAGGCGAGCTGGCGGTGAAACTGAATATGGAACACCGGACGCTGGAAGAAACGCTGCATCGCTATAACGGCTTTGTGATAAAGCAGAAAGACGCGGACTTCGATCGTCAGACCGCGCTGCGTCATCCGTTGAACGAGGGCCCTTTCCATGCGATCCGCATCGCGCCCGGTGTTCACCACACAATGGGTGGCGTCACCATTGATACCACCACAGCCGTGCTCGACAGCCATAAACAGCCAATCCACGGTGCCTGGGCGTGCGGTGAAGTTGTCGGCGGGATCCACGGTGCAAACCGTATCGGTGGTAACGCGGTTGCGGACATCATCATCTTTGGTATTCTGGCAGGTGCCAACGCTGCGGCGTTAGCCAAACGCTAGTCGTCACCGCCGGCATCTGCCCGCATGCAGGTGCCGGTTTTATTCCCTCCCAGAGCGGTGTCGCTTATGCAAACCGAGTCGCAAGTCTGTGCTTATTCCGCCGTCCTGATGGGATCGCCCATTCTGCTTAAGCTATTCGAGCACGACGAAAAGCTTGCGGCACAGGCTTTCAGATTAATCAAACAGTACGAAAATCTGCTGACGGTTAACCGGACGCACTCCGAAGTGATGGCGATTAACCATGCTGCCGGTCAGCATCCCGTGAGCGTCAGTCAACCCGTCTTTGATTTAATTCAGCGCGCACTTAACGTCAGTCTGTTACCAGACAGCAGTTTTAATCTCACGATTGGCCCGCTGGTGAAATGCTGGAAAATTGGCTTTCAGGGTGACTGCGTACCTGCGCGGGAGACAATACTGGCAACGTTGCCCTTAACCTGTCCTGAAAATGTCCAGCTTGATGCGGACACGCGTTCGGTGTTTCTGAACAAAACGGGGATGGAAATTGATCTGGGTGCCATCGCCAAAGGCTACATTGCCGATCGGGTGCAGGCCTTTTTGCAGCAGCAGGGCGTCGATAGCGCGTTGATTAACCTTGGCGGCAACGTGCAAACGTTAGGCGCACCTCGTGATGCGCCGCAGCAGGGATGGGCAATCGGTCTGAAAACCCCTTTTGCGGCCCAGGATGCCCTGATTGGGGTCATTCATGTTGTGAACAAATCCGTTGTGACGTCCGGGATGTACGAACGTTACTTCGAACAGGATGGCGTCTGTTATCACCATATTCTTGACAGACATACCGGCTATCCGCTGGATAATGAGCTGTATAGCGTGACCATTATTTCCGACCAGTCGATCGACGGTGATATTTATACCACGCTGATTTATGGCATGGGCGTTGAGAAGGGCATTGCGTATCTGAAAAGCCATCCTGATATTGAGGCTGTCTTCGTGACGCGCGACAAGCAGGTCATTTGCTCGTCACAACGTCACTTTCACTTCACCTTACTGGATAACCGCTTTCAGCTCCGTCATTGACAGTACTGGCGTAAAAGCGTGTGGTACTCCGGCTGCAGACGATAGCGATACACCGGACGTCCCGTGACGCCGTAGTGAATACTGGTAAACAAAATATTGCTCTGCGCCAGCCAAATCAGGTATTTACGGCACGATACGCGAGAAATATTCACCTCAGTGGCCAGCTCATCGGTAGAAAACTCGGTACCGGGGTGCGCATCAATCCACAAACACAGCGTACGTAATGTCTGCGGCGTCAGCCCTTTTGGCAGGCGTTTTGTCTCGCTGGCATTGGCCTGATTACCATGCAGCAGTTGATCCACATCGGCCTGCTGGTAAAACTGATGATTATCCATCAGCCGTTTTTTCTGACGCCATCCGGTCAGCGCTTCTTCAAAGCGGGAAAACTGAAAGGGTTTTATCAGATAATCCACAACGCCGTAGTTCAGCGACGTTTTAATGGTCGCCGCATCGGCAGCGGATGAGATGATAATGACGTCAACCGGACGCCCCGCACTGCGCAGCTCTGGCAACAGGTCCAGTCCGTTTTCCTGCTGCATATAGATATCCAGCAAAATAAGATCAACGGGCGGATCTGTCTGCAACAGGCGCTCTTTGGCTTGCTGTAAGGTGGACGCGGTACCACAGCAGGTAAAACCGTCAATCTGCCCGATATAGCATCGGTTCAGTTCGGCCACCATGGCATCATCGTCTACGACTAACACATTGATCATTCGCTAATATTCCCTCTTTCCCACGGAAGCTGAACCAGAAACTGGGTATAAACGCCCGGTTCTGATTCCACGCTGACGTTACCGCCCAGACTTTCCGTTTGTTGCTTGAGTAAAAACAGTCCAACGCCACGATCTTCACCTTTGGTAGAGACGCCGCGTTCGAAAATGGCGGCGAGCTGATCGGCAGGAATACCGGGGCCATCGTCACTGACCTCGCACGACAGCCAGCCGTTTTGATAATGCAGCATGACATGGATTTCCCCTTCCATCTCCGGATCAAGCGCTTCCAGCGCGTTTTCAATCAGATTGCCCAGTACCGTGATAAGTGCTGCGATTTGCTGTTCACTGCCTTTGTCGGGCAGATAGCTGGCTTCGCTCAGGATCAGCTGGTGGCCTTCATCTGTTACGCGGTTAATTTTGCTCAACAGGAAGCCTGCAATAACAGGCGACTTAATCTTCTGTAGCAGCGAACCTATTTCCGTTTGATAGTTATTGGCCGTTTTAAGGATGTACTCTTCCATCTGCGCATAGTTTTTCATGTGCAGCAGACCAAGAATCACATGCAGCTTGTTCATGAATTCATGGGATCGCTCCCGCAGTGCATCGACATAGTTTACCATGCCGTCGAGACGCTGCATTAGCTGGCTGATTTCTGTTTTATCCCTGAATGTGCTCACTGCCCCAATAATACTGTCACGACTGCGCACCGGCACGGTGTTACTGATCAGTATTTTGCCACGTACGTTGAGCTCTTCGTCATAAGAGGCTTTGCCTTCGTGCAATGCATCGCGTAAATGCGTCAGCATCTGTGCATTTTCCGGCACGCGGTCACCGCTCAGAAACGCTTCGCGGGTGGTTTCTTTTAACAGCTGCTGCGCAGCCTGATTAATCAGGCTGACGCGGGATTGATCGTCAACCGCAATCACACCTTCTTTAATCGAATCGAGAATAGCCTGACGCTCTTCAAACAAGCTGGAAATCTCATACGGCTCTAATCCCAGTAAAATGTGCTTTAAGCGTTTCACTAAGATTAATATGCCGAGCATGCCAACCAGCCCGCCAAACAGCACGGTCCAGAGAATATTCCAGCGGCTTTTCGCAATTTGCGCCGCGACATCATTCACCGAGATCCCAATGGCCACCACGCCAATTTGCTGATGCGCCTGATTGAAAACGGGCGTAAATACCCTGAGCGCCTCAACCAGTACGCCATGATTCACCGCGACATTCTCCCTGCCGCGTAACGCCGGTTTAATATCGTTCCCGACAAAGTGCTGATTAACCACTTCAGGGTTCGGGTGAGAGAAGCGAATACCGCGCATGTCGGTGACGACGACAAACAGCAAATCGTTACGTTTTCGCGTTGCCTGCGCGATCGGTTGAATGATGGTGCTTCCGTCTGGCCGCGTCAGGGCCTGCTGAATCTCCGGGCTGTCGGCCAGAGTGCGCGCCACTGCCATCGCTTTATCTTTCAAATGCGAACGGGTGAAGTTATCGATCTGGATGTAATAAAGCAGATGGACGCTTAATATTACGGTCATCAGCACGGCCGCCATCATCAATGACGACAGGGTGCTGAGCTTCATTGGGCGCTTCTTTAACGATCGTTGTGGCCGGGAGTCATTCATAGTCAGCATCAGATGTGTTGAGGTACGCGTTGCAACATACGCGAAGTCGTGGCACCAGTACAGTTTGCGCCTGAAATCCAGTAAATTAAGCAGGTTAGCGTGCTTTTAACCGTGGATATCTGGCATGATGACGGACAACGCCTGTAAATCATACTGACTGCATGGCAGGTAAATCAGAGAGTGCTGGACAAAATGTATGTGTGAATCGACATATTCGTTTTCGCGCCGGTAAGCATTACGCCAAGTTGCGCTTGCAGAGTCAGGACAGATGAAGAAAAAAAACAGTACACCCACGCCTCACGATGCCACCTTCCGCCAGTTTCTTACGCAGCCAGAGATTGCGCGTGATTTTATGGAATTGCACCTGCCTGCGGAATTACGGGCCGTGTGCGATCTCAGCACGTTAAAACTCGAATCCGGATCTTTCGTTGAAGATGATCTACGACAATATTTCAGCGACGTGTTGTACAGCCTGAAAACCGCACAAGGCGATGACGGCTATGTTCACGTCCTGATCGAACATCAGTCCTCACCGGATAAGCACATGGCATTCAGGCTGCTGCGTTATGCCGTGGCGGCGATGCAGCGCCACCTTGAAGCCGGCCATAAAAAATTGCCGCTGGTCATCCCTGTCTTGTTCTATACCGGGAAACGTCGTCCTTATCCTTATTCCACGCGCTGGCTGGATGAATTTACCGATCCTGCGCTGGCCAACCGGCTCTATAGCACGGCTTTTCCGCTGGTGGATGTCACGATTATTCCTGACGAGGAGATTGCAGAGCACCGCAGTATGGCCGCGTTAACCCTGCTTCAGAAACATATCCACCAGCGCGATTTAGCGGAGTTGGTTGATAAGCTTGTCCCGGTCTTACTGGCGGGCTATCTTTCTTCATCACAGGTCGTATCGCTGATACACTATATCGTGCAGGCGGGAGAAACCGCCGACGCCGAAGCATTGGTAAGAGAACTGGCACATCGCGTGCCACAACACGGAGACGCACTGATGACCATTGCGCAGCAGCTCGAACAAAAAGGCATGGAAAAAGGCATGGAAAAAGGCATCCAACTGGGTCGCGAAGAAGGCCGCTCAGAGGGAGAGCGCGAAGCGACGCTGAAAATCGCCCGCACTATGCTTCAAAGCGGTCTTGACCGTGAGACGGTTATGAAGATGACCGGCCTGAGTGAAGACGAACTGGCGCTGATTCGCCACTAATCCGTGTCCCTGAAGGCGTATCGTGCAGGGACATCAGGTTGCGTGTACTGCCCATACTTTTTCGTCAACCGCCTCATCCTGTTCCGTGCATGTTAATGCACGTTTGTCGCAGTAAATAACCCCACTTTCCGGTCAGGCGCCGCCATTTCCGTTTATTCGTCGCACAGAGAATATTTGTGTTAGGGCATTGTATATTTCGAAACGCCCCTTTATTGTGTGGTTAAAATATATCGATAACAAAGTTAATCTTTTGTAACTAAATTAACTGCAAAACCCTGTCTTTTAATTTTTTAACTATTTTCATATTAACTACGAAATAACAATATTTTAAAGTTTCGGAACTTTTTTTAACTAGTTCTCCACGAAATCGTAGATCCCTAATGATTAAATTAACTAAATTTGTACCTGCACTGTCGCTTGCAGCGTTACTCGTTTCTTCAGTGACCCACGCTGAAAATTCACCAGAAAAAACAGATGTTCTGCTGATTGGCGGCGGTATCATGAGCGCCTCTCTGGGCACCCTGCTGGAAGAGCTGCAACCGGGCTGGAAACAGATCATGGTTGAGAAACTTGATGGCGTAGCGCTGGAATCTTCTAACGGCTGGAACAACGCCGGTACCGGCCACTCAGCCAACATGGAACTGAACTACACGCCAGAGCGTGCAGACGGTTCTATTGACGTGACCAAAGCGCTGGAAATCAACGAAGCCTTCATGATTTCTCGTCAGTTCTGGAGCTCTCAGGTTAAAGACGGCGTGTTAAATAATCCGCGTTCGTTCATTAACTCAACGCCGCACATGAGCTTTGTCTGGGGCGATAACGTTGATTATCTGACGAAACGCTATGCCGCACTGCAGAAAACTGTGCTGTTCCAGGGCATGAAGTTCTCAACCGATCACAAGCAGATCGCGCAGTGGGCGCCGCTGGTTATGGAAGGTCGCGATCCACAACAAAAAGTGGCTGCTACCTGGACGCCAGTAGGAACCGACGTTAACTATGGTGAAATCACCCGTCAGTTAATTGGCAGCCTGAAGAAGAACGATAATTTCCGCCTGGAAACCTCTTCGGAAGTGACCGATTTTAAACGTAACAGTGATAATTCCTGGCACGTTACCATTAAAGACGCCAAAAATGGCGGCGAACGTACCGTAGACGCGAAATACGTCTTTATCGGTGCAGGTGGCGGTGCGCTTAAACTGCTGCAAAAAACCGGTATTCCGGAAGCCGACAATTACGCAGGTTTCCCGGTAGGGGGATCCTTCCTGGTGACAGAGAATAGCGCCATTGCCGATCGCCATCTGGCAAAAGTGTATGGTCAGGCTTCCGTGGGTGCGCCACCGATGTCGGTTCCGCATCTGGATACCCGTTACCTTGATGGTAAGCGTGTCGTGCTGTTTGGACCTTTCGCAACGTTCTCAACCAAGTTCCTGAAAAATGGTTCGTTGTTTGATTTACTGAGCACAACGACCACGCACAACTTTATGCCGATGACCCACGTAGGCATGGATAACTTTGACCTGGTCAAATACCTGATCGGTCAGGTTATGTTGAGCGATGATGACCGTTTTGCCGCGCTGAAAGAGTACTATCCTGAAGCGAAGAAAGAAGACTGGAAACTGATTCAGGCCGGTCAGCGCGTGCAGATCATCAAAAAGGATGCGGATAAAGGCGGCGTGCTGAAACTGGGTACGGAAATTGTGACCGATCAGCAGAAAACCGTTGCCGCATTGCTGGGTGCATCGCCTGGCGCATCCACGGCTGCACCTATCGCAATCAATGTGATGCAGAAACTGTTCCCTGAACAATTCAAGTCAGCAGAATGGCAGGAAAAAATCCGTAAAATCGTTCCTGCTTACGGCCAGAAACTGAACGACAACCCTGCGCTCACGCAGCAGGTCTGGGATGAAACGGCAGCAACGCTGCAGCTGACCAAGCCGCCGGTTATTCAGATGGGCAATCAGCCAACTGAAGCGCCCGCTGCTAACAGCGAAAAAGCCCCAGTCTCGGCGAAGCACGATATGGCGCTGTAATACAGTCATCTGAACGAAACTAAGCCCGCGCCATCTGTGACGCGGGCTTTTTTTTTGTTTAGAAGGGCGTTAACACGTTTTCAGGTTTTATCTTCGCGCCAGTTAGCCCAGGGATCATCACTGGCTGGGGGCGCAGAATCCGGCTGAGATTCACTCAGCGAAGCCAGATAGAGCGCTTCCACTTCTGCCCGCGCCCACGGCGTACGGCGTAAAAACTTCAGGCTGGACTTCACGCTGGGGTCGTTTTTAAAACAGTTAATATTGATGCGCTTACTCAGTTCAGGCCAGCCATACTGTGCGACAAGGCTGTTGACCTGCATTTCAAGCGTAACGCCATGCAGGGGATCTTTAGAGGCGTGAACGGTCATAGTCTTTCCGATAAATGCGGTAAAAAACCGATCCTGCAGTATGGTGCCTCAGGGTGCAAGCGCTGACTGAACATATTCGCTGTCTGTTCTGAAAATCTGCTGCACGCATTCTTGGGCCATTTGAGCGCGCTGTATCATTTCACTCTCTGCGCCTCACCGACTTCGGGAACAAAACAGACGAAGCGCACCTTTCGCCTTCCCCCGGTCACTGCCAGGCCCGTTACTCACAACGATCTACCCGGCAGGAATAACATCCCTGCCTGGCGTTATGGACCTGGATATAGCGCACCGTCGGGTGGCTAAAAAAGTGCGTTATCATTTCGTCTGCTGCTTTTCCTTCACAGACGTCTGCCTGGATCAGTAAATCTTGCGCATCAAAGCCCCGTAACGAAAGAAGCCGGTGCGTCATGACCGGGGGTAATGCATTAATGTAAATGCCCTGTTGGGTACAGTGCTCCCAGAGGTAGATCGCATGAGAACCATAATAAGGCGTTCGGGCCGGTTGATAGAGATGATTAATCAGCAGCGCGGTTTCACCCGCCGGGATATCACGCAGTGAAATTCTGTCGGGATAGCCAGGAGCGTTTTCTACTTTCAGCCTCATTACGCCATGTTGTTTTAAATAGCGCTCGTTCTGTCCGTAAAGGTGAGTGAAAGCATCGGCTTTCAGGCCTGAGATTTGATAGGTCATTGTGATCCTCCGGTTATCAACAGAAGGACGATAACGTTTCTGCGTCAGCCGTTCTCGCTGTTTTCGGCCACGGAGATGATCACACCGGTGCTGCGCGATATCCCATAGGTGCTGCGCTTTTTCTTCGCCCTTCAGAGACCTGCAAACGGCAAGTCCATCAACGCCGTGACGTCCAAACAGATGATAACCTGTTGATTAAAGGGGCAGGGAGGCATTCAGAGGGAGGGTGCAGCGGACTCATGCGCCAGCAGCATGGGAAATAAAAGCGCTATGCCGGTGACAATGTCACCGGCATGATGAAGCACTTAGCGTAATGACTGGGCTGTTTTCTCAAGCAGTGCCAGCAGGACGGTAATATCTTCCAGCGTCACGGTTGGATTTAACAACGTCATTTTCAGACAGGTAACGCCGTTATGCTCGGTCACGCCAACGTTGGCGCGACCTGATTCCAGCAGAGCATCGCCAATACGCTGATTGAACAGCGCAACGTCGGCATCGCTCCACTCCGCCATCTGTTGTGGACGATAACGGAACAGGACGCTCGCCAGTTGAGGTTTCATAACCAGTTCCAGCGCGTCGTGCTGCTCAACAAACTGCGCCACCTGCTGAGCCAGCGTTACGCCATGGTCTATAATGGCGGCGTACTGCTTCTGACCGAGGGCTTCCAGCCCCATCCACAGTTTCAGCGCATCAAAACGACGGGTGGTCTGCAACGATTTCGAAACCAGATTCGGCACGCCCTGTGCTTCATCAAACTCAGAGTTCAGGTATGCCGCCTGATAGCGCATCAGCTCATAGTGACGGGCTTCTTTTAACAGAAAAGCACCGCAGCTGATGGTCTGGAAAAACTGTTTGTGGAAGTCCAGCGTAACGGAATCCACCAGGTCCAGCCCGTCCAGATAATGACGATACTTCTCTGACAGCAGCAATGCACCGCCCCAGGCCGCGTCAACGTGCACCCAGATTTTCTGCTCTGCGGCCAGTTTGACGATATCACGCAGCGGATCGATAGCACCGGCGTCGGTGGTGCCTGCTGTCGCGACAATGGCCAGCACCTGTTCATTATTGGCTTTCGCCTGTGCCAGTTTGTCAGCCAGATCGGTTATGTCCATGCGTGCAAACTCATCGCATTTCACTAACGTCACGGACTGGTAGCCCAGGCCGAGGAGCGCCATGTTCTTCTGCACGGAGAAGTGGGCATTCTCTGAACAAAAGACTTTGATCTTTCTGAGATCGCCGATTAGTCCGTCCTGCTGAACAGAATGGCCCTGACGGGCAAAGAAGGCATCACGCGCCAGCATCAGCCCCATCAGATTGCTCTGGGTGCCGCCGCTGGTGAACACACCGGCATCGCCTGCCTGATAACCCACCTGTGAACGCAGCCATTCAATCAGCTTCATTTCAATCAGGGTGGCAGAAGGCGCCTGATCCCAGGAATCCATACTCTGGTTCGTCGCGTTAATCAGCACCTCGGCAGCCTGGCTAATGACCAGACTCGGGCAGTGCAAATGCGCCACACACTGTGGGTGATGGACCGACAGACTGTCTTTCAGGAAATACTCAATCGCGCGCTCAATGGCGGCCTGGTTGCCCAGGCCCTCGGGATTAAAGTCCAATTGGATACGTTCGCGCAGTTCAGCAACTGTTTTACCCTGATACATTTCAGGCTGTTCCAGCCACTTAACCACTGCCGCACTGCTTTGTGCGATAGCCTGCTGGTAAGCCTCAGTGCTTTGCACTGAGGACGCCAGAATCGGATTTGACCGTGACATCGAATTTACTCCACTCAAACTGCTTCGACGCCAGCGGCAAGCAGGGCGCTTTCGAACTTATCCAGGAAAACCTGCATTTCGTCATGATTGATCAACAGGGAAGGCAGCAGACGCAATACGCAACCGTGACGTCCCCCGCGCTCAAGGATCAGACCGTTTTCAAAGCATTTCTTCTGAACCAGAGCCGATAAATCGCCATCGGCCGGGTAGCAGCCCATATGATCCTGCGCTTCGTTCGGCTTGACCATTTCAATACCGATCATCAGGCCAAGACCGCGAACGTTACCGATGGCAGGATAACGTTTCTGCAGTTCGGCAAGTTTGCCTTTCAGCCACTCACCTTTTTCAGCGACGCTGCCAGCGATGTTGTTTTCTTTCAGCAGCTTCAGCGTGGTCAGGCCGGTTGCCATGGCCAGTTGGTTGCCACGGAATGTCCCGGTGTGGTGGCCAGGTGACCAGGCATCAAACTGCTTTTTGATCCCCAGCACGGCAAGCGGCAAACCGCCGCCGACGGCTTTTGACATTACAATGATATCGGGCTCAATACCGGCATGCTCGAACGCAAAGAATTTACCAGTGCGGGCAAAACCTGCCTGAACTTCATCCAGAATCAGCAGAATACCGTGTTCCTGGGTAACTTTACGGATGCGCTGCAGCCATTCAGCCGGGGCAGGGTTCACGCCGCCTTCACCCTGAACTGCTTCGAGGATCACGGCCGCAGGTTTGCGCACACCACTTTCAACGTCGTTGATCAGGTTTTCGAAGTAGTAGGTCAGCGCTTTTACGCCCGCGTCACCACCAATGCCCAGCGGGCAACGGTACAGGTGCGGATAAGGCATAAACTGCACTTCAGGCATCATGCCGTTAACGGCTTCTTTCGGTGACAGGTTACCGGTGACAGAAAGCGCACCGTGCGTCATGCCGTGATAACCCCCGGAGAAGCTGATCACCCCTGAACGGCCAGTATGTTTCTTCGCCAGCTTGATAGCGGCTTCAACGGCATCCGCGCCGGAAGGACCGGTGAATTGCAGGCAGTATTCTTTGCCCTGACCCGGTAACAGGGAGAGCAGGTATTCTGAAAACGCATCTTTGAGTGGCGTGGTCAGATCCAGAGTATGTAACGGCAAGCCGCTGGTAATGACATTTTGGATGCTTTGCAGTACGTCAGGGTGATTATGACCTAACGCAAGCGTTCCGGCACCGGCAAGACAGTCAAGATACTGTTTGTTCTCGACGTCTGTGATCCAGACACCATTAGCTTTCGCAATCGCTAATGGTAATTTACGCGGATAACTTCGAACATTTGATTCAAACTCGGCCTGGCGGGCCAGATAAGACTCATTGTTACCGTTTAATGTATTCGCATTCAAACTATCAATACGGACTTTATCCGTCATCATATCTCTCCTACAACCGGGCGTGGCATCACGCTGCAGTTGGATAAGTGAATAAAATTTAGAGCTAGTGTTAAAAACGCGGCCAATATATTGGTTTTTATCACAGGACTCAATGATTAATTTTATGAGGATTTGTTAATGTATTTACTTTATAAACCAGCGACTTAGACCCAAATTAACGGCCAGGGCAGCCACTTTTATCAAAACCTGTAAACAATAAAGCGCCAAAAAACACCTGCTTATCGCATTTCGGCATCAGTCTGGGCGAGAAAAATAAAGTGTGTTAGCAAGCATTTCTGCGCGAATAAGCGATAAAATTTGTGATTAATCAAGCCACAAAATGTAAAGCGCGCGCCATTTGAATGACACATTTAAAGCGTAATGCACATCATTCGTATAACTTCTATTTAACATTTAATTAATGGCAATAAAGAAGAAAACGGCGCTTTACTGACTTCCCGCTCCGTTAACGCATAAATTGCACAAAGTGGTGAATGTCGGCCAACGCCTGCTCAATTCGCGCGGGTGAAGACGTAATACTCAGCAGATCGGCGTAGCCGTTGAGTAAGGCGTTAAGCTGGCGTGCGCTGCGTGCCACATCATCCGTATGCAAGCACCCTTGTTCAACGCCCGCGCGAATAATCTTGCAGAGCAACGCATCCCAACCGGCGATAATCTTGTCGGCCAGTTCAGCGTAATCGGCATTATGGCTGGCCATTTGCCAGAAGGAAGCATAAAGCCGCCAGACTGAATCTGATGTGTCAGGAATGTGGCCTTCAATCATAGAGTGTAGTTGCTGCACAGGATCCAGCGCGGCCAGCTCAAGGGTGAAATCATCCAACTCGCGCTGCATAAAGTGCTCCAGCGCAGTCAGGGTGAGCGTGTGCCAGTCAGGAAAGTAGTGATAAATATGGCTGCGTGAAATACCCAGCGATTCCGTTAAGTCACGTGTCGTGGTTTTTTCAATTCCCTTCTCGATAAACAGCGCGATGGCGCCCGCAATAATCGTCTCTTTGCGTGTTTCTCCAGATGTTGCCGTTGATGCTTTCATTATGACTCCTGGATTGACTTTGAGCAATCGCTCAAATACGATGCGCTGGCTATTGAGCGACCGCTCAATTTTAACCGTTTACCAAAAGAAAATCATGTGTTCTCACAAAACAATAACGCCGGAGACGGCGCCGCAAAATGCCATTGCCACCCTCAAGATGCTGGGACGTCGTCACAGTAAAAAGCTCTTTCTTACCCTGCTGTTAGTGGTGGCGGAAAACGTTACCTACCTGCTTTATCCGCTGTTAGCCGGGTTCGCCATTAACGCCATTGTCACCGGGCAGGCGCTTCATGCTGTGCTTTATGCGGTCATGGTCTTTGCAATGTGGGCAATAGGCGCCGCAAGACGCAGCGTTGATACCCGCACCTTCGCCCGTATTTATGCCGAACTGGCCGTGCCGGTTATCGTGGCACAACGTCACGAGAAGCAAAATGCTTCCACTATCGCCGCTCGCGTGACATTGTCACGTGAGTTTGTCGATTTTTTTGAGCTGCATCTGCCAACGCTGATCACCTCTCTGGCATCGATTAGCGGCGCAGCCATTATGCTTCTGGTAATTGAGTTCTGGACGGGCGTGGGCTGTCTGATCATTTTGTTGATACTTGCCTGCTTTCTGCCGGGCTTCTCGCGCAAGAACGAAGCGCTGTTTGGCCGTCTGAATAACCGGCTTGAAAAAGAGGTTAGCCTGGTCACCGTTGCCCAGGCACCCGCTCTGGCGAAACACTACGGCGTACTGGCGCGATTACGCATAGGGCTATCCGATCGCGAGGCGTTAGGTTTTATAACGATAGGTACAGCAGCGGCGCTGCTGTTTGCCTTTACCATCCTGTCCATGACCCGTAAAGGGATGGGTGACGCAGGGCACATCTATTCGGTCATGACCTATCTGTGGATGTTTGCCATGAGCCTGGATGATGGACCGCGATTGCTTGAAAAATATTCGCAACTGAAAGATATCGGCAAACGCGTCAATACGGGAAGCTAAGTTGAACCTGGGCAGCCGCAGGCAATCGTCTGACGCGGCCCATTTCTGCTGCTGAGCCGGGCAAACGCTACCTCGCTCACCGGACTGTCAGCGGAGACTTGTCACCAGCCATTGTGCAAGCTCATTCAGTTCGTGCTGCTGCAGCGGATAGTCCGTTTTCAACGTTTCTACATGCTGAGCCATAACGTCAGGCTGATAGGCTGCACCCTGTAAGCGGGAGGCCAGCACCTCCAGTGGCGCAGGGTTCAGGCTGTCGCTAAATATCTGACAGCGGCTAATGGCGCCCCGTTCAACATCAAAATGTATCTCCACGCCGCCCCATACAAAGCGATGATCCAGAAGATGCGAAAAGTCTGGCGCCTGGCCAAAATTCCACGCCCAACTGCTTTGACGGGCAAACTGTTGTTCAAAGCCCGGCAGATCCGGCAGGTTATCAGGAGAAATAACATCGGGTTCACAGCGAGTGGCAAAGTGTTCAAAACAGGCTTCCGTGATGGCATGGCAAAGGCGTTCGTAGCTGATATTGGGCACCAGCGTTTGCAGGTTTGTCACGCGTGCTCGCACGGAGGCGATGCCTTTTGCCTGTAACTTTTTCACGTCGGGATTGAGATAATCAGCCAGGCGCGACAGATCGGCATTAATTAGAACTGTGCCGTGATGAAAGCCACGGTCGGGCGTTTCGCGATAAGCAGAGCCGGATATTTTGCGCACGCCGTCACCGGTGTCGATCACCAGATCGTTTCGTCCTGAAGCCTGCGCATTGACGCCCAGCGTTGCCAGTGCCTGCAGGATGATAGCGGTTGAGACACTTTTATCGTAACCTGGCTTGCCCGCCATAAAGGTAAAGCAGCAGTTGCCCAGATCGTGAAACACCGCGCCGCCTCCACTGCTGCGTCGCGCCAGCTTAATACCGTCCTCTGCCATACGACGTGTATTGCACTCTTTCCACGGGTTCTGCGCCCGACCAATGACCACCGTTTCCGCATTACGCCACAAAAACAGTACGCGCTGGTTAGCCGGCATCTGGCGAAAAATACACTCTTCTACCGCCAGGTTAAACCAGGGATCGTTCGATTCTGATAACAGTAAACGTAATGGGGGCATGATCAACTCCGTTTGCTTGAGAACGTGTGCCGCTGCAGAATGGCAGTTTACTTCACTCCGCTTCAAAGACAACGATCGCCCTCCATAGCCTGAAAATGCCACATGGGCCAGCGTGCTCTCAGTTCCGCTTTGTATCAAATTTGTTTAATATCGATTTAATATATTTATAACCCAAGCAACTATCTGGTTTATCCTCAGCGGATTGTTAACATTTAGTTAATTACCAGTGGATCATTGAGAAAGAGACGTTCATGATCCCGCAGACTGAAAGCGGCAGATGGCAGACTCACCAACCATTATGCTGTTGAATTGGCGCTTAACCAGCGGCTTCAGGTGCGAACGCGGCAGGGAATTGCTGTGAATCCTGGCCCAAATATTATGCGCGCTGCCAGCATAATAATCCGTATTACGCAGGCTGATTTGCTGCCAGCGACAGGTGGCTTTTACTGGAATATATGATGAATCACTATTCACGCCGACGCGTGCTGAAGATGGTCGGTCTGGTTGCTGTAACCAGCGCTGCCGGACATCTGCTCCCTCTTGCTCGCCTCAACGCCGCCCAGCCCGATGCCCAGACAGATGAGCTGGATATCTTTATGCAAGTTTCTCAGCAGCTTACCCAGCAGGATGAACTTAACGAAACCGTGGGTGCTGCGCTGTATGACACGTTGAGTCAGACCCAAAAGAATTTCTCCTCTGCGCTTTTGCGTTTGAGTAACCTGCTGACCCATCAGCCCGATCTGTTGCAACAGGAACGCCTGCCGTTTGCTGAGAGTGACGCAGGTAGCGCGAAGCTGGCGGGCACTATCCTGAGCGGCTGGTACACCGGGGTTGTGGGCAAAGGCAAAAATGCACGCTACATCACCTACATTAACACGCTCGCGAATCAAATTGTGAATGACAAACTGGTACCGCCGAGCTTCTCCTATGGCGTCTGCGGCAGCTGGGCGAGTCAACCGTGATCCTTTTTATGAGTAATGTCATCAATGAAGAAGAATGAGTCGGCGGATGTCGTTGTGATAGGCGCGGGCGTAAATGGCGCTTTGCTGGCTACCCGACTGGCCAAAGCGGGTAAATCCGTTGTATTACTTGAGTCCGGGCCGAAAATTGGGCGCGATGAGCTGGTCGAGCGCTTTCGCAGTTCCGCCTTTAAGTCTGACTTTATGTCACCTTATCCCTTTTCTCCCATGGCACCTCAGCCACGCTATACGCCTGAGCCTAATGATTATCTGCAACAGCTCGGTCCGCAGGCGTTTAATGCGCAATACATCCGTATTTTTGGCGGCACCAGCTGGCACTGGGCTGCTCAGCTGTGGCGCTTTGTGCCAAATGATTTTCAGCAGCATACCCTTTATGGCGTGGGCAAAGACTGGCCGATCGGCTATCAGGATTTGGAGCCCTATTACTATGAGGCAGAGGTCATTGCCGGCGTCGGCGGTTCGCCTGATAACGGCTCGCCACGCAGTAAACCGTTTCCGATGACGCGCGTGCCGGCTTCATGGCTTCAGCAACGCGTCACGGCCAGACTGGCACCCGACTTCACCGTGCTGGACGACAGCACGGGACGCAACAGTCGCAGTTACGATGGTCGCCCGGCCTGCTGCGGTAACAACAACTGTATGCCGGTGTGTCCGATTGATGCTCAGTATCACGGCGGTCTGGCCGCTCAGCAGGCTGAGGACACAGGCGTTCAGGTGATCACCGAGGCGGTCGTGTATAAGCTTGAGCATGACGCGCAGGGTAGAATTGTTGCCGCCCACTATTATGACTGGAATAAAACCAGCCATCGCATTACGGCACAGACATTTGTTCTGGCGGCCAATGCGATTGAAACGCCAAAGCTTTTACTGATGTCGACCAGCGATAAATTTCCGCACGGGATTGGCAATGCCCGTGACAATGTTGGTCGTAATCTCTGCGACCATCCCGCCATTGGCGTCACCTTCGACGTGGATGAAGAGATTTGGCCCGGACGCGGACCTGTCAGTCCCTGTTCAATAGGGCAGTTCAGAGACGGCGAATTCCGCCGCGAACATGCGCCATTCCGTCTGGATATCTCCAATGCATCACAGGTGGCAGCGGTGACGAAGGAAGTGCTGGAAGAGGGATACTTTGGTAAAAAACTCCAGGAGCAGGTTCGTTTTCGTGCGGCCCGCCGACTGAGCATTAAAAATGCGCTGGAACAGCTCCCCAATCCCGATAACCGCGTGACCCTGAGCAGCAATAAAGATGCATTAGGATTACCCACGCCTGCGCTGTTCTGGGATGTGGATGACTATGTGCAGAAGGGCACGGAAAAAACGCGAGAGTGCTACGATGCGATAGCAGCAAAACTGGGTGCGACCAATATCCGACACAGCAAAAGCGGTAAATTTTCGAACCGTCAACATATCATCGGTACGTTGTCGATGGGACTCGATCCGGCAACCAGCGTAACCGATGTCTGGGGACGGGCGCACGATCATGAAAACCTGTTTATGGTCGGTACTGGCGTGATGCCAACGGTCGGCACCTGTAATGTCACGCTCACCGCCATGGCGCTTGCGCTGCGTACCGCTGATAAGATTTTGCAGGAGACACAGCATGGGTAAGCGATTGAGCCGATTGCTGCCCGCTACGCTGCTAATGCTGACTGCAACTCAGAGTAGCGCGTGGGCGGAAAGCCAGACTGACCTCATAAAACGAGGGGAATATCTTGCTGTGGCTGGGGATTGTGCGGCCTGCCACACAGAGGAAGGCAAAGCGCCGTTCAGCGGCGGCCATGCCATCGGTAGCCCTTTAGGCATTATTTTTAGCACCAATATCACGCCCTCGAAAACAGCCGGTATTGGTCACTACACTGAAAAACAGTTTGCCGATGCGCTACGCAGGGGCATTCGTGCCGATGGCAGTCATTTGTATCCGGCTATGCCTTACACCGCCTATGCCAAAGTGAGTGATAGCGATGTGTCTGCGCTTTATGCTTACTTTATGCATGGTGTGAAAGCGGTCGATAGCCAGCCAGAAAAAACCGATTTGCCGTTTCCGTTTAATCTTCGCTTAAGTATGGCGGCGTGGAATTTCCTCTTCCTGGACACAAAACCCTTCAAGCCCGATCCCAGCCAGTCCGCGGAATGGAACAGGGGGGCTTACCTGGTCGAAGGGCTAACGCACTGCAGCACCTGCCATACGCCGCGCAATTTTTTAATGGCTGAGCAGCAGAGCAAATCGTTACAGGGCGCCTCTTTAGGGACGTGGTTTGCGCCTGACATCACCGCCAATACCTTACAGAGTGACGATCAGTGGTCACGGGAATCGCTGGCAGCTTATCTGGCGAGCGGTCACGCCGATAACGGTGCGACGGCGGCGGGGCCGATGCTTGAAGCGATAGACAAGAGCTTTTCGCGTATGACGCCGGAAGATCGGGCGGCCATAGCAACCTACCTGATGCCTGCCGCCGATCAGGAAGAAGGCGAGGCTGACGCGGATTCAGATGTTCAGGAACCGGCTAGCGGACTCACGCCGGTGACCGGAGATGATACGCCAGACATGCTGTCCGATTTAACGGATGGCGAGCGCGTATACCGCAACAACTGTGCCGCCTGCCATAACCTTGAGGGACAGGGCCTGAATGGTTTACCTGCCCTGAGTAAACATCCTATCCTGGAAAAGCCTACGGCCGATAACGTTGCCATGGCCGTGCTTGAAGGTGTCTGGCCCGCAAACGGTCAGGGCATGATTGGTTTTGCCCATACGCTGGATAATACGCAAATTGCCGACGTCACGAATTATGTCATGCAGGATATAGGCAACAGTGCCGTGCGCATAACCCCGGAACGGGTGAAATCACTGCGTCAGGGCGGCGAGCCGTCACTGCTTTTACCGATAGCCCGCGCAGGGTTGGCAGTAGTTGTGCTGACGATCGGACTGCTGCTGTTTTGGTGGTGGCGCCGCCGACGTTAACCTCTCCTTCTCCATGTCATGGATGACGTGGAGCGCAGCCTCGACATCTGCGAGTTCCCCGATACGCCCGACCGGTGAGGCTGGCACCATCAGCCTGCTATCAGAGCCTGCTGCCTGTACTCTGAACAGGCGCAAGGCGAGGCTGGCGTTCCTGTCTTAATCTAAACTGAAAACAGCAGATATAAATGGCCTGTCAGGATGTTATTGATAACACGTTGTTTCTGATATGTTGCATTATCCCGTGGCGAGAGAAGGGTTAACCAGCATGGAATTACGTCGAAAAAAAGATGCGGCGATGATGCGCCTTTCACCACTGCTCAGAAGCATTACCCTGGCGGGAAGTTTATTGACGATTGGCGTTATTGTGATCAATGTCTGGACGCTTTACCAGGACTGGCAAAGAACGGTTCGTATCACTGAAGAACGCGCCATTGATCTTTCTTTGGCTCAGGCCCGTCAGGCCGAAGATACCTTTCTGCAAACGGAACTGTCGCTGCGTGAAGTCCAGCGTGAAATCGAGTCTCAGGCAGAGACGGGCGGAGATGTCTCAACCCTCAACGACATCATGCGGACGTTACAGAGCCGCCTGCCGCAGCTGGAGGGTATTTTCTATTACGATGCGCAGGGGAGATGGGTCGCCAGTTCGTTAATGCAGTCGTTTTCAGGAAATAACGCCGACCGGGAGTATTTCAGCTATCATCGCAACAATCCACGCAACAGCCTGCACGTGGGGCCTGCATTACGAAGCCGCAGTTCGGGCCGCTACGTTATTCCTGTTTCGCTGCGCGTCAGTGATAACTACCAGGGATTCCGTGGTGTACTCCTTGCCACGGTGAGCATCGATTACTTTCGTCACTACTACGATTATTTTGTTATTGGTCCCAAGGACTTACTGGCGCTGATGCTGGCAGACAGCACCGTGCTCTATGCTCGTCCTTTGTCGAACAGCTACATCGGTAAAAATCTCTCCTCCAGCCCGCTTTTTCACCAGCTGTTAGCCAATGCCGAACGCGGCAGCGGCCAGTGGAAAGCGAAGGTTGACGGCGTAACCCGCATTTTTGGTTTCGCCAGTTCTAGCCGTTACCCCTTGGTTGTCGCTGCAGGATTTGACAAAGAGGGGCTTTTGATTAGCTGGGCCGAAAGCCGGGTTCAGGGCGTAGTATTAAGCATGGTGCTTCTGATGGCGATCATTCTGCTGTGGATGTTGATACGGCATGAAGCCAAACGTAGCTTACGCTATCAAATTGAATTAACCCATCTCAGGGATGAACTGACCGAAGCGAACCATTCACTGGAGAATCTGGCAAACGGCGATGGGCTCACGGGGCTGGCTAACCGCCGGTACTTTGACCACTTTCTGATAAAAAGCCTGCTGCACGGCCGCAGTAGCGGTGGGCCGGTATCATTAATCCTTTTCGATATCGATTATTTCAAACGCTACAACGATACCTACGGCCATGTCGCGGGTGACGCCTGTTTACAACAAGTAGGACGCTTACTGAAGACGTTTGCCCAGCGCCGCATCGATATCGCCGCACGCTATGGCGGAGAAGAATTTGCCATCGTGTTAGCCGACACCTGCGCCGCGGATGCGTTAAAAATAGCCTCAAGCGTGGTTGAGGCCGTCAGGAAGTTAGCGATACCGCACAGCTCGACAGGGCTGGAAACCGGGTGCGTCACGCTGAGTGCCGGCGTGGCAACAACGGTGGCAGGGGAAGGGCCAGAAAGGGCGGAACGATTAATTAAACGGGCGGATGAAGCGCTCTATCGTGCCAAACACGAGGGGCGAAACGGGGCAAGGGGTTAGCCTGTGAGAGTTGAGCCAGAGGGAAAGACATCGCCCGGGCATTGCCCGGACGAATAACGGTTATTTGTCGCTACCAAATCCCTGTTTGTGCAGTGCAGGCAGGACTTTTGGGAAATAGATGTGCTGATAATATCCGCTCACGCTGTCGCTCCAGCTTTCGCCGTCTGCTCGCCCGGTGGCTTGCCAGTGCTGAACCATTTCGGCATTGTAAGCGGCGATCTGCTGTTCCAGACCTTCGGTGTGATAGCTTTCTTCGTGACGGAAGGTCTGCAGAGGCAGGCGCGGCTTCTGGAAAGCAGGCTGGTCGACGTAACCGATAACGACGCCCGCGACAGGGAAAGTATATTCCGGCAAATTAAGCAGTTCGATCATCGCGTCCGGATCGCGGCGAATTCCCCCGATGGGCACGATGCCTAAACCTTCCGCCCGCGCAGCGGCCATAATACTGCCTAGTGCAATGCCTACGTCAGTCGCGCCAGAAACAATACTTTCAATGCTGTCCTGAGCAACCTGCTCTTTGCCCACAGCCGCCATGGCGACCCGGGATTTATGCATATCGAGAACGACGGTGATAAACACGGGCGCTTTGGCAATCCAGGGCTGTCCACCGGCAATCTCTGAAATGGCCTGACGTTGAGCGGCATCCCGCGTAACGACCAGTGAAACCTGTTGTGAGTTAACGGAGGTAGGGGCGCGATAGGCGGTGCTGATAATGCGATCAAGGATGGCATCGTCAACAGGTTTATCGGCAAAGCTGCGCTCACTTTTATGGCTGGTGAACAGATTAATAATATCGCTCATTATTGCTCCAAAAAGGGTAACCCAAGAATTCGTTTTCCAAGGATAGCAAATACAGACTGGCACCTCTTTAACCGCACTGGCTTTAAGCTGCCGATTAATAACAAATTTAACAGGTGAGTCAGGCTGTTCGTGGGTAACCAGCAAAGGTATTAAACCGATGCGCCTGGGTGGTGAGCGATGAACGATGGTGACGAGCAAGAAGCTGCTTCAGCGGGCCTGTTTCGTTTTCGAATCCCGGAGACAACACAATCCACCCTGTGAAAACGGATCATTTCCTTTAGAATAGCCGCTCTGATTATTCCCTACCGAGGTCCAGGATGTTGATTTCAAGCCTTATGGCCATTGCTGCCGTTCTGATTATGGGGGTGATAAGCCCCGGCCCAAGCTTTATCTATGTTGCCAGAAATGCTGTTGTGCATTCTCGTCTTCACGGAATCGTGACCGCTTTAGGCACTGGCGTTGGTGCTGCGATTTTTGCCCTGGTCGCGATGCTTGGGCTACAGAGGCTGCTACTTTTGGTGCCGGAACTGTTTGTGGTTATGAAGGTGGCGGGCGGGTTTTACTTATTATGGCTGGCTTTTAACATCTTCAAAGGTGCATCTCAGCCTGTACACCTCGCGTTGAATGGACAAAATGGGCACAGCAAGACATGGCTAAAAACATTCAGAGATGGGTTATTAACACAACTGAGCAATCCCAAAACAGCCATTATCTTTGCCTCTATTTTTAGTGCCCTTTTGCCTAAAAATATCCCGCTACTGTTTTATGTCGTCATCCCTCTGATGAGCTTTTTGATCGATTTTGTCTGGTACTCCATCGTTTCTGTCGCGCTGTCTGCCGAGAAACCGCGTCAGGTATATTTACGTATCAAGACGTCAGTTGATCGCGTTTCCTCAGCGGTCCTGGGCATACTGGGTATCAAACTAATCTCCTCATCATTCACCAAATAAGCAGCCTGACTGTTTACCCTGGGCGCGCTTAATCATTCGTTCTTTCTCCTGTGGCTCGCCGGAAAGGGAAACCGTGGGTGAGAGGACACAGATGGGTTGATTTGAGGGTAACGACCCGTCCCGGCATAAAGCGGACATGCGTAACAGTCTAGAGCCGCGCTCAGCGAAAGGCTGACTTCACAGGATGGGGAGAGTCAACCGCCATATCTGTAGATCAAGGTATCGTCAGTCATTCCCATGCTGTCGAGGCGCTCGTTAACCAGTCTGGCTTCCAGTTTGAAACCGCATTTTAATGCAACGGACTGACTCCGCACATTACGTCCCGCGACACGAATTTCAATTCTCTTTGCGTGCAAAAAATCGGAGGCTATTTTAGTGGCCAATTTGCACGCTTCGGGCATGATGCCTTTGCCCAGTGCATTGGTTGCAAGCCAGTAGCCGATTTCGACGTAAGGGATAGCCTGATTGCGGATGAACAAGCTTATGCAGCCTAAGAGTTCATCTGACTTGCGTTCAATGATTAAAAACTTATATTCGTCTCTGTCATTCAGGAAGTTATCTGCGGCATCTGCCATGTTTTTCTCAACTGAATCAATAGAGTGAAAACCCGGAGACCAGAGTAAGAACTCATGATGAAGTGAGCTGAACGCATTCAGTTTTCGTTGCATTTCTTCTGCACGGCCCAGGTCAGGCGCTGTCAGATAAAGCATGTCATGCTGCCGAAAAGAAGAAGGAATATCATCCAGATACATAAAAATCTCCTTAGTGCGGGTTATCTTTTTTATCATAAGCGATGAAAAGCGGCATTAGCCTAACTGAGTGAAAAGGGTGAGCCGTGCCCATTCAGGCAAAAAACAGCCAGCTTATTGCGCAATGTCCACATTCAGCAGAAAGCGAAACTTGAGCAGCCTTTCGCGGCTTTGTTAGCCCTGGGTTTTACGCGATATTCACGTTTATGTTCAGGCCCTGCACATTCTCACTCTACTCATCTCCATAACTCACCAGCCTCTCTCTAAAAAAATCAAGTTTTAGTTGATTTCGACGATTTACTAAGCGTTGGTTTTTTATTTTTTAAATACACACAGGGTGAGTTATGACAATTTCACAGCGACTTTATCTTACGTTTTCTCTGCTCTCAGCTTCTCTCGTTTCTATGGTTATTATTTCCATCGTGGTCGTTACTGGCTTCCAGTATCGCTTTCACTATGTTCAGATTAACGCCATACCTTCGATCATCGACTTAAACGTACTGATTGATGAGAACAATGAACTTCTCATTAAGCTATACGACTATCAGGGCGCAAAAGACCCTGCCAGGCAGGGGCAAATTGAATCAGACATGAACAAAACGGTTGAGCGCCTTAATACCCTCAATCAGCATTATCTTGAGAATGATATATCCAGCGACGAAGATCTGCGGCTGACCAAAGAGGCGTTCGTCATGATTAAAAACATTCATGACAGGCTGCTGCCTTTCCTGCAGACCAACAGGATTCCCCAGTCATCATCGACGGCGAACTCAGATGAAAGCAGTAAAAATCTGAGTGAAGCCATTCGCACGCTTACAAGCAGTTACCGTAAGCAACTGCAGATAAATATTGATATCGGCACTCAACTGGATGAAACCAATACCCATATCTACTATACGACTCTATGGGGACTGATTGCCGGCTCTGGCGCCGTCATCCTTGTATTGGGTTTTTTCACGATCAAAACCATCATGTCTATACGCCGTCAGTTGAACGGCATGCGTCAGACCATGGAAGAGGCCAGTGAAAAACTCGACCTGACTCTCAGGGTTGATGAGTCACGTCATGATGAAATCGGCCTGACGGCAAGGGCCTTCAACCATCTGATTGAGAATGTTTCAGATTCACTGTCTAAGGTGGAAGCTTCTGCTCAGTCGGTAAGCTCTGCTTCTGCACAGATTTCGGCGGGTAATGAAGACCTGTCCTCCCGTACGGAAGAGCAGGCGGCCTCCCTGGAGCAGACAGCAGCGAGTATGTCCGAGCTTAGCGAAACCGTCCGTCAGACCGCTGAAAATACGCGTCTTGCCAGTCAGTTGGCGAAAAACGCCCGGGATATCTCAGAAGACAGTGCTGGTCGTGTCCGCACACTACTGTCCACTATGAGTGACATCAGGGCAAGCTCAGCCAAAATCACTGACATCATTGCACTCATTGAAGGGATTGCCTTCCAGACCAACATCCTGGCGCTGAATGCCGCCGTTGAGGCTGCACGTGCTGGTGAGCAGGGGCGGGGATTTGCGGTCGTGGCGGGTGAGGTTCGTAATCTTGCACAGCGCTCATCCTCTTCAGCTCGTGAAATCAAGGAGTTGATTGAGTCATCAATGGGCTTTGTCGAGGCCGGTTCTGAGCAGGCGGAAGGGGTAGGCTCTAACATGTCACGCATGAATGATGCGGTGCGGCAGGTCACTGATCTGGTGGATGAAATATCCGTAGCCGCCGGAGAACAGTCGCAAGGCATCAGCCAGGTCCATCAGGCCGTAAATCAGATGGACGGTGCGACACAGCAAAACGCCGCACTGGTTGAGCAGGCCTCCGCAGCATCGCGTTCTCTGATAGATCAGGCCTCCACGCTGGGTCATTTAGTGGGTGCCTTCACGATTACGCTTGCGGGTCAGTTATCCAGTAATAATCGGGAGCAAAACCGCGCCGCAGTGGTATCGTCGCCGGTTTTTAAGAAACCGCAGACCGCAGTGGTTGGCGGACAGGATCAAAACTGGGAGCAGTTCTGATAAAAGTAGGCCATAAAAGGTTCTGATAAGGATCGAAATCTGGCAGCTTTTAAACGCCTGATGCCCTGCAACAGGCGTTTTATATTTGATAAGTGCAGACCGAGAGGGCTGAGACATCGCGGCTGATGTTGGTAATGTCAGCCATGAGCAAAAAGCGAAAGGTATCGTCCCGCCTGAACCCTCGGAGACGCCAGGCAGGAGAACATTCGATTTCTCTGGTCCTGTCTTCATCGTACCCGGACTGACTATGCAGATTACCCTGGGGCCCTGTAAATCCTGGACGTTATTGTTGATACAGGCGCCACAGGACACCTCTGCTCAGGTTCAGGGATGGAGTCAGTTATCATTCTCCAGGCGGGTTTTGCTTTCCTCAAGCTTAATGAGAGCGCCCGTGCGTACGTCGAGAGCCCAGGATGCATCGAAGGCCGCTTTTTCCTCCTTTTTCCTGCCCCCAGATTAAAGGTTATCAGCCCGGCGTTGGGCTGAAGGGGAGGCGCGCTTGCCCGCTGGAAAGGTGATCACACCCAGGCAGGCAATAATGAGTCCTACACCGGCCCAACCTGAAAGCGGCAGCCTTTCCCCGACAAGCAGAACGGCCAGCAGAGCGGCGACGACCGGCTCCAGCAGCGTGATCGTGGTTGCCATGCTGGCCGGGATGCGCGCCAGTCCGTAGCCATAGCAGAGATATCCCAGAAACATTGGAACCAGCGCCATATATATCCCGACGGCGGCATTATTCCAGGTTTCCAGAAGCGGTGCGCCGGTCATCAGAAGGACAGGGACAAGCAGGATACCGCCCGCCCCAAAGGTCGCCCCCATTGCCGCGCGTGGAGCTATGCCGCCCTGCATTAACCGCCGCGCAGACCACGAATAAAGGGCATAGGTAAAACCAGCCAGCAGCCCCAGCGTAATGCCCGTCATTGCAGAACCTTGTCCAGTACTGTGCCCACCGCTTTCCGCAAGGCAAAGCAGGATCATGCCGGCAAGCCCTGTAGCGGCACCGCCTGCCCACTGCTTTGTGAGGCGTACGCCTTCAAGACGGTACTCAATGAGGGCTGACAGTAGCGGGGCAGAGCCGATGGAAATGACAGTGCCGACAGTGACCCCGGCATAGCGCATAGACGCATAAAAAGCGAGCGGATAAACCGCCACTGCGAGGGCGCCCGTCAGCAGAAAAGGCCAATGCCGAAAAATCAGTCGCCGCTGTCGAATAAGCGGGGTTGCAGCGATAAGTCCCTGGAACAGTCCACCGATGCCCATTGCCACCGAGCCCACGGCGAGCGGGCTTAAAGCCGGGGCAAAGGTGGCGGCTGTACCGGTCGTTCCCCAGAGCACAGCCGCGATAATGACGGCCGTTGCGCCACCCGTTTGGTGTCCGGATGCAGGCATCAGTATGCCTCCATCAGTTGTTCAGCAATTATACTGGCCTGACTCACGCAGTCGCTGTTACCTTCCAGCCCGGCTCGTGAAATGCTGCCTTCCAGTAGAAAAGCGAAGTGCCGTGCCATCTTGCGCGCGCTTTCTGCATCACCCATCATCAGGTCTGTCAGATGCGCGGTCAGAATCGCCTCCACTTCCTCCTTGTGCTCACGAACGGCCTGTCGTCCCGGCGCGCTGGCGGGCAACTCTGCCGCTGCGTTCAGCAGGCCACATCCGCGAAACCCGTTTTCATAGGCAAATTCAGCATGGTCCTCATAAGCCGCGAATACGGCCAGTACCCGTTCTTTCGGCGTCATGGCAAGGTCCAGACGATTTTTGTACAAGGCAAGCCATTCCTCGTGACGAACCCTGAGATAAATCGCGACCAGCTCATCTTTAGAGGCAAAGTTGTTATATAAGCTTTTTTTGGCGACCCCGGCCCGCTTTACGATGGCATCGATACCTGTCCCGTTAATGCCGTGGTTGTAAAACAGCACGCGCGCCGCACAGAGCAACTTATCATAAGCAGTTTCTGCGCTGGCAGATTGAGTTGGCATGACGATAACCTTTGTTAGTGGTATGTATGTATACCAGTCTACCTACTAAGCGGAAATATTCAACCTGTGTCTGTTTCCGGCAGTGAACAGTCGTTGTAGCTCTTTCTCTGTGGCTGCAGCGAGGATTCCGAGACGTTGTGTGAGTCTCTGGCGCTTTGCGTGCGTCTGGTCATTTCTTATAGCATCCGGGGTGCTGCCGAACGTATTACGTTAGCCCCAGCCCTGTCGTGCAGCAGAATCGCATGCAGTCTCGGCTGGTCAATCAAGACGTTCAACGTCACTTATGGGCACGACAGGTTGTCAGGAGGCCGCTTTCTGCGTTCATTCGCTGTCAGGAACAAGAGGAAAAGCTCGGTCGCGACGGCGGCCTGGTAAGGCAGGGAAGGATAAGCCCGCATGATTAATCAATGGGTGCATCTTTTTTCTGTCATTTTTCAGCCATAAATCGTTCATTTTTCTCGGCTAGCTTACTGCAATTCTTATTTGCAAAGCGGCGCATGTATGAGCCATCTGGCGCTTCATCACATCACCAAGAGCTGGGGCGAGAAAATCGCACTGGATAATATCCATTTTGACGCCGCCGAAGGGACGTTCGTTGCACTGTTGGGGCCTTCAGGCTGTGGTAAATCGACGCTGCTGCGCACTATTGCCGGCCTGGAGACGGCCGACACGGGTTCGGTGAGTTTCAATCATGTGGATATCACCCATTTGCCCCCCTCCCAACGCAAGCTCTCCATGGTGTTTCAGTCTTATGCGCTTTTTCCTCACCTGAGCGTTAAAGAAAATTTGTTATTTGGCTTAAAAGCCCGCGGTGAAGATAAGCTCACGTTTGCCGATCGTCTGAGTCGGGTCAGTAAGTTGATGGAACTGGAGGCGTTGCTGGATCGCTTGCCGTCCCAGTTGTCCGGTGGTCAACAACAGCGGGTGGCACTGGGGCGAGCCGTTATCGCCAACAATACGCTCTGCCTGATGGATGAACCCCTTTCTAACCTTGATGCCAAGCTACGCCAAAGCATGCGCCGTGAGATCCGTGCCTTACAGAAGAAGTTGGGTCTGACAATGATCTATGTCACCCACGATCAGACAGAAGCCATGAGCATGGCGGACAGCATTATTTTGCTGAACGCGGGACGAATTGAGCAGCACGACACACCTGATAATCTCTACAACAACCCTGCCAGCGTGTTCGCGGCACAGTTTATTGGCGCACCGCCCATGAACATCCTGCCGCTCGCCTGCCACAACGCGAACCACTATCTGAGTCCGCTCAGGGAGCCTGTCGTCGAAGGTTTCACCGCCGGCGCACTCAGTCTGGGCATTCGGGCTGAAGATATTCAGCTTATTAACGCTGATGGCGCGGTGCTGACGGCCAGCGTGGTGAGTTACGAATATATGGGGGCTGATACCTTATTAATGTGCCAGCTTGCTCACAGCCACGAAACATTAACGGTGACGGTAGCAGGAATGAAACGGTTCAGTGAGGGAAGCCTGGTGGGGCTGCAATGGCCTGCTGATAAGCAATACCTGTTTTCCACCGATAGCGGTAAACGCTGTTTGCATGCAGAACAGCTGATGTCTGTTTCGTCCAAAAAATACGCGGTTTAACGATCTTTTTACCTAAGGGAAAATCATGTCTGCTATTCGTCTGTCACATCTGCTTCCTGCATTGCTTATCGCAACCAGCGCGTCAGTTTTTGCTGCCGATCCGGTAAAACTGCAAATGTATTATCCCATCGCAGTGGGAGGCGCGATCAGCCACACCGTTGAAGCACTGGTTGCCGATTTCGAAAAAATTCATCCCGAAGTCAGTATTCAGCCGGTCTATACCGGTGACTACGCCACGACGGTGACCAAAGCATTGACCGCTTTTCGTGGCGGTAATGCGCCACAAATGGCCGTTATTGGCGATATCGAAGCTTATTCACTGATGGATGCGGGGGCGATTGTCGCGGCCAGCGATCTGGCCAAAGACGATGAGGGTAAAAAATGGATCGACAGTTTCTATCCTGCTTTCTTACGCCATATCAATGGAAAAGTCTGGGGCGTTCCTTTTCAGCGCTCGACCGTGGTGCTGTACTGGAATAAGCAGGCGTTTGAAAAAGCGGGTCTGGATGCTGATACGCCGCCTGCGAACTGGCAGCAGGTGGTGGACTTTGGCAAAAAGCTGGTCGTGAAAGACGGGCAAAACGTCAGCCAGTGGGGCATCGAAATCCCGACTACGCCAAATGGCTATTGGGTGTTTCAGGGGTTTGCTGCGACCAACGGCGCGCATCTTGATAATGGCAAGGGCACGGCCGTGTATTTTAATACGCCTGGGAACATTGAAACGCTACAGTGGCTAACCGATCTCGGTCAGAAAGAGGGCGTTTCACCTAAAGGCGCCGTGGCATGGGGCACCACGCCACAAGATTTTTTGAGTGGCAAAACCGCGATGATGGTGACCACCACGGGTAATCTGAGCGTGGTGCGTAAAAATGCGACGTTCCCGTTTGGTGTCGCGATGCTTCCTGAAAAGACACAGCGCGGAAGCCCGACCGGTGGCGGTAATCTGTATGTCTTCAAAAATGCATCCCCGGCACAGCAGAAAGCCGCCATGGCGTTTATCCGTTGGGTCACCGCCCCTGAACAGGCTGCTCGCTGGAGTATTGCTACCGGTTATGTCGCGACTTCACCCGCCGCCTGGGAAACGCCAGCCATGAAAGACTATGTGAAACAGGTTCCGCAGGCGCTGGTGGCACGTGAGCAACTTAACTATGCCCAGCCAGAACTCTCGACCTATAACAGCGTGCAAATTCAGGAGGCGCTGAACCACGCCATTGAAGCCGCGATAACCCAGACGAAAACACCGGCAGAAGCACTGGAAGCCGCCCAGAAGCAGGCCGATCGTTTGTTGAAGGCTTACCAGTAATACGATGGCGATGAACACACTTGCAACAGCATCCCCTGCTTTACGCTCAGGCGTCGGATCATTACAGCTGTGCGGCTATTTGCTGATCTTACCGGCACTGGGTTTTTTATTGCTGTTTACCCATTATCCTGCTCTGGCGACGGTGTGGGAAAGTCTGTTCAGCGCCTCACGTAACGGTCATCCGGCCCAGTTTGTTGGGCTGGATAACTACGTTGCGCTGCTGGATGACGATGTGTTTATCCGGTCGTTGTGGAACAATCTGCTTTATGCCCTGGTCACTATCCCTTTGGCGGTGATGCTGGCTCTGCTCATGGCATTGGCCGTTAACCGACGACTGGCGGCTAACGCCGTGATACGTGCGGCTTTTTTTATTCCCTCTCTTCTGCCAATGATTGCGATTGCTAACCTGTGGCTGTTTTTTTACACGCCACAGTTGGGCTTACTGAACAAACTTCTGTCGCTGTTTTCCATTGCTCCGGTTAACTGGCTTGGCGAGCCGGGCACCTCCCTGTGGTGCCTGATGGCGGTCTCAGTCTGGCGTGAGGCCGGTTTCTTTATGATTTTCTATCTTGCTGCCCTGCAGCAGATTGATCCGCGCCTGCGTGAAGCGGCGGAAATCGAAGGGGCATCAAAGGGCTATTTCTTCCGGCGCGTCCAGTGGCCATTGCTGATGCCGACCACGTTATTTGTCTTGATCAATGCATCCATGAATGCGTTTCGCATCGTCGATCAGGTTATTGCGATGACGAACGGCGGCCCGGACAACAGCAGTAGCCTGCTGCTGTTTTACATCTATCGCACAGCATTCAGTTACTGGGATTTACCGGCAGCGGCGGCCATGACCGTGGTATTGCTGCTGATTTTGGCGGCGATTGCGCTAGTTAAATTTAAGTTGATGGATAAACGAGCCCATTATCAATGAAGCCTTCCTTTTCTGTTGGCCGCCTCGGCCTGAATCTGATTATCTGGTTAGCGGCGCTGCTATGGCTGCTCCCTATCCTGGTGGCGCTGTGGGTTGCGGTACATCCCGCGGCAGAGCAGGGCAGCTTCAGGCTTTTTGCGCCGCTGACGCTGCAAAATTTTATTAACGCCTGGCATGCTGCCCCCTTTGCCCGTTACTTCATGAATACGATTTTGCTGGTGATGATGATCGTTACAGTCCAGCTGGTGTTGGCCACGATGGCGGCTTACGCACTGGTCCGTTTTCGCCTGAAGTATTCGGGCATGTTGTTTGCCCTTATCCTGTTGCAGCTCATGATCAGCCCCGATGTGCTGATCCTGAATAACTATAAAACCATTGGCGCACTGGGCCTGCGCGATACATTGACCGGCATTGCCTTACCGTATTTTGCGTCTGCCTTTGCTATCTTCCTGCTGCGCCAGACGTTTAAAAGCATCCCCTTAGTGCTGGAAGAGGCGGCGATCGTGGAAGGCGCCAGCCGGTTTTATATCTTACGTAAGATCTACATCCCGCTGGCCAGACCGATTTATATCGCCTTTGCGTTAGTCTCTGTCAGCTTTCACTGGAATGATTTTCTCTGGCCGCTGGTGATTACCGACTCGGTTAAGGTACGGCCCTTAACCGTCGGGCTGCAGCTATTTTCCGCGCCAGAGCAGGGCGTGCAGTGGGCGCTTATTGGTGCAGCAACATTGATGACAACGCTGCCGCTTTTGCTGCTCTTTCTGATATTTCAGCGTCAGTTTATTCAGTCTTTCATGCGTGCCGGTATACGTTAAGGTGAACGCCAATGTTAACGCCTCACTCGCTTAGTCTGCAGCAGCGCGAACTGCTGGCGGACGTCGCACCGCTGTATCAACCGCCGTTGCTGCGTCCCTTACCTGCGCGGAACAACGTTGTTCGTTTTGGTTTGATCGCCGACCCGCAATATGCGGATATCGAACCGGATGTTGACAACCATCTTTACTATCGCAACGGACTACAAAAACTGCACCAGGCCATCACGGCGCTCAACGCGCAGCCGCTCGATTTTGTGGTGACCCTGGGCGATCTCGTCGATCGCGACTGGTACAGCTATGCTGCGGTATTGCCGGTATATCAAGAATTAAAGCATCCCCATGCCGTGGTGCTGGGTAATCATGATGCGCAGACGATTGCCACACGACTTGAAGGTAAGGTTCCCCTACCCAAGAGCTATTACGCTTTCCGTTTTAACGGCTGGCGCTTCATTGTCTACGATGGCAATGATATGAGTCTTTACTGCAATGCGCTCAACGGCACCGATCGCCAACAGGCGGCAGCGTTGCTGGCCCGGCTGCAACATGAGCATCAACCCCACGCGCAGCCCTGGAACGGTGCCGTGGGCGCGCAACAATTGGTGTGGATAGAGCAGCAGTTACAGGCGGCACAGCAGTGCGGAGAAAGCATCGTGGTATTCGGGCATTATCCGCTGGCTCCCGGGAATACGCATATGTTAATGAACGCCGACGCGCTGGTTAATTTATTCACCCGCTACCGGGTGCGCGCCTGTTTTGCCGGACACGATCATCGCGGAGGCTATGCCCGTATTCTGGACACCGACTTTTTTATCATGAAGGGCATGCTCGACGGCCCTTCAGTTGTGCCCTTCGCGTGGGTGGAAGCAGACGGTGATACGCTCAGCGTACAAGGCTATGGTGGAGAGATAAGCCGGGGGTAAACAGCATTTGCGATGAATGTCACAAAAGTGTGAGCACAGTATCTTCTGTAACGATTTTAGTTACATCATACTCTAAGTGGCCTTACTCAGGTGCCCGCGTCAGGATTAATGCAGCAAGCAGGAGAGGTGCCAAAGCCGGGCCGGACAAAAAGCAGGGCGTTGTTTAAACGACCACAATCTGACAGCCCTGTGCTCAGCCTCAACCGCCAGAAATACCTGCCTGTCCGGTCATCGATTGATGCTGTCTATTGGCTGGATTTCTTCAGGCGCGGTAGTTGGCTTATGTGCCATGAAAGTGCGTTTTTATCATCTGGCAAAGCGAGGCTGCTGCGGCTGATACGTTTTTTTCAGACTGATGCAGACGAACGCCAATCGCGCCAGTATCTGGCAATTTTTGCTGGTCAAATATCGCGAGTGATGACGGCATGCCCGTTTGTGTTCGCAACGTCATTCCGAGCCCGGCCGCCGCGGCCGCCCATATCCCACTCAGGCTTCTGCTGGTAAACGCAATGCGCCAGGGGATATTCATGCTGTCCAGGGCCGCTGTCGCCGCGCTACGCATCAGACAGGGTGCTTCAAAAACCAGTAACGGCAGAGGTCGGTTCCGATCGATAAATGCGCCGATATCGAAATCTTTTGCGCCAATCCAGCAGAGTGGTAATGACCCGAGCGACTCGCTGTAGGCGGTGCTCTCGTCACCCTGCCAGCTCAGGGCAACATCAAGTTCATTGTGACGTATTGCATCCAGCAGAGGCTTGTTGCGGGTCACGGTCGCGGAGACCTGTACGTCGGGGTGCGCACGTGAAAATTGCCCAAGAAGAGAGGGGAGAAGTGATTCTCCAAAATCTTCCTGCAATCCCAGCCGAACCTCGCCACGGATGCCCACCGATTTCACTGCCTGGTAAGCTTCGTCGTTGAGACTCATCAGCCTGCGCGCATAGGCAAGCATCATTTCCCCCTGGGCAGTAAGGACCAGATGTCGTCCTGATTTTTGCACCAGCGCGGCGCCTGCCTGCTGCTCAAGCTTTTTAAGCTGAGCGCTTACCGCCGATGTTGAACGCCCCAGGCGCTCTGCAGCAGCAGCAAAACTACCCAACTCAATACCGGTGACAAAGGTTCGTAATGTTTCAGCATCGAACGTAACCGGTCTTTTCGCCATTTTTCATCCCGTTTTATGGGATTCAGGGTCCCAATATTTCTGATTTTATAGATCGTCAAAGCATCCTATCTTTCTACCACATCCTCAAGGAGAAACAAAAATGAACACGATAAAGGTGAGTCGGGAAAATATGGCCGGAATAGCACCCAAGCTGGCACGTCTCAGTGAAGAGGTCTTATTTGGCGATATCTGGCAGCGGGACGGGCTTTCACCGCGGGACAGAAGTCTGATTACGGTCAGCGCCCTCGTTGCACTGTATCGAAATGAACAGCTGGGCTGGCATCTGGAATTTGCTCGCCAAAATGGCATTTCAGACGATGAAATTATCGAAGTGATAACGCATCTTGCCTTTTATTGCGGCTGGCCGAACGCCGTTTCCGCGTTGACCGTCTTCAAAAACACACTGCCTGAGTGAGGGATACCGATGCCTGTAAGCCATATAGCCATCTCAACAGCGCGTTTTCAGCAGTGGCGAGAGAAAATTTCTGCTGCGTTACAGCAATCGCTTGAAGCTTCATTTTCCGTTCCGCGCGGAGACTGCTTTCAGTTTTTTGATTGTTATGACGCGCACAGCCGGATTTTTGATCGGCATTATCTTTGTGGTGCTGAGGCGGGCCGCAGCAATGACTTTCTTCTGTTTACCATTACCGCAGGTAAAACGCGTAATACGCAGCAGAAACAGGCCTTTTATCAGGATCTCACCCGGCGTCTTGAAAAATCGATGGGTATAAAACCTCATGATGTCATGATCGTTCTTCATTTCACTCAGCCAGAAGACTGGTCTTTTAGTCATGGGAAGATGTTTGACCTGGCGGATATTCCCCAACTTTAAGGAGAAAACCATGCTTGCTATGCAATACCGTTTTGTTCTTCCCGCCGATTACGACATGACGATTATTCAACGCCGGATTGATGACAACGGATATAAGATGGCGGGATTTCCTGGTCTCATATTCAAAGCCTGGCTTTATGCGTGCAAAGCCAAAGGTCCCACAAACACGGATGAAAATGTGTATGCGCCCTTTTATCTTTGGCAGGACGCAGAGAGCATGCACTGTTTTTTGTCTGGGGCAGGTTTTAAAAAGCTTACTGAGGATTTTGGCTGGCCGCAGGTGCATACCTACCCGGTCTTATCGGCCAGGCTGTCGCCAGAGATGGTTCAAGCCGGTTTTGCTTCCCTGGACGTCAGCACCGTTCCTGCTTACGCCGATCTCGCCGGGTTAACACAGCCCCCAAAACAAGCCGGGGCGTTAGCACGCGTATCGGCTCTGGATACCTTTCACTGGCGCCACATAGATTTTTGTCTCTGGACAACGGCGCCCGCGCAAGATTCGGGCCATTTTCAGCGTTATCAGGTAGGGCATCTCTCTGTTCCCTGAATATTTACCGTCTGACACAAAATTATCGCCTAACCGCATATCTAAATGATCGGTTGTAAGACTATCTTACTGTAGATGCCAGACACGTTTGCATTAACGCTCTGGTGACGCTATCGCGTTATTCCATGACGCAAACTTTTTCATTTTTAGTGAATGAACCTAGTATTAACGTGCAAGGGGCACTTATGCCTGCTTGTCGACGGAGAAAAGAGAATGCGTATCAAGAATCACCTGAAAATGCTGACGGCTGCATCATTACTGGCACTGAGCCTTCCAATGACCTCCGCGTTCGCGGCACTGCCGGTGGGTGCAAAGGCGCCGGATTTCAAACTGGAAGCCGCACTGGCAGGTAAAGAAACCACCTTCTCTTTACAGCAGGCACTGCAAAAAGGCCCGGTCGTTCTATATTTTTTCCCGGCGGCGTTTAGTGCAGGCTGTACCTTAGAGGCGCATGCCTTTGCAGAAGCGACAGATGACTTTAAAAAAGAGGGCGCAACGGTAATCGGCGTCACCGCAGGTAATACTGACCAGATTGAGAAATTTTCTAAACTTGAATGCCGCGATAAATTCACCGTTGCTGCCGATCCGGGCGCAAAAGTGGCTGCAGAATACAAAAGTACGATGGAGATGAAAGGTAAAACGCTTTCCGATCGCACGTCTTATGTTATTGCACCGGATGGCAAAATCCTGCTGAGTTATACGGATAAAAATCCAGAATCACACATTCAGAAAACGCTGGATGCCGTGAAAAAATACCGCCAGGCCAACCCGGCTTAATTCCCGATCTGGACAGATAAATCATGTTGACTGCTATCGCCGCCGCTTTTCTGGGCGGCATCATACTTAATCTCATGCCCTGTGTGTTCCCGGTCATTTCGCTCAAGGCGTTGAGTCTGATACGGCATCACGCCAGGCCCGCACAGGCTCGTGCAGAAGGGCTCGCTTTTCTGGCTGGCGTAGTGGTCACCATGATGTTACTGGTTGGTCTGCTGTTGCTGGCGAGATTCGGTGGATCATCAGTGGGCTGGGGTTTTCAACTGCAGTCACCGCTGGTGATTGCGTTGCTGGTTCTGGTGATGCTGGCATCCGCACTTAATCTGTTTGGCCTGTTCGAGGTGGGATTATCACTTCAGCGGGCCGGCGAAGTCGGGGGCGAGCGGGGTGGATTGACCGGGTCCGCATTAACGGGGGCGCTGGCTATTGTTGTTGCTACCCCGTGCAGCGCGCCCTTTATGGCCAGCGCCATAGGTTATGCGCTTGTACAGCCCCCCGTTATCAGCTTTATTATCTTTCTTTCTCTGGCGTTGGGCTTTGCTGCGCCTTTCACCTTGATTTCCTTTTTCCCTGTCGTTGCCCGAATACTGCCGTCGCCGGGTGCCTGGATGATCACCCTAAAACATGGCCTGGCGTTTCCGATGCTGGGTGCGGCGGGTTGGTTAATCTGGGTGCTGGAACGGCAGGCTGGCTCGACGGCGCTGGCAGCGATACTGACCTGTTGCCTGCTGCTGGGTTTTGCCGCCTGGCTGTATGGCCTGGCTCAGAAGCGGCAGATGATGGGAAGGCGGCACTGGGCTCTGCACATCGCCACAGCTGTTGTAATTATCCTGTTGGTACCACCGTTATTTACGCTGAAAACCTCGACGGCAGCCCCTGATTCTTCGGATGTTGTGGCAGCGGCTGCGGTGGCATGGTCTCCCCAAAATGTGGACGCTATAAAAGGCCAGGGTAAACCGGTTCTGGTGAACTTTACCGCCTCCTGGTGCATTACCTGTCAGGTTAATGAACGTACCTCGCTGTCAACCCAGGCAGTAAAGACGGCCATGGCGCGCACCAACACCATTTATATGATTGCTGACTCAACAAAGTACAATCCTGACGTTGAGCAGGCACTTAGTGACTTTGGCCGTGGCGGTTTGCCGCTGTATGTGGTTTATCCTGCTGACGGCGGGAAACCCGTTGTCCTGCCTCAGGTGTTAACGCCGGGCATCGTCATCACGGCATTGCAGCAGGCGAGTGAAAAAGGCAATAAAACGTGATGGTAGATCCCTGCCGGGCATTGGATTTCCGCTGCCCGGCGGCGGTAAGGCTCTGGCGGTAACGGGTTAGCGCAACGCCTGAAAACACGCGGCTAACCCGTCATAATCCTTTCAGGCAACGCGCAGTTTTATTATCCTCGACAGGCTTTGGCAGTGATCTATTTCAAAGGAGAGTGATGAAAACAATCGGCCTTATAGGCGGCATGAGCTGGGAATCAACGCTTCCTTACTATCGGTTGATCAATGAGGGAATCAGAAGCAAATTAGGCGGTTTACACTCGGCAAAGCTGCTTCTGCACAGCGTGGATTTTCATGAAATTGAAGCCTGCCAGCGCAGTGGCGACTGGGATCGGGCTGGTGAACTATTGGCTGAAGCGGCCGTGGGTCTGGCGGGTGCCGGTGCAGACGCAATCGTCTTATGTACCAACACGATGCACAAGGTTGCGGGGGCGATTGAATCTCGCTGTCATTTGCCTTTTTTACATATCGCGGATGCGACGGGCAGGGCGATAACGAGCAAAGGCATGACCCGAGTAGCCTTGCTGGGCACGCGTTATACCATGGAGCAGGACTTCTATCTGGGCCGCCTGAATAAACAATTCTCAATTGCTACCCTGGTACCACCTGCAGAACAGCGTAACGTCATCAACCAAATCATTTTTGATGAACTCTGCATGGGGAAATTTACGGAAGGCTCCCGCCAGTTTTATCTTGAGGTGATACAGGAACTGGCTTCACAAGGTGCAGAAGGAGTCATATTTGGCTGCACGGAAATTGGTTTGCTGGTTTCAGAAGCACAAAGCGCGCTACCGGTATTCGATACAACGCGCATTCATGCGAACGATGCCGTCGATTTTATGCTGTCCTGATTCATCCTCAGTGGGATGAATCAGTGATCGAACTTTTACAGGGTGTCGAAAATCACATAAAGCTTGCGCATGGTGGTCTCCATGACCCATGTCCCTTCTGTATTCGCTTCAAAGAACAAGGTATCGCCAGGTTTGAAATGCTGTGGTGCTTCGCCATCCGCTGTGAAGGAACCCGTTCCTGACAGGAAATGCATCATCTCTGCTTGCTTAACGCCGCGACGATAACTGCCCGCCGTACATTCAAAAATGCCCATATCTGTATTCTCATGACCGGGGATCACCGTCTGCAGCCCGGCCAGTGCAATCTCGGGCGATCCCGGAAGGCCCTCAACGGTCCCCCATGATTCCAGCGTCTTGATTGAAGCGGGTTGATCAAGTTTTTGTACTTTCATTTCATGCTTCCTGAGCAGTCGTTAACGATGCAGCGTGGTCTGAATTGATACGTCAGCGTATACAAAAACAGAAAAACAAAGCGCGTCTTAAACGCTTCGGCATGAAAGTTATGCGCAGAATACATTGCCCTAAAAGCATGAAATTTCTGGCCGCAGCCTACACAGGTTTTTGAGTATGGTGCTATCGATGCCAGGTTTAGACAGTTTGAGAGAAAGTGCAGCCAGTTACCACTCATCCGCTCGTCATTGGTTAATGCTCTGCTCAGTCAGGATCTGAAAAATGTGTAAGTAAGGGGGGATGTTGCAATATCAACGAGCAGAATGAGGTAAATAAGATAATGATTTTAATCTTTATTATTTCCCTACGCCTGGAGCTCTCTGCATCAGGCTGGCAAGGGTTAATCTGATTTATCAGGTCCGTATTAAAATGGAAATATAAAGATTCTATTTTCACACTGCTGAGTTTGAATACAGCACAGAGCAGAACGGCTAACCGTTCTGTCCTTCCTGGCGTAATCTCTAAAGGGCAAGTTATGAAAATGTTATCCGTAAAAGTGGCACTGCAAACAACGGCGTTCACCATCGCGACCTTGATTACCTTTCAGAATGCGGCACTGGCTGTATCTGTACATGAACAACAGTCAGCTTCTACGCTGCAAAGGAACAATGCGGGCAGTGCGGGGAACATCAAACTTGCTGCTCATCAAAAGCCTTCAGGCGGTTTGCGCATTAATCCTGCCTGTGATGACACCGGCGAACCTTGCCCACACGATGAAACTCAGGATGATATGTCCTGAACCTGCTCGGTTTTACATCCTGAACTGATTATTTAGCCTTTTAATTATGCTCAACCCCCTCAACGAACTGCACCTCAAAAGCTGGACGTCTGACTGAGTAAGGTGCAGTTTTTTATATTCTCTTACATCTCCTTCCCGTCGTTATCGATAAGCGTTAAGGACTGAATATTGTGCTAAAAAGCGCCTGTTATGATATCGCTATCACTCCCGCAACGTTAAATGCTTAACGGCGGGTAAACGGTTTCAAGATTTACTGACTTCGGTCAGCAGAAGCGTCCTGATTAACTATGCTCAGTAGACATTAATGCGTATTCGCTATTTATCAGGGAGTCATTCGATGAAAAAATTGTCAGTTGTTCTTGTTACCGCGAGTCTGCTCATGGCGATGAGTTCACAAGCTGAAGCCAAAGGCTGTCTAAAGGGCGCGGCCGTGGGCGGCGTGGCAGGGCATGTTAAACATCACGGTGTCGCTGGGGCCGCAGCAGGCTGCGCTGTTGGACATCATATGGCCAAAAAGAAACAGAAAGAAGCGGCCAGTCAACAGCAAGGGCAACAGCAGCAGGGCGGTTAATTTTTCTCGCAGTCTCTGCACCCTCTCAAAGAGGGTGCAGCTTCCCGTCGCACAGGCTTTAAGCGGTAAATTCCCGTAACAGTCAATGCGCTTCTCTGCTGGCTATCGTCGCAGGCAGACTCTCAACTTAACAAACTGGCTGCCACATTCACGGACAGTCCCAGAATCGCCAGATTAAAAATAAAAGAGATAACCGACTGCAACAAGGCGATCTTGCGCATTTCTGTCGTGCCCGTCGCCACATCCGCCGTCTGGGATGCCACCGCGATGGTGAATGAGAAGTAGAGAAAATCCCAGTAAGCCGGATGCGTCGGTTTCTCCGGAAAGATCATCGGCGTGATACTGTTGCTGCGAAGCAGGTAATGCTGATGGGCATAATGCATGGCAAATGCGCTGGGCAGTAAGGCCCATGAGGCGATGAGCGTCATGGCAGTCAAAAGCAGATGCAGGGCCCGCGACGAGCCCGTCAGGCTTTTTAACGTGGGAAGCTCGCTCATGATGGCCACCATACTGATCATACAGGCCACGATGACCAGCCCCAGCACCAGCGCGGCACTTTGATCCTGCATCTGGGCGATTCGTTTAATCTCATCTGGAGCGGTACGCAACATGCGAAACCAGATAAACCACAGATAGAGCCATGCCAGCACGTTCCAACTGATTAACAGTCTCTGCATTTGCCCCAGATGCTCAGGCAGTAAAACATAGCAGACGAGACCTGCCACCACAGAGATCAGCAGGCGCAACCGGGCAAACAGATTTGAGCGAAGGGAAGAGGACATGGTTATGTTTTTGCTGGTTACTGAGTCAGTTAACTGTAGTGCAGGCCGGATGACCCTGCTGCAAAAAACGCGCGACGTTTATGGTGGGTTAAAGAACCGGCAGAACGCAAAGCCAGTCTCTGTGTAGCACGCCACTGCCATACCCGCGTGCGGGCATCTAATGGAGGGTCAACACAAGAGAAGTGCGGATGGTCACCGTTGAAAGCGTGTGCGTTCCCTTAAGCTACGAGGATGGCTATCGCGTAATAGTGGCTCCCCTTTGGCCGCGCGACATCTACAGGATTAAAGCACCTCGCGCCATCAGCGGTATTGCGTCAGGCGTTATACCGTTACGCCTCGTCAGGATGGACACTACCGCTGCAACGTCGCCCAGAAAACCGCGCTGATGCTTATGATGTAAGGACTGCACAGCATATTTCGTGTTCCAGTCAGCACTGATTGTGTGCAATGCCCCTCGGTCACTCATCATTCTGGTGCTTCGTCACCAGGGATAATGCTAAATCACTGATTTTTATTGTTATTAATTCTGGCACGTCAATTGCAAAAACCTGATCGGTAAGCAGCGCAACACATAATCTGAATTAAATAGCTGGCTAGGGTTCCGGTTCACGCAGGTGAATGTCTGGTCCGAGAGCTGGCGACCTCTGAGAGGTTACACGGCGGGACAAAAGCCCGGGAGACAGCAGCACCGTCAGGTGTCGCGCTGCTCCTTTTTTGTGCCAACCAGAGGTTAACCATGAAAACAACGCCGTTCATCCGCACGCTTTTGCTGTCACTCACCTTGCTGATCAGCTTTTCTTCCTTCGCCACGGTTAAAAAAGAATTCAACATCTGCTGGACGATCTATGCGGGCTGGATGCCCTGGGGCACCATCAGCAATGAAAAAATTATTGATAAATGGGCCAGCAAATACGGCATCAAAATCAATATTGTTCAACTCAACGACTACATCGAATCCATCAACCAGTACACGGCAGGGCAGTTTGACGGCTGCACCATGACCAACATGGATGCGCTGACTATCCCGGCGGCAGGTGGGGTAGATTCGACAGCACTCATTACCGGCAGCTATTCCGATGGCAACGACGGCGTCGTGCTAAAAGGGGTGAATAAAAAACTCAGCGATCTGAAAGGTATGTCGGTTTATCTGCCCGAACTCTCGGTATCGCACTATCTCCTGGTTCGCGGGCTGGAAAAAGCCGGACTGCAGGAAAAAGATGTGAAAGTGGTTAATACCTCCGATGCGGATATCGTCTCGGCCTTTGGCACCAGCAATGTGCGGGCAGCGGTAGCCTGGAACCCGCAGTTGTCCGTCATCAAAAAGACGCCACAAACCACCGAAGTGTTTAGCTCCACCCAGGTGCCCGGCGAACTCATCGACATGATGGTCGTGAACACCCAAACGCTGAAAGATAATCCCGCCCTCGGCAAAGCGCTGACCGGTGCGTGGTTTGAAATGATGGCAAAAATGCAGGCGGGTGATAAACAAGCGCTGAGTGCAATGGCGGCAGATTCCGGTACCGACCTCGCGGGCTATCAGGCTCAGCTTAAAACAACGCATCTGTTCTGGACGCCTGCTGAGACATTGGCCTTTATTTCTTCGCCTGATCTGCCAAAGACCATGCAACGCGTGGCGAACTTCTCGTTTGACAAAGGTCTGCTGGGTCAGGGCGCACAGAGCGCTGATTTTATCGGCATGACATTCCCGGGCAACGTCACCGTTGGCGATAGGGCTAACAGCAAACTGCGCTTTGACGACAGATATCTTAAGCTGGCCGCTGCGGGCAAGTTGTAACCACTGACCACGGGAGTTCATGTCATGCGCTACATCAACCGCTATCCCCGCCAGGGCATGCGCCTGACGCTAATGCTGTTGCCCTTCGTGCTGATCATCGCCGCCTGGTTTATCGGATCAGCGGTGCGGCTGGAGGCCAATCCGCAGGACAAACTGCTGCCCGGACTGTCGCAGATGATTGAGGCGATTGATCGGATGGCCTTCACGCCAGATAAGCGCAGTGGTGAATACCTGCTGTGGGCCGATACGTTTATCAGCCTGAGCCGTCTGCTCATGGGGCTGGCGCTCTCCTCGCTGATTGGCCTGTGCCTCGGCATTGCCGCGGGCGTTTTTCCGATGTCCCGCGCCGCACTGTCACCCCTGATGACGGTTGTCTCAATGGTGCCGCCGCTGGCGATTCTGCCCGTGCTGTTTATTGTTTTCGGCTTGGATGAGCTGTCGAAGGTCATGCTCATCGTCATTGGCATTACGCCGATGCTGGCACGCGATCTTGAACTGAGGGCACGGGAAATTCCGGCGGAACTGTTAATCAAAGCGCAAACCCTGGGAGCCAATAGCTGGACGGTCGTGCTGCGGGTCGTGCTGCCGCAGCTGTTATCACGGCTTATCACCTCGGTACGGCTGCTTCTGGGATCGGCCTGGCTTTTTTTAATTTCCTCCGAAGCGATTTCGGCGACTGCCGGGCTGGGCTATCGCATTTTCCTGGTGCGTCGCTACATGGCGATGGATGTGATTATCCCCTATGTCATCTGGATCACGCTGCTGGCCTGGCTGATGGATCTGGGCCTGCGCAAGCTGCACAACGCCTGTTTCCCATGGGCGGAAGGAGGCCGGGAATGAGTTTTATCAGTATCAACAATATCTGGCAGGAGTACGGCGACCACGTGGTGCTGGAACGCATCAATTTGCAGGTTAAGGCGGGCGAGTTCTGCTCTATGGTCGGTGCATCGGGCTGCGGGAAGTCGACGTTTTTGCGCCTGCTGCTGGGTCAGGAAAAACCCACCCGGGGAGAGATCACCCTGGATGGTAAGGCACTGGCGACAGAACCCGACCGCAGCCGCGGCGTCGTGTTTCAACGCTATTCCGTGTTTCCCCATCTCAATGTACTGGATAACGTCGCGATAGGGCTCGAACTGCCTGCTTCGCCCTTGTCGGGTCGCCTGTTCGGCGCCCGAAAACGCGCGGCCCGGCAGCAGGCACGACAGATGCTGGACAAAGTGGGGCTGGGAAATGCGCTGGATAAATATCCGGCACAGCTCTCCGGCGGAATGCAGCAAAGGCTGGCAATTGCCCAGGCTTTTATCATGCAACCGCGAGTGCTGTTGTTGGATGAGCCCTTTGGCGCACTGGATCCCGGTATCCGCAAAGACATGCACGCGCTGCTGCTTCAACTGTGGAGTGAAACCCGAATGACGGTCTTTATGGTCACCCACGATCTTACTGAAGGCTTCAACCTGGGTACACGGCTACTGGTATTTGACAAAGTCCGCCACGATCCCCAGGCCCCTCATGCCTGGGGCGCGCGTATCACCTATGACATTCCGCTGAATGAGGCGCGAATGGCACAGCTGATGACAGACAGTAAAGACAACGTTTATGCATTAAGGAGACAGCAATGACGGCACGTTTTCACTCAGCCCCCAGTCTGCGCGAAGAGCGGCTTCCCGGCGGGGCGCATACCTCATTCATTCTGCGCAAAGGGCACATCCTGCGCCTGACCGATATTGATGGCGGCGCGAACGTCAGCATGATGATGCTCAATCCGCATGAGAAAAGTGAACGCCTTAATCTACCGGATACGCTGAAGGGCCAGCATACGGCCCGGCTCACTACCGGCCACTGTTTCTATTCCGATATGGGCCGCGTACTCGCCGGGATCGTGGCGGACAGTTGTGGCTGGCACGACCCGTTTGGTGGCGTACTTAACGCGGCGGAAACGCGCGAAAAATATGGCGCAGGGCGCTATCAGGAGCTGCGGAATGGGTTTTACCGCAATGGAGTCGATAATCTGCTGGTCGAGATGGGCAAATGGGATTTGGGTCTTGAAGATCTGCTCATGGTCGTTAACTTCTTTAGCAAAGTCACCGTCGATGAAGATGGCCGCTTCCGCTTCGATACCGAACATAGCCGCGCAGGGGATGTTGTTGAGCTGTTTGCCCCAATGGACGTGCTGATCGTCCTGACCGCGCTCCCCCATCCAATGGATCCTGCCCCTGACTATGCACCGCGTCCCATCCAGCTGAGCTGGTATCAGGCCGATGACGTACAGGCTACCACTGAAGCGCTGTTCATCCGCGATGAAAATCAGCGCGCAATACATAACACCCAACTTTTTGCCCTGTAAGGAGTCAGCGATGATGATTATTTCCAGCGACCGCCGCCCAGAGGATGCGGTTTACCGTCATGTGATTCCGGCGGGCGAACCCTGGCTGTTTGAGGTCAAACAAGGGCAAACATTGCGTCTGCTCGACCTGGAAGGGAATCAGGCGATCGATACGCTGTTCTACAACGCAGATAATCCGCGCGAGCGTTACGATCCCCAGCGTACGCTGCGCCGTCAGGGTAATGCTTACCTGACCACCGGCAGCGTACTTTACTCGAATATGGGCAATCCGCTGCTGACCATTGTCGCCGATACCTGTGGCCGCCACGATACGTTGGGCGGTGCCTGCGCGCAGGAAAGTAACACGGTACGTTATGCTCACGACAAGCGCTATATGCACAGCTGCCGGGATAATTTTCTTTGTGCCTGCCTGCATGACGGTCGCCTGCATAAACGCGATATCGGCGCCAACATCAACTTTTTTATGAACGTTCCCGTCACTCCGCAGGGTGGACTGACCTTTGAAGACGGTATTTCCGCCGCCGGCAAATATGTTGAACTGCGCGCCGAGTGTAATGCGGTGGTCTTAATCTCAAACTGTCCGCAGCTGAATAACCCCTGTAACGGCTGGAATCCCACGCCCGCCGAGGTATTGGTATGGAACTGAGCCTGGTGCGACTGAACAATACGCACGCCTGAACAGGAGAAGCCCCGGGGACGGCCCCAGGGGACATGTCGACTTTCTGCGGGACGACCCGCTTTCCTGAGAGTTCCGCTTATGTTTGATACCTTACTGATTGCTAATCGCGGTGCGATCGCCTGCCGCATCTTGCGCACCCTGCGCGCCATGCAGGTCAAGGGGGTGGCTGTCTATGCCGAGGCCGATCTGGGCAGCCTGCATATTCGTGATGCCGATGAAGCGTTATCCCTTGGCGACGGCCCGGCGGCACAAACGTATCTGGCCGCTGAAAAAATTATTGCCGCAGCGCAGCAAAGCGGTGCACAGGCGATTCACCCGGGCTACGGTTTTCTCTCTGAAAACGCCGGGTTCGCTGAGGCCTGCGAGGCCGCAGGGCTGATTTTTGTTGGCCCAACGCCACAGCAGTTGCGGACTTTTGGTCTGAAGCACACGGCCCGTGCTCTGGCGAAAGCTGAAGGTGTGCCCTTGCTGGAAGGCAGCGAATTACTGGCCGATGCCGCCGAAGCCTGCCGCGTCGCCGAGACCGTTGGTTATCCGGTGATGCTGAAAAGTACGGCGGGTGGCGGCGGGATTGGCATGCGCGTTTGTCGCGATGCGCATGAACTGACGGAAGCGTTTGATACCGTGCAGCGGCTGGGGCAGAACAACTTTAGTGATGCCGGCGTGTTTCTCGAGAACTATATCGAACGCGCACGTCATCTTGAGGTGCAAATCTTTGGTGACGGGCAAGGAGACGTTATCGCGCTGGGTGTGCGTGACTGCTCGGTGCAGCGGCGTAACCAGAAGGTCATCGAAGAAACACCTGCCCCCAATTTGCCTGAAGGCATGGCACAGGCGCTCTGCGAGGCGGCAGTTGCGCTGGGTAAAGCAGTGAACTATCGCAGCGCGGGCACCGTGGAGTTTGTCTATGACAGCCTGAACCAACAATTTTACTTCCTGGAGGTCAACACTCGCCTTCAGGTCGAGCATGGCGTAACAGAACAGGTCTGGGGCGTTGACCTGGTGAAATGGATGATTGAACTGGCTGCGGACACCTTGCCGCCCCTGCGCGAGCTGGTTGCCGGGCTTGCGCCACAAGGCCATGCTATCCAGGCACGCATTTATGCGGAAGATCCGGGACGGCAGTTTCAGCCTTCACCGGGCCTGCTGACAGACGTTGCCTTTCCCGACCAACAGGATGCTCGCCTGCGCATTGATCACTGGATTGAAGCCGGTTGCGAAGTGCCGCCCTTTTTTGATCCGCTGCTGGCGAAAACGATCGCCTGGCGGCCCAGCCGCCCGGAGGCCATTGCCACACTGGCGCAGGCGCTGGCAGAAACGCGTTTATACGGTGTTGAAACCAACCGCCTCTATCTGCAGCAAATTTTAGCGTTTGCGCCCTTTGTTCAGGGAGAACCCTGGACCCGTTGTCTGGAACAGCTGAGCTATCAGGCAGCGACGGTTGAGGTGCTAGGCGCCGGTACGCAAACCAGCGTGCAGGATTATCCGGGCCGTCTGGGCTACTGGGCGGTCGGCGTACCGCCATCGGGGCCGATGGACGACCGCGCCCTGCGTTCAGGCAATCGGCTGCTGGGCAATGACGAGGGGGAAGCCGCACTGGAAATTACCCTCACCGGACCCACTCTGAAATTCAATACCGCCATCCAGGCCGTCATCTGCGGTGCACCACTGAGCGCTACCCTGGATGGCCAGCCCGTGCCGATGGATTGTGTTTTTACCCTTTCCGCCGGGGCGACGTTAAAGCTGGGTGCTGTGAGTGGGGCGGGCGTGCGAAGCTATCTCTGCCTGAGCGGCGGCATTCAGGTGCCAACGTATTTAGGCAGTAAAAGCACCTTTACGCTTGGCCAGTTTGGCGGCCACGCCGGACGCGCACTGCGTAGCGGCGATGTGCTGCACCTGGCCCCACAGGCAGCAACGGAAGCTGGCGTGGCACTTCCTGAGGCATTGCGCACGGATCTCCCGCAGATCCGCACCCTACGGGTAATTTATGGTCCACACGGTGCGCCGGAGTTCTTCGCGCCGGACTATATCGCCACTTTTTTTGCCACGGAATGGGAAGTGCATTTTAACTCCAGCCGCACGGGCGTCCGCCTGATTGGGCCCAAGCCCATCTGGAGCCGAGACAGCGGGGGCGAAGCCGGACTGCATCCGTCAAACATTCACGATAATCCGTACGCGGTAGGTGCGGTTGATTTTACCGGCGATATGCCGGTGATTCTGGGCCCGGATGGACCCAGCCTCGGGGGATTCGTTTGTCCGGTCACAGTCATCGAAGCCGATCTCTGGCAGTTAGGGCAGTTGAAAGCCGGTGATAAAGTGCGCTTTACCTCGGTGGATTTAACCACCGCGCGCCAGTTGGCTAAAGCGCGAGGCCAGGAACTGGCAACGCTCTGTTGCCAGGCGACAGCCTGGCAACCTGCGCCGCTGACCTCGCCGATCGTGATGACCTGCGGTGAGGCCGATAAGCGTCTGGTCGCGCGACTTTCTGGCGATACGCATCTGCTACTCGAAGCCGGGGAGCCGGAGCTGGATCTGGTTCTGCGTTTTCGCATTCATGCCCTGATGCAGGCGCTGGAAGCGCATGCAAAAGACGGGGTGATTGATATCACGCCCGGGATTCGTTCGTTGCAGATCCATTTTCAGCCTGAAATCCTCACCCATGACGCGCTGCTGGACTGGGTACGCGGCGAGTGGCTCAGGGTTTGCCTGAGTGATGATCTGCAGGTGCCAACTCGCGTAGTACATCTGCCGCTTTCCTGGGACGATCCCGCCTGTCGCAAGGCGATTGAAAAGTACATGACGACGGTACGCCCTGATGCACCGTGGTGCCCCAGTAACCTTGAATTCATTCGCCGCATTAACGATCTGCCTGACGAACAGGCGGTCTGGGAGACGGTGTTTGAGGCCAGCTATCTGGTTATGGGGCTGGGCGATGTCTATCTGGGGGCGCCGGTTGCGACACCGCTGGATCCGCGCCATCGCCTGGTCACCACAAAATACAACCCGGCGCGCACCTGGACGGCAGAGAACTCGGTGGGTATCGGCGGCGCTTACCTCTGCGTTTACGGCATGGAAGGACCTGGCGGCTATCAGTTTGTGGGGCGCACGCTTCAGATGTGGAATCGCTATCGAGAGGTTGCTGATTTTGCGGGGAAACCCTGGCTGCTGCGCTTCTTTGATCAACTGCGGTTCTACCCTGTATCCGCCGAGGAACTGGTGCAAATCCGCCGCGATTTCCCGCTGGGGCGTTATCCGCTGCGCATTGAGCCCAGTACGCTGCGGTTGAGTGATTATCAGCAGTTTCTCGCTCATGAGGCGCAAAGCATCGCGGCGTTTCGTGACCACCAGCAACAGGCGTTCAATGCGGAACGCGATCGCTGGATCGCCAGTGGTCAGGCCCATTTCGACAGCCAGGAGAACGTGGCAGAAGAGGGCGGTGATGCACCGCTACAGCAGGGCGAGCAGGGTGTCGAAAGCCCGGTTTCCGGCAACCTTTGGCAAGTGCAAACCACGGTGGGAAGTCGGGTTCAGGCGGGGGATGTTCTGGTGGTGCTGGAATCCATGAAAATGGAGATTCCGTTGCTGGCACCCTGCGATGGGATCATCCAGCAGGTTAACGTACAGCCAGGCAGTGCCGTGCGCGCCGGACAGCGGGTTGCGGTGATTGTGGAGGATAACACTTGATTTTGCGTTGGCACTGGCAGCGATAATCGCTGGGCCTGAGTGCTTATCGATCATGCCCGTTAGTGATCTTGAACGTGCAGGTGCGCGAGGCTAACCTTCTCGTGCACCTGCACGCTGCGTCGGTAACACGCACCACAGCGTGACGTGCATGTTATCTGCATCAATCTTTCAGGGAACAATAACCATCTGTGAAGGCGCGCCTACGGCAACATAGTTCCCGGTAAAGCTGATGGCACCACTCGCTTTATCCACCCTGAAGCTGGTGATGTTATCGCTACGCTGATTCATCACGTAAATCATGCTGCCATCAGGGGATAATGTCAGCGTTCGGGGGTAATCCCCGCGCGTCCACACATCATCTTTATGCGTCAGTGTGCCGTTAGCATTGACCTCAAAATGCGCAATGCTGTCATGCAGACGGTTGGCGACGTAAAGATTTTTCCCGCCCTTATCAATGACTAACCCGGCTGCAAAACTGGTGCCTTTATAACCGGAAGGCAGCGTAGAAACCGTGGCCTTTTCCTGCAAAGCACCGCTTTGCGGATTAATGAGGTAATGTGTGAGCGTGGAGGCTTCTTCATTCACTAACCAGAGCGCATGACCCTCAGCGCTAAAAACGAAATGGCGGGGGCCTGCACCGGCAGACGAGGCGTTTATCCATGCGGGTTTGCCGGGCGTCAGCGTACCGTCTTTATTCAGGTGGTATTGGTAAATGCGGTCCAGCCCCAAATCCGTCGAGTAAACAAACTGGCCCGTGGGATCGCTGGCGACCATATGTGCATGCGGACCATTGTGATCGCTGATGGCAAAGCTGCCTTCTACCGCTGCGGCCGGTTTGCCTGCGCCAGCCGGGCCGCTGTCCTGATGATGATCGACAGCCTCACTCAGCTTGCCTTCTGGCGTCACCGCAAACACTGTAATACTGCCGCTGACATAATTTGCGACCATCAGGTAACGCTGATCGGGTGTCAGGGACAGGTACACCGGTCCTTTGCCTTGCGTGTCGACCTGATTTAATGCCGTGAGCGAACCGTCCGTACCAATCTGATAAGCGGTGATGCTGCCTTTCTCGGTCTCACTCGCCACATAAAGATGTTTACCATCCGCTGACGCCACCATCTGTGCCTGGTTGGGCAGTTGACTCACCAATGTTTTTCCCGACAGTTCACCCTGCGCATTGAGGATAAATCGATAAACCCCTTCGCCATTGGGATTATAGGTTCCCACATACGCGTAAGATGCCTGAGCCATCAGCGGCACAATGGCCGAAGCACTTGCAACGGCGGCTAGCGCCAGAATCGTTTTATTCATCATTTTTCCCTACTCGCCAGTGTCGTTAATTTTTACGGTCGCCTGAACATCCGGGCAATGAATACTTAGTAAGCAAAAGGGCAGAGCGTCGCGTTTCAGTAATACGTTCTTTCTTCACGTCGAAACGGTTGCCAGAAAAGGAAGATGAGCGGTATTCGTTTGCTGTTAGTCGTGTCGCTTTTTGAAATGTCAGAAACGGCCCCTCGTGGCACGAAGCCTTACGTTGATGCTGTTCGTTTTCTGATGCGTCCGTTAAGCGTTGTGTCAGCTATGTTAAACCAGAGTCTGGACAAATTATCAGCAATGTCTGGCCGGATACAGAGAGTATTTTTCCAGTACTAAACGGAAATGTTTTGGCAGGGGGTGAGAGATGTCACAGGAGAGGTAAGTACTCCAACTACCCGTTAGCCAGTTGGCATGGATAAGTAATGTCTACATCCTGGGCCTGATGTTGGTCATACCGCTTAGCAGCTGGCTGGCAAGACGTATGGGGGCCAAACGTCTGTTCATGCTCTCAGCACTCCGAATCCTAAGCCGTCATCAGTTGCGTCCTCAGCCGGGAAACCCTGGAAAAAGGACGATAATGCGGACATCTCAATACAGCCAGAGGCGGACATCTGAATTTAGCCGTTACCTTAAAGTGCGCATAATACTAATTATGTTAAATAAGACATCCCGCCGCGTACCCGGTTACGCACCCGGCACCTCACCTGCGTCCCCTCTGGACCTGAAGCCCGTTAATCACCGGGCGCGCTACGTGAAAACTGGCGCACAGAACCCCTGCGGGTTATACAGAATTCACGTAGCGTTGCCTGCTTACCCCCTCACATCGGGGCATGCTCAGAATGTTGTCCAGTTTTCTTCCAGCGTTGTCTCTTTTGATCGCATGGAATTGTCATGCGTCGTCGGGGATGCGGTAACCGTTACGGGCGCAACAAGTGCTGTTTTAACGGCGGAGGATGAATGATCTGAAAGTGTAAAAACGGATACAGACTGCATTAGCAGATCGGCCTGTTCACGCAGGCTTGCTGCCGCAGAGGCAGACTCTTCCACAAGTGAAGCATTCTGCTGCGTGACGTCATCAATTTCTGTCACGGCTATGCTGACCTGTTCAATGCCGCGCGCCTGTTCAGCAGTAGCGGCGGTAATTTCCTCTACCCTGTCAGTGAGTTGGCCCACCGAAGAAACAACGGCAGACATCGTGCCAGCAGAACGCGCTACCAGCGTTGAGCCTTCACTGACGCGCTGAGCGTTGGCCTCAATGAGCTGACGAATCTCACCCGCAGCAGTCGCACTGCGCTGCGCCAGTGAACGAACTTCACCAGCGACAACGGCAAAGCCGCGACCCTGCTCACCCGCGCGGGCAGCTTCGACGGCGGCATTGAGCGCCAGAATGTTGGTCTGGAAAGCGATGCTGTCTATCACTGAAGTGATATCCGCAATGCGCCCTGAACTTTCGCCTATGCCCTTCATGGTATCGGTGATATCTGAAGTGATGTCATTACCCTGCCGGGCAATCTCACGTACCGTAACGGCCAGCGTGGCGGCCTGGCTGGCATTATCTGCGTTATTCCTGACCGTGACACCCAGTTCACCCATCGTGGCAGCGGTCTGTTCCAGCGCGCTGGCTTGTTCTTCAGTGCGCTGTGACAGATCGGTGTTTCCCTGAGCTATCTGAAGGCTTGCTGCGGCAACGCTTTCCGCATTCGCCCGAACGGCACTCACGGTTTGCACCAGGGAATGCTGCATGCCACGAATAGCTTCAAGCAGTTTCCCGGTTTCGTCCCGTCCGCTCACCGGCACCTCTGCAGTGAGATCACCTTCAGCAACCCTTACCGCCGCTTCAAGTGCGATATTGACGGGCCTGACGATACTGCGGGTAATAAACCAGGCGAGCGTTGCTGCCAGTACAATGGCAGCCAGGCTGAGTGAAACGAGTAACGTTACGGCGTTGCGCTGCTCTGACGCGGCTTTAGCTCCCGCGGTCTTCATCTGCTCCCCCTGGAAGCTGGCGAGGTCCGTGATAGCCGTTGTGTATTCGTCCTGAGCCTGATAAGCCGGCCCGGTGAGTAGTTGCGTCACCTCATCCCGCTTGCCTTCCATACCCAGTTTTACCGCCTGCTCAGAATAAGATAGATACTGTTTCCCTGCTTTTTTCATGACGTCAATCAGCTCGCGACTTCTGGGAGCGTGCAGTATGTGATCGACTTTGTTGAAAGCCGTTTCAAGCCGGGTGCGGGCCTGCTCATAATTTTGTTTCAGTCTTTCTTTTTGCGCCGGATCGTCGACAAGCGCGATGCTGCGAACCATACGACTCATATCAGTAACGTAAAAGCGAAGATTACTGGCAGCGGTAGCCTTGTCAAAACGATCGCCGGCCAGTTTATCCACGGTGTCGCCCAGTGAGTCGATACGCATTAAACCGGCCAGGGTAATAACGATGAGAAGAAGCAGGATAAAGCCAAATCCGGCACCGAGACGGACGCCGATTTTAATATTGTTCATTATCTTTCCTCGGTTAACACTCGAAAATGAAACAGTAAAGAAAACGGCTTCGTGCCGGGAGCCGATAATACGGGCGTTTGGCAAGATGGTGTTCTTAAATCAGTCCATAGCCCTGCTTAAGCATCTTGATGGCGTGTTCAGAGTGCTACTCCGCCCCACATCCCATGTTCAACCTGACATTTCCACCGCGACGAGAATCAGGGTTTTGCCCGCTTCTGGTTACAGAGCGGGACGAAATCGTGAGGAACTGCATCAGACAGCATCCAGTTCCTCAGCGTTTATTAGCGGAGCAGTGACAGCATGGTCTGTGGCACCTGGTTGGCCTGGGCCAATACAGAAGAGCCCGCCTGCTGCAGGATCTGCGCGCGGGACATGTTCGACACTTCCGTCGCGTAATCCGCATCCTGAATACGGCTGCGGGCCGCGGTCAGGTTTGTCACGGTATTGTTCAGGTTGCTGATGGTGGACTCGAAACGGTTTTGCGAGGCACCCAGCAGGCTGCGCTGGTTATCGACCGCTTTGATGGCTTTATCAATGTCGGCCAGTGGCGTGGTACCTGACGCTGTGCCGCCTGAACCGCCGGTGACAGCCCCTTTCAGCACGTCGAAGCCGATGGCTGACGTGGTGCGGGCATTGCCGTTGACCGTCTGGCCTGTCGTAGAACTGGTATTCTGAGTGGTGCCTGTAGAAGCGTTGCCCGCTGCAGCCAGGTCAAAACCGTCGCTTGAGCTCAGCGCAATACCAATAGTTTCGCCGTCTTTTGCGCCCACCTGGAAATTGTAGGTGGTGCTGCCGGAGCCGGTGTTCAGCACTTTGATACCGTTGAAATCAGTCTGTTTCGTAACGCGGTCGATTTCCTGCATGCGCTGGTTAACTTCAGCCTGAATCGAGTCGACATCCGAGGCTGAGTTAGAGCTGTTCTGCGCCTGAACGGTCAGGTCACGAACTCGCTGCAGATTATTGTTAATTTCAGTCAGCGCGCCCTCGGCGGTCTGCGACAGCGAAATACCGTCGTTGGCATTGCGGGCGGCAACGGTCATCCCGTTGATGTTGGAGGTGAAACGGTTAGCGATGGCCTCACCGGCTGCATCATCTTTTGCGCTGTTGATGCGCAGACCGGAAGACAGGCGCTCAATCGCCGTGCCTAGTGAAGACTGTGACTTTGTCAGGTTATTCTGCGTAACCAGTGACAGCGTATTTGTGTTGATAACGGCCATGTTGACTCCCTGTAGTCAAAGCGTGCAAATCACGCCCTAACGTTATCGTCACGATAGTTGCTTTCTTTAATTGTGACGCAGGTCGATCATTTATCACTGGAATCAATTTGACATACTGACGACGTGTCATGTTGACCATGCAACAGGCCTCTTTTTACTGACCACCTGTCAATCAGCCCAGATGGCCTGCGCCTCCTAAAAAGGGGCATTCATTTCACGTCAAGCTGGTATTGTCTGGTCACGGACTCAGGTAAGTCGAGTAATGGCACGGATAATCGCGGCTTTTCGATCGGGGAGAGATGTTTGTTGGAAAAGGATGTTTAGTCTCTCAATCAACTTATTGTGCGTGAAGGATTTCTCATCATAAGGGTTTTCTGAAGGCAACCCCATCAGTGGGGCAGGACGTGACTGAGATGACAGATTCCGACGTCAGGCAAAGCCGTTGCGCAGGCAATTGAAGTACGCAGAAACAATTTTTTTCAGATTATTCTCAGTAATATTGGAGCGAAATAAGCACTAAATGCAAAAACCCATCTAGGATTAATTCGGTCGGACTGCTCTTGACGTCCGGCAAAGATTAACCAACACCAGAACGCCCTATATAACGAGAAAAGACATGAAAATATCGACTCGCCTTGCTGCAGGTTTCGGCCTGCTTATCTTCCTGTTCATCATCTGCACCGGTACTGCGCTGAATGCGCTCTATAAAGCCCGGGAAGGAATGGACAGGATCGTAAACATCAAAATGAAAAAGTACCAAATTGCGCAGGACATGCTCGGTGAACTGAGAGAGATGTCCATAGACGTCAGAACGCTTGGGCTGCTGAGCGATCCTGTGGCAATGAAACCCGTAGCAGAGCGCATGCAGAAAACTCAGGCGCAATATAGCGCTAACCGCCAGGCTCTTGGTGACTTGCTGAAGATCGATTCTCTTCCGGCAGGACGGAACGCTTTCAAGAGACTGACCGATACAGAGGCCTCTTTTTTTGCCATTTTTGCAAAGGCCAGTCAGCTTGGCCTGGCCAATCGCGATAAAGACTTCTTTGAGTGTCTGACAAAAGAGGTCCAGCCCGTGCAGGATAAAATGCTCAGCGATTTGCAGGTTGTGACAGGGATACAGCAGAAGACAAGCTTTGCTGAGGTGAAGGAGAACAGCACTTCAACTTCACGCTCATCTCTCATCCTGATCCTTCTGGCCGGTGCATCCATTTTCATCAGTGTCGGGGCCTGTGTATTGGTTGTCCGTGTACTAATGCGCCAGCTGGGCGGTGAGCCTGCCCAGGCGCAGGCACTGGCCGCCACCATTGCGGCCGGCGACCTCACATCGCCGGTCGTGCTTCGCCGCAACGACACGACCAGCCTGCTGGCGTCGCTTGACAGCATGCAGGCCAACCTGCGCGGCCTGGTGTCGCAGATTAAAGAGACCTCTGCCTCTGTGGCCCTCGCCTCGGACGAAATCGCGCAGGGTAATACTGAACTGTCATCCCGCACCGAACAGCAGGCGGCTGCGCTGCAGGAAACGGCCGCCAGCATGGAGCAGCTGACCGCCACGGTGAAGAGCAACGCGGCCAGTGCGCAGCAGACAGCAGAGTCCGCCCGTGGGACCGCGCAGCTGGCTCACGCAGGCGGGTCGGACGTACAGCGCATGTCAGCGACCATGCAGGACATCTCAGCGAGTGCCGCAAAAGTCCGCGACATCACGTCAGTGATTGAGGGCATCGCGTTCCAGACCAACATTCTGGCACTGAACGCCGCGGTGGAAGCGGCCCGCGCAGGTGAAGAGGGACGCGGATTTGCCGTGGTAGCCGGAGAGGTGCGTACGCTGGCACAGCGCAGCGCGACGGCCGCAAAGGACATCAAGACGCTGATTGAGCAGGCCGTCGATCAGATTGAAAGCGGCGTCGGCGTAGCTTCATCGACCGGACAGAGTATCCAGAAGGTGGTCGGCCTGGTCGGTGAGCTCGCTGAGGCGATGGATAACATCTCCCTGGCGTCCGCAGAGCAGATGCAGGGCATTTCGCAGGTGAGTGTTGCCGTGAGTCAGATGGACGGCGTGACGCAGAACAACGCGGCGCTGGTCGAGGAGTCATCCTCGGCTTCGCAGTCACTGTCTGAGCAGGCGCATGCGCTGAGAGGTATGGTGGAAACGTTCCGTGTCTGATGAAAACCAGCCCACTTACGAGGAAAGACTGATTAAGGCCGTCAGGCTAATGAAAGCGGATGTTGACGCGATTTACACGCAACTGAGGGATGGAACCTATGCTGACCCGGACACCTTTATCAATAACTGGACACATCTGATGGACCGGGTAAAAAATATGAAGCCGGTCCTCAGCAAGCCCGGCGTCATGGAGACGCTGATGCGTATGGATGTCCGGCTCACGGCAGAGTTGCTGGCCATAACTTACTCTGTGCAGATAATAGAGAATTTTATAAGATGCCTGGAGCACCAGGCCAGAGAGAATGGCAGCAAGCCCCGATAAACTCTCCCTGCAGTTGAAATACGTCTTTCACAGAACACCGGTCAACGTTACTCCGCTGTGATGTGTCTGTTGTCAGAAATATTCTCGTCGCCTCCGTGCTGGCCCGTCGCGTTCATGCTGACGGGCCTTTTTTTGTCCGACGACTGATGCCGGGTAAATGCATCATCCGGAAGCTGCACGGTTCTCCTTCTCCGGACACGCTTTCCCCGTACCTGACGGGCCTCACGCACACGCGGCCATCCTTTCGGTCTGGTAGCGTGTCTTCAAAGAGAATGTCAGGAAAGTTTCTGTTTGAGCCTGTCGTTGACCGAATATAACCGGATTCAGACAGGGAACTGACAATGCTAAAGGCGCTTGTGACAGGAAAATTAAGTCTGCGAAAACATTCTGGTGATGGGGATTCGGCGGAACCGCGCTGATTGTGGCCATCAGCAAGGCGGGTGTATCTGCACGGTAACGTCGTCAATCCGCTGTTTGCGCGTCATGCGCTTTCTTGAGGCGCTAAAAAGTCTCAGGAGTGACAGAATTGCTCCCGTCTCATCCTGTTCCGGACGCAGATGTTCCCAGAACCCGCCGCAGGAAATCTTGCGTGCGCGCCTCCTGAGGGCGCAACAGCACCTGTTCAGCGTGGCCCTGCTCCACAATTTGTCCGCTGTGCAGGAAACAGACGCGATCGGCGACCTCTCTTGCAAACTGCATCTCATGCGTGACCACGATCATGGTCATTCCCTGCTGTGCCAGGTTGCGCATGACCTGCAGAACCTCGCCGACTAACTCCGGATCCAGTGCTGATGTCGGCTCGTCGAAAAGAATGGCTTTCGGCTGCAATGCCAGCGTTCGTGCGATGGCCACGCGCTGCTGCTGACCACCGGAAAGCTGCGACGGCCAGGCGGAGACTTTGTCGGCCAGTCCTACTCTTTCCAGTAACTCTTTGGCTATCTTTTCGGCTTTACTGCGCGATTCACCGTTAACGTAAATCGGACCTTCCATCACGTTTTCCAGCACGCTACGGTGCGGAAAGAGGTTAAATCGTTGAAAAACCATTCCTATCTGGCGACGAAGCGAATTGATATTTTTACTTTTACTGTCAACATGCTGGTCGAGCACGCGAATGGTGCCGCTTTCATAGGTTTCAAGCCCGTTAATACAGCGCAGCACAGTCGATTTTCCGGAACCGGAGGGCCCCACCAGGCACACCACTTCGCCCTCATCGACGCGGAAACTTACCCCTTTCAGCACTTCGACAGCACCGAACCGCTTATGGACATCGAGAATTTCAATCATCTCAGGCTCCTTTTTTCTGACGATTTTCAAGGTGCTTAGTGAAAGCCAGTAGTGGCATGCACAAGGTCAGATAAAGTAACGCCACCAGCGTATATACGGTGGTGTTATCAAAGGTTGAGGCGGCCAGAAGCTGTCCCTGCCGGGTCATTTCGGTAACCGCAATCGTTGAAGCCAGCGCAGAATCTTTCAGCATCATCACCAGCGTATTGCTATACGGCGGCAGCGCGACATGAAAAGCCTGAGGCAGGATGACGCGCCGCATCGCTTTAAAGAAGCTCATGCCCATCGAGCGCGCCGCTTCAAGCTGACCACGATCGACCGATTCAATACCCGAGCGAAAAATCTCTGCGAGGAAGGTAGAAAAGCAGAAAGCGATACCGACCACGCTGGCCTGAAACGATGTCAGGGTAATGCCGATATCGGGGAAAACAAAATAGATATAAAACAGCACCACAATCATCGGTAAGGCACGCGTGATATTGATGATGACGCTCACGGGCCAGGAGATGATTTTAAAAGGACACATTTTTGCGGCAGCAAACACCAGACCTAACGGCGTGCTGATGAGCAAGGACAAGATCGTGATATAAATTGTCATTTCCGCCCCTTGCAAAAGAAAGGGAAGGTAAACGTGAATACTGCTCCAGTCCATTATGCGCTCCCGCCGGTGTTGAGTGTGAGGCTAAAATTCATTTTAATGAATATGGCTACCCGTAAATATTGTCAAACTTTTCATCTGATGACGTCATAGCATTAACTTATTCATGTAACAAAAAGGATTGAAGGCTCACTTTGCCCCGAAATCAAAGGGTTTTGTGTTAATTTGTGAGGCGCGGCATTTTTAAAAAGAAAAGATTGACAGGGGGGGATTTAATTTCATTATAGTGAAGTTAATTGTTCGCATGTTAATCAGGAGTGAGTGATGTCTATTCGGTCGCACGTTACTATGGCTTTATTGTCTGTTGCCCTCGGCGTCACTTACAGTGCGCACGCTGCCACACTAACGGCAGGCTCGCCGCCCTCCAGTGCGCCAACGACATTTCTGGATACGAAAACCGGTAAGATTGAAGGCTTCATGCCGGATGTGGCTGCCGAAGTGGCTAAACGTCAGCACCTGGATGTTAACTTTACGGCTGTACCCTTCTCTACGCTTATTCAGTCTGTGATTGCTGGCAAAATTGACATGATCGTGGCCGGGATGACACCAACACCCGAGCGTGAAAAACGTATCTCGTTCTCACAGCCGGTCACCGCATTCGGACCCGGGTTGGTCGTGCGTGATGACAACAAAAAAGTCTATCGCTCTCAGCAGGATCTGAAAGGTGATATCGTTGGCACCATGACAGGCACCGATTACACGCAGGCTCTGATTAAGAGCGGTATCCCGAAAGAGGTGAAAGTGTACGACAGTCCGGCAGACATGATGCGTGATCTGTCGCTGGGTCGTATCGCGGCGGGCATGAACGATTACCCGATCATGAAATATCAGGAAAAATCAGGTGCGTACAAAGGCATGCATGTGGTGGATGGTTACAAGCCCGAGCATATCGCGCCCATGGCCTTTGGTGTGAAAAAAGGCAACGATAAGCTGCTTGCCGATATCAATACCGCCCTGACGGCGATGAAAGCGGATGGCACTTTGCAAAAAATCAAAGCTAAGTGGGGAATGCCCTAATCGCGCTTTCATGCACGGAGGCACGAAACCTTAAGGAACATGGTGATGAAAACAGCGTTAATGCACTCTGAGGATCAGAGTGCCGTCGAGATCAATATTGGCGTACGGTTAAAATTAATACGCAAGTCTCGCAATATGACTATCAAAGAACTGGCGCAACAGGCCAATGTGTCGGCAGGGGCAATTAGCCAGATTGAACGTAATCTGGCTAACCCGACGGTACGGGTACTGGAGCAGCTTCGGGTGGTCTTGAATGTCCCCTTGACCGCTTTTCTTGAACAACATGAGGTGATGCGGCCAGGTGCTGAACACTATGTTCGTCGCTGGCGTGAGCGACCGCATTTTCAGGTTGGCAAGCAGGGCATTAGCAAAGAGATGTTATCGCCGTCCGGCGAACACGATATCCAGTTCATGTATATCAGCATCCCTCCCCGCACGCGCTCTGAAGAGATGCTGACGGGGATAGGTGAAAAAGCAGGTGTGGTCATGGAGGGCCGGCTTGCGCTTGAGGTGAATGGTGAAACGACCTTCATCGAAGCGGGCGACAGCTTTCAGTTTAAAAGCCATCTGCCGCATAACATTTTTAACGACAGCGACACCGAAGCCCGTGTGTTGTGGATTATGCATATTCCGCCCCGACATCATATTTGAAACAAGGTTAACTCATGCGAATTAAGGTCGATAGCGTTAATGACAGTTCCGTCTTCCCCACCTCTGTCGATGTTGTTGTGATAGGCGGTGGCATTGTTGGGACGTCAACGGCATATGAACTGGCGAAACAAGGCGTTTCTGTTGCGTTGTTTGAAAAAGGCGTGATTGCCGGTGAGCAGTCAGGTAGAAACTGGGGCTGGGTGCGCCAACAGAACCGTGATTTGCATGAGTTGCCGATGGCGATACGAAGCCTGCAGCGCTGGGATGAACTCAGTACTGAAATCGGGATGGATCTGGGCTTCAGGCGCAGCGGCATCCTGTATGGCACGCTAAATGACGCTGACCTGGCGCGTTGGGAAAAATGGGGCCAGCAGGCAAAGCAGATTGGCTTTACCAGCCAGTTGTTGTCCGCGCGTGAGGCCCAGGAACGCATTGGTGACAAAACAGCATGGCGAGGCGGCGTGTGGTCACCGACGGATGGTCGCGCGGAACCGTCACAGGCCGCACCGGCCATCGCGAAAGGTGCGCAAAACCTGGGCGCCAGCATTTTTCAGCGTTGCGCGGTGCGGGCACTGGATATCAGCGCCGGTCGTGTTTCTGGCGTCTGGACAGAACGCGGATTAGTCAAAGCCAGCCGGGTGATCTGTTGCGGCGGTGCATGGAATTCGCGTTTCTGCAGGCAATATGGGATTGAACTCCCTGCCGCCAATATTTTGGGCACGGTGTTTAAAACAACCGCCGCCCCGGAAATTGTAAAAGGTTGTCTGAGCACGCCGCAACTCTGTGTTCGTCGCCGTCTGGATGGCAGTTATACCGTTGCCGTTCCGGGCCTGGGCCAGATCGATTTGGCGCCGCAGAACATCCGATATGCCGCAAAGTTTTATCCTATGTTCCGCAGTAAAGTGGCAAAGAAACTGAAAATCCGGCTGAATGGCTCATTCTTTTCAGGCCCTGAAGCCTCGGGGAGTTGGTCTCATGAAACGCCTTCCCCTTTTGAAAAAATCCGGGTTCTCGATCCCACGCCGGATAAACGCATCGTTAATGATGGTCTGGCAGAATTAATCCGCTTGTTCCCCGCGCTGGAGGGAACAAAAGTCGATTATGCCTGGGCGGGCTGGATTGATACCACACCGGATTTGGTGCCGGTTATTGATGAAGTGAACCAGATCCCCGGCATGTTTATTGCCTCTGGCTTTAGTGGTCATGGTTTTGCCATCGGGCCGGGTGCGGGACTGCTGTGTGCACAGATGATGACGAATAAGCCCGTTTATACCGACCTTGCCCCCTACCGGCTCTCACGCTTTGATAAAGGTAACGTTATTCGCCAGCCACAAATGATGTAGCGGTGCAGACCACAGAGACAGGCTATGCGAAAGCGCATGGTCTGCATTGGCCTGTCTCGTCAACATAACGACGATCTGTTAGTGATCTACCGGGCGGTTGCCCCCTTCTGAGCCAGCTTAATTTGCGCAGTGTAAAAATCAGCCCTGATTCCCTGATTCTGATTAAGCCTTCTGTGGTGAGGCGTGAGAGAAAAAGTCATCCGTCATTACCGGAGAGAAAGGCGTAAAATCGATGGACGCAGCGGTAAGCAGGCGAGTACGACAAAGGGGCACCCGACCTTTGTGCGGCACCGACGGTGCTGATTATGGCCTGTTCTACAGGAAGACGCTGGCATGCAAATACTGGGAAGGCATATTTTAAAAAGCCCGGCAGCAATTTTACATCTCACCGGGCACATCACTCATGGATGAGGCGTAAGCAATTCTCGCTCTATCCGCTCGCGGGTTTCCACGGCCTGATACTTCATTTTTTCCGGATAACCAAAAAGCGATGCGGCCACAATAGGCTCTCCCCCTACTTTGAACGTCTGCTCTGCAAACTTCATGTCCCGCAAGGTTCGGAACAGCGTGTCAAAATCTACTTCGCCTTCGCCGATGCCAACGTGCTGATGAATAGTGGCATCCACGCCTGGTGGGTTAACGATGTAACGGCAATGCTTTGTGTGGTTCATGGTATCGGCAATAAGAACATGGGACAGATCGTGTCCGGCATGACGGAGCATCTTCTCTACGTCGCCTTTTCCTTTATCATAGAAAAAGGTATGAGGAACGCTGTAGACATATTTAACGTTATCACTCCTGAACGACCTGACCATATTGACAGTCTCATCGCTCTCTTCACAGAAGTCCCACGGGTGCGCCTGAATTTCAACACGGATACCCTCACGTTCGAACAGCGGAAGCAGCGTTTCCATTGAGCGGTAAAACATTTCATCGCAGATTTCGGGTTGATTAGGATCGCCCGCCAGTTCGGTATTGATGACCTGTACGCCCATTTCGACGGCGATCTCCACCATACGTTTCCAGTTTTTAACGGCCGCCTGTCGGCGCAGTTCATCGGGACCAGACCAGCGATAAACACAGATAAACGATGAAATTTCCACACCTGTTTCGCGCAGCGCCTTTTTATACTCAGCCATGATCTCGCGGCTGGCACGAGGATGCTTATAGAAAGGGTTAATTTCCGGATGTGGAGACTGCTCAATGTAGTTGTATCCCCATTCCGACACCTGTTGGACCATTTTGGTGATGCCCAGATCTTTGATTACATCTACATCGAAAGCGATTTTCATTGATGCCACCTTTGCGTTGTCTCTTGCTGCCTGAGTCGGGTTCAGGCAGCGAAAATCATTAAACGGATCGAATGTCAGGCGTTGTCAACCCTGTGTGACAGGCTGAGTCCGGTTCTCACGACCAGGACCTCAGCATTCCACCCACACCGAGCCGGAGTCGGCTGAACGGACACAGTTTTCCACCCATCTGACGCCAGCCAGGCCGGCATGGACATCGGGATACCAGAAGTTTTTCAGGAATGCGTCGTCGCCCCGATCGGTTGCATCCATTGCCAGCGCGAAACGTCGGTAGAGATTCGACCAGGCTTCGAAAAGTCCTTCCGGATGACCGCCGCCTATCCGGTCATCTTCACGAGCAGCCGGGTGCAGATAGTCCATGCCTCTTTCCAGAATGCGCACCGGCTCACCCTGAATTTCGAAACGCAGCTGGTTTGGCTGCTCATCCCACCACTCAATACTGGCTCTGGAGCCAACGATGCGGACTTTCTGCCCATGCATTGATCCGCAGTTGACGGCTGAGGCCCACAGATTTCCCACTGCGCCGTTCTCGTATTCCATCAGAACAAATGCGTTGTCTTCGAGAGGCGCCCGACTTTTCACAAAGCTCTGGCGTGAGCAAAGCAGCCGTCTGATTTTCAGTTCGGGTGCCATGGTTTCAGCGATACACAGCGGATGGGTCGCCAAATCACCCAGAACATAACTGGGTCCGACAAAGCGCGGGTCGACGCGCCAGCTGGTGCTGGCGTTATTCTGTTCAACGGCTTCGTGATGAAAACCGTGTGCAAACTGCATGTTGACGATGCGAATGTCACCCAGTAATCCCTGCGCGATCATCTCCCTGGCCTGAAGGATGAGCTGATGACCGGTGTAACCGTAGGTCACGCCGACGATCTTCTTTTTCTCCCGGCTCAGCTTCGCCAGATGTTCAGCTTCTTCCACCGTAAAGCACAGCGGTTTCTCACATATCACATGGAGACCGGCTTCAAGCGCTGCGCAGCAGACCGCAAAGTGCGTGTTGTTAGGTGTGGCGATCGAGACAGCCTGGATGCCATCATCGCGTTTTGCTTCTGATGCAAACAGGGTTTCATAGTCGGCATAGCACCTGTCCGGGGAAAGGCCCAGAGCTTCACCAAAGGCGCGGCCACGTGCAGCATCAATATCGAACGCCCCGGCAACTAAGGTAAATGTGTTATCGCGGAGTGCTGATGAACGGTGAATGTAGCCAATCTGACTGGTACCGCCGCCGCCCACCATGCCCCACCGCAGTGAATTTTTAAGCGGTTTAATGCCGTTAATCATGACCTTTCTCCTTAAAAACCGACTGAGTGCAGATAGTGCAGACTTGCTGTGACGTCACGCAGGCTGGTGTCCGCATCACGCGGATCCCTTTCCTGTTCAATAGTGATCCAGCCCTGATAATGGCGCTGGCGCAGAAATGCGTGGACATCGGGATAGTTGATAGCGCCGCTGCCAAGTGGGCACATGACGCCCTGGGCACAGGCGGTGAAAAAATCCAGCCCTTGTTTGATGGCCTGACGCCAGACAACCTCGTTGACGTCTTTGAAATGAAGGTAATCAATCCGGTCCCAGTAACGTTCCAGCGCAGCAACAGGATCCATGCCGGCGTAATACAAATGGCCGGTATCCAGACAAAGGCCGGCAACGCTATGAGGAATATCGCGAACCAGCCTTTCCAGTTCATCGGCAAACTCAATGCAGCCGCCTGCATGGGGATGAATGACCGGTCTGACACCGTACTCTTTCCAGGCGATCTCACTCAGAACGGTGATATGTCTCATCATGGTCTGCCAGTCGCTGTCGTTCAGTCGTGGCGCTTTTTCAGACTGGCCCGCGGTGGCTGCCCGTTCAGGATCGCCGAAATCGATGATGACGAGATAAGGTGTAGGTTTGCCCTGTTCGGAAAGGAAGCTCAGGTTGTGACAGATTTTATGGGTCAGCGCGATCATGGCCGGAAAGTTCTCTTCACTCACCAAATCGTCGAAAAGGGTGCCAGCAACGATCGACAGCTGGAATTCGGCAAGCGCAGCTTTTAGCGCATCCGGCTGGACGGGCAAATATCCCCACGGCCCCAGTTCCAGGCTTTTATAACCTGCAAGCGCGGCTTCTTTAAGCACGCTCTGCCAGGGGGGAAGAAAAGGATTCTTCGGGTCATCCACTCCCCAGCTGCAGGGCGCAGTCGCGATGGAAATCGTCATGATGTTTTTTCTCCGGATGCGGCAACACTGATGAACACTGAGCGCCCCGACGGCAATCGTCTGGCTCAATGCGCGCAGTATTGCGCCGGTTTTTTAACACCGGCAACTCTTCGAAGTGAGTTATTTGATAGCGATCATGATTTTTTTATATCATTTATTTGATTGTTTTACATCAAATGCAGGCTGCGCAAGCCTTCGGCAGAAGCCGGAGTGATTCAGATATTTTCCCGAGTGATGAGATCGAAAGGCAGGGTAACGTAAACCGGATTGCGATCGTTCTCTTGATATCTGCTGATAAAAACAGAGACGATCTTTTCAGCCACGGCATCAATGCGGTGACGTATCATGATGTCGATCTGTCCCTCAATCAGCGCCATTTCATCGCCGATAAACGGACCATGACAGAGAATTTTTATATCATCCCGCGGGCTTTCAGAAACGGCTTTAATCACCCCTTCCACACCACCACATGGCGCATAAATCATTGTAATGAATGGGTTGTCTTTCAGCAGCTGCGTCGCGGCCAGATAGCCCCCATTGATACATTCAAGCGTCTGGAGAGGCTCCAGAACCACGGCATCTTTTCTGTTTTCACGCAGGTATGAACGAAAGCTTATTTCACAGCTTTCCTGGCAGTTGAAACGGTGGTCACCCAGTAGCACGCCAATCACACTTTCTTTTTCTGTCATGCGTTCAGCAAACCATCCCGCCGTACGTCCTGCTTTGAGGTTATCCAGCCCGATATAGCCCGCCTGACCACAGGGGGAGAGATCAGAAAACAACGTGAAAATTTGCACACCTGAGGCGGAAAGCTGCTTAATCGTATGTCGTATAAGGGGATGATCCAGAGCAACAAGCCCGATGATATCAACGCGTTCTGCCAGCGCTTCCAGAGACGATACGACGTTCTCCACATCGTGAATATCGGCCCACATAAACGCCGGTTTCGTCGCCAGTTTTCCCTCTGCGCATCGACTGATTTCTTCTGAAAGTACCTGATAAAAAGAATAATTATTGGGTAGCAAAATGAACCCGATACGCACGGGGATGTTGGCCGCTGTCACGTCCGGCGTCATGACCTTAATGAGGTCTTCACGGTAGCCTAAGGCTTCAGCGGCGCGCAGGACCCGTTGCCGGGTTTCCTGTTTAACAGAAGCTCTGTTGTTAAGCACGCGATCCACGGTAGCGACGCCCACGCCGGCTGCTCGTGCCACCGCTGACATAGAGATTTTTTTCATTACTCAGCCTGGTGATGATAGATTTCTATCAATCTAAACACATAAACAGGATAGCGGCAAAAGGCTTCCGCGCTTTTTGCGGGATGATAACCGTATTGGTGAGATCGGTGCCTCCGGAATGCGTACAGCAGATAGCGCTGTTTGGATTTGCATTAAGTCACTTGCGGCAGACTTTTAAAAAATTAATTGTGCGTGAAACGACTGACTCTACAGCGAAAAGCGAACGCTGCTAAGTCCCGTGTGCATTATGATTGGGCTGGTCCAGACAGGTGGCGTAATATGGCCTCTAACTAAATTTTTACAAATTTTTGTCTCTGTTTCTGGCTAACGGCGCCGATAATCGTTTTTAACGCCAGATCATCTCCGAACAGGTCGATGAACTCATCAAGGATAGCCACATGAAATCCGTAACCAATGACCAACTGGGGGCCGCCGTGGCCAGAACGTCTCTTTGTGCGATATATCTGCTGTCTTCCACCGGAGAAGTGATGAGCTGGAATCTTGGATGCCGTGAGATCAAGGGATGGGATAGCCGCGATATCCGAGGGCAGCATATTTCGGTTTTTTATGATGAAGATGAGCAGGCCAGGAATATCCCTGAGGCCAACCTGAGGGAGGCCCGTGAGCGCGGCAAGTTCACAGGAGAAGGCTGGCGCCTGCGCAAAAACGGCAGCGCGTTTCGGGCATCAGTTGAAATAGAATTTCTCAATCCGTCCGATGAAGATAATGCGGCCTTTATCAAAATCGTGCGGGACGTTTCACAAGGCTATCAGGAAAGGGCGGCGCTCCGCATCGCTCAAAAAGTTATCCTGAAAAGGGAAACCGAGTTATCAGACACAAATAAGGTGCTCGACGCCGTATTCAGCCACACGCCCTGCGCGCTCATCCTGTGTGACGTTGCATCGGGGGACATCATACGCGCGAACCCGACGGCTATGAATTTGTCCTGTCTGCAAGAACGGGTACGCAGTGGGAATACCCGAACCGCCCTGCCTGCGGGCCTGCCAGACAATCTCGCGGCTGTGTTCAGGCAGGCATTTGACCTCCTCCCCGACCAGGGCTTTAGTGAAACGGTTTCTTCGGGCGATAATGAGCCGGAATTTTCACTACGGATTTCCGCTGAAAGGCTGAATTCGGGCGGCGGAGATGACTATCTCCTGTATACCATACTGGACGTCACGGCGGAGTATCAGGCTGCGGTCAGAGCGAACCATCTGGCCCTTCATGACCCGCTGACAGGGCTTCTCAACCGCCGTGGCCTGATGCCTGAGCTTGAAACGCTTCTGGACGGTGACGAACCCTTTGCGGTCATGGTGTCTGACATAGATCGGTTTAAAAGCGTCAACGACGTTCTGGGTCACGCGGCGGGCGATACCTTGCTCATTGAGGTTTCAGCACGGCTACTGTCAGTCCTGCGCCCGGGCGACATTCTGGCCCGCACGGGCGGTGACGAGTTCGTTGCCGTTTTGCCCGGCATTAGCTCGGCAGAGGACGCAAGCGAAACAGCGTCACGCCTGACGATGGTCCTGAAGGAGCCCTTCATGCTGAAAGGGCGGAAAGTCACCTCGGGTTGCAGCTTCGGGGTTTGCCTCTTTCCGGGCTATGCGCGTGATGCCGAAAGCATGTTATCGGCAGCCGATATCGCCCTCTACGCTGCCAAGTCAGCCGGGCGCAAAGGCTGGGTAATTTTTACCGATGAGCTAGCCAGTTCGGCGGCAGAGCGCTTTAGCCTGGAAAATGACCTGCGTGGTGCGCTCGAGAACGGTGAGCTGCAGATTTTTTACCAGCCCGTCGTCTGCAGCATCAGTGAGGAAGTGGTTTCCTATGAAGCTCTGCTGCGCTGGAATCATCCTGTAAGGGGAAATGTTTCGCCTGACGTGTTCATCCCGCTCGCTGAAAAAACCGGGCTTATTCATGATATTGGCGCATTCGCGCTTGAGCGAGCCTGCAACGATATGGCGGAGTGGTCAGGGCACGAACGCGTGGCAGTTAATATCTCGCCCCGTCAGTTTCGTGATCCACAGCTGGCCAACAGGGTGAAAACGGTTCTTATTGAGAGTGGGCTGCACCCAAACCGGCTGGAGCTCGAAATCACCGAGTCGGCGCTGTTCGACAACCCCGAAGGCAGTTACGAAATGATTCGCAGGTTCAGGGATACCGGAATTCATATCGTACTGGATGATTTTGGTACGGGCTTTTCTTCACTGAACCACCTCAGTTCCGGACTGTTCAGCAGGATAAAAATAGACAGGTCGTTTATTAACGATTTGCACCTGGACTCCGGAGCGGCAGCCATCGTCAGCTCCGTTCTTTCACTCTGCCGTCAACTCCAGGTTGAAGTGACCGCAGAGGGCGTGGAAACGCCTGCACAGGCGGAGTGGCTAAAGACGAATGAATGTCCGTTACTCCAGGGATACCTCTTTGGCAGGCCGGGCCCTTGCTGGATTCAGAAGTAAAGTGTGTGCCCTTCTCAGTCCCTGCCGGAACAACTGACGGGGACAGAAAGCGCCGGATGTCTTTAAAAGAAATAAGTATCCCTGACTGCACCGGGACGACCAGAACAGGTTTCAAAAGGCAAAACAGTGACGCAAACCTTTGCCGATAACAGGTGTACCACCAGATTCACCAGAAGCCGTTTTTAGCTTGCTTTCTCAACCAGAAACTGTGCTTCGCACTGTCGGGCAATCTCCCACAGCCTGTTACGTATTACCTGCTTAAGTTGCAGAGTGGACTGTGACTGGGGTTTATCACGACGGCTGATCAGCATCACTTCAAACGGCAACGGTTGCGCGACGGGGAGCAATTTTAGCTGGTCGGCATAGCGGCATGCCGTGAACAGATCCACGACGCCCACGCCGCCGCCTGCCAGGACCATATCCGCAATCACCGAATAGGTTTTAATCGACAGTGACACAGCGGGATTCAGCTTTTTATCGCGCAGCGCGCGGTGTAATACGCGCCCAAGCGGATCCTGGGTCTGCATCATCAGCAGATTATTGCTGCATAACCACTCCAGCGAAACGGGTTCATGCTGGGGATGATTGAGCGGCAGCAGCGCCACCATGGAAGACTGGAACAGCGGTTCAGCCAAAAGGTCTGCATCCACCTGTTGACCAAACACAAGGGCGAAATCAAGCTGATTTTCCAGAATCATTTGGCACAAAGTCTTGAAGTGCTCCGTGACCAGTTCGACACTGACCGAGGCCACCTGTTGTCGCCAGGTTACCAATGCGGGTGCCAGCACCATTTGACCGAACGCGTGAGCCGCACCCACGCGGACTATCTGCCCTTCGCCGCGTCGAAGTTGTTCGGTGAGTTGAGTAATGGATTGCAAACGTTGATAAAGATCTTCTACTTCGGGCAGCAGGCGTCGCCCTTCCGCCGTGACGCTCATTCCCTGTATCCGTCGCTCAAACAGTGCAAAACCCAATTGCTGTTCCGCATGATTCAGCACGCGGCTGATATTCGGCTGGGACACATTCAGCAAGCGCGCTGCAGCGCTGATGCTACCGGTCTGTACGATGGCCTGAAATACCTCTATGTGACGGAGCCGCATTATTATTCACCTTAACTGGATTCACCTGACCGCAGGCCGTTGTCACCACCCTTTTACAGCAGTGCCTGCATGAGACTGCCAACACCGCAACTTTACGGGAAAGCCTGCAACCGCTTTCCGGCAGAGCCCAAACCCCGGGTCATTACATGGCAATCCCTGCTCTCTTGCAAAATTTGTACCGTAAAGCTGACGGTGGCTGAGTCGCCGACCTTCATCTGGCTATCAGTATGAGTCGATGACTGCGTCTGAAGAGAGGAGATGAAATGGGCTCTGCCGCGCTGGTTTTTGCACCTCCGGGCCGGACAGAATGGAAACGCTGTCAGGACAGGCGTTCGCCCCATCGTGGTGCAACGGAAGCGACATCGCTGGATGGCCAGCCGCGCGGTTGGCCGATGGGTAATCCTGTATGGCAGCGGTGTTTCAGGGCAGCAGAACAGGCGCGCTAACGTTGCCGCTGCCGATACGCACATCCTCTTATGACGATTGGGTACTCGCCAGATAGGAAAAGGCACTGAGCAAGCCGATCAACGTACCCATCCGCTCCGCCTGATACTCCACGGTAACCGCATCAATGCGCGTGACACCAGGAATCAGGCTAAACAGATCGGCCAGCACGGGTTTGCTGGCCTGGAGCTGCATGCGATAAGGCGCGGCCAGGCGAGTCGTGCTTGCCTGATGTGAATGCTGCAGTGCGGCGCTTGCCGCGGCGCATATTGCACGCTGCGCCGCTTTGGGGCTGATGGATTCCGCGCAGGTGTGGGAAATGGCGCGTTTTACACAGACGTAATCAACCGTGGGATAATATTCTGCTATCCAGCTCTGGAGCTGATCGTCGCCGGTGACCAACAACAGAGGCGTACCCTGTTCAGCGGCAGCGGCGGCATAAATGTCGGTTTCCCCCATCACAAGGCCATTGATATGGATACGCCAGAATGCGCGGCCGTTAATGGTGTGCGCCAGTACGCCAGGTTCGCCTGCTGCGCTGTGATAGCCCACCAGAAATAATCCGTCGAACGTCTGCTGCTCGATCCCTTCAACCATCGACAGACCGCGAGGTTTACCCTGCACCAGTCGGGCGCGTGGATCAATATTTTCCGCACGTAAATTGGTCATTTGCGCATGGCTGTCGGCGACCACCACCTCCGTTGCGCCCCCCGCGAAAGCGCCCTCAATCGCGGCATTGACTTCCTGTTCCATCAGCCCCCGGGCCATCTGATATTCCGGGTTGCCTGGTGTGCAGTGCTCCGGGCGCATGACGCCCGCGATACCTTCAATATCGGCAGAGATAAAAATTTTCATGCGGTTAATTTGTCCAGAATCTGAGTCAGTGAGGGCCGATGGTGACCACGAAAGCCGGTGACGGCCTCCGCGCTCAACAAGGCATCCAGAACAGCCTGTTCGGTTGCATCTGCCGCGGCGGCAAGCAGCGGCTCCAGCTGGTCATCCTGAGGCGGTTGCGGCAGGGGTTGCGTTGAGAACGCCACGGCAATATCGCCTGAACCGTGGCCCCAGTAGCTGCCCAACCGTCCAAGGCCGGCGCCGGCACGCCGGGCAATGCGTTTCAACTGACGCGCATCCAGTGGCGCATCCGTGGCCATCACGATGATGACAGAGCCGGCATCACGCTGCGGCGGTTGCCCGGCCAGCAGCGGCGCTATCATGTCGCCGAGTCGCACACCGTCAAGCGTTAGTGCGCTTAGCGAACCAAAATTTGCCAGCACCAGCACCCCGAGCGTGGCGTTGAGCGAGGGAATAACACGAGAGGCCGTGCCGATCCCGCCCTTCAGGCTAAAACAGCTCATCCCGCGCCCTGCCCCGACGCTGCCGCGTGCAAAATCGGCGGAGGCCGTGCGCAATGCCGCCTGCGCCATCGCCTCGGTGATGGACAACGACTGGATATCATTAAGCCAGCCATCGTTGCACTCCAGTGCCAGCGGATTTACCGTGGGCAATGTCCGCCCCAGCTCCGGATTACGACGGATGGCATCCCGGACCAGCGTAGTAAACAGCGTGCCCACCGCCAGCGTGTTGCTGAGCAGAATCGGCGTCTGTAACACGCCAAGCTCCTCGACCTGTACCAGCCCGACCGGTTTTGCAAAGCCATTGAGGACTTCCGCGCCACACGGCAGCGGCGTGAGAAACACATTGTCGCCCGGCGGAACGATAGCGGTGACGCCAGTCTGCCTTTCTCCATCATTCAGCGTGTAATGTCCGACGCGCACGCCGGCAACATCGCTGATTCGATTGCCGGGCCCGCAAGCGCCGCGCGGCTGTCCCAACGTACGCGCGTGACGCCAGTGGTTTAGCAGCAGATCGCGCTGCAATTGTTGAAAATCCATGGTCAGCTCTTCAGTTTCGGGTCGAGCGTATCGCGCAGCGCGTCGCCGAGCAGGTTGAACGCCAGCACCGTGATAAAAATCGCCAGCCCCGGAAACACGCTCATGTGCCATGCGCCAGCCATCATCATGCTCCGGCTCATCGCCAGAATATTACCCCATTCAGGCACATCCGGCTCCGGCCCCAGGCCAATAAAGCTTAAGCCCGCTGCGGTGAGAATACTGGTGCCGATGCGCATAGTGAAGTAGACAATCACGCTGGAAAGCGTACCGGGCAAAATATGTCGCAGGATAATGATGCGATCGGGTGCACCGGCACAGCGAACGGCTTCCACATAGGCGGCCTGTCTCAATGACAGCGTCGAGGCGCGCACAATACGGGCAAAAACGGGTACGCTGAACACCGCGACCGCGATGATCACATTGTTCAGGCCGGTTCCAAGTAGCGCGACAACCGCAATGGCCAGTAACATGCCGGGAAAAGCGAATAACACGTCGGCGCCGCGCATGATCAGCATATCGACCCAGCCGCCGTAATAGCCTGCCAGTAAACCCAACACCACACCGACAATCATGCCGAGCGTTACGGACAGCACGCCGACATAGAGCGAGATACGCGCCCCATAGATAATGCGACTGAGCAGATCACGCCCCAGCTCGTCGGTTCCCATCCAGTGTGCCGCGCTGGGCGGTGACGACAACGCCATCCAGTCTGGTGCCATCGGATCCCAGGGGGCTAGCCAGGGCGCAAAGATCGCCACCACGATCAACAACAGTACAAATCCGCCTGAGACCAGCGCCAGAGGATTACGCACAAAGGCATGCAGGAAATCGCGCCACGGCGAACGGATGACCTGAGGCGGGTTTTCAGTCAGCGATTGAATACTCATCTCGGCTCCTGTCGCAGACGAATCGCCGGATTGACGACCGCGTAAAGCAGATCGACCAGCAGATTAATGACAATAAATTCAAACACGAACAGCATCACCAGCGCCTGAATAACCGGCTGATCCTGCGCTTTTATCGACTCAATCAACAACCAGCCTAACCCCGGCCAGTTGAAGACGCTCTCCACGACGATGGAGCCGCCCAGCAGAAAACCGAACTGCAAACCGAGCATGGTAATCACCGGAATGAGTGCATTACGCATCACATGTTTCCACGTCACGAGGCGGTTACGCAGTCCTTTGGCTTTCGCGGTCCGCACGTAATCTTCCTGCGCCACCTCCAGGAAGGCTGAGCGGGTAAACCGAGCCATCACTGCCGCCACTGACGAACCCAGCGTGATGGCGGGCAGGACAATATCACTGGCTTTGTTGAAACCGCTGACTGAGAACAGCCCAAAAGGCATCGCGACGAACTGGATCAGCAACAGACCCAGCCAGAAAGCAGGCATTGAGATACCGCCCACCGCCATGCTCATCAGCGTCCAGTCTTGCCATTTTCCTCGCTTCAGTGCCGCGAGAACGCCAAGTACGAGGCCGAGAATCACTGACCAGGCAAACCCCGCTAAGGCGAGCCAAAGCGTTGGCATGAAGCCCTGTTTAATCACCTGCAGCACCGGTTGCTGGGTGCGGTAGGTGGTGCCAAGATCGCCGTGTAACAGGCTATCGATCCAGTGGACGTACTGCTGTGGCAGCGAATCGTTAAGCCCAAGGTGCTGACGCGCCGCTTCAACCGCCTCAATGGGCGCATCCGGTCCAGCATAGATGCGCGCCGGGTCGCCCGGCAGCAGCTTGATAAAACCGAAAACCAGCAGCGAGACCACCAGCAAAACCGGGATCATCTCCAGTAATCGGCGAAGGATGTATGCAAACATGCCATTCCTTGAAATGCACTGTGACGGGTGCCCTCACGTCCTTTTGCCCTGCGAGGGAAAGGGACGTGAGAGCAATCCGCGTCTTATTTAAACGACGCCTGAGTGAAGAGCAAATTGCCATCAGGCAGCATGGAAACACCATTCAGGGTGCGGCGTTTGCCAACGAGATTGTCTGGCGTACCAAGGAATGCCACCGGTGCATCCTGCCATATGAGTTTCTGTGCTTGCGCATAGGCGATACCACGCTTTGCCGGATCGGCCGTTGCCAGCCCGGCGGCAATGGCTTTGTCTACATCAGGATTGCTGAAATAGGAGACATTGTAGGAGGTGGGCACCCAGGATTCGGTGGCAAACAGCGGACGCAGCGCCCAGTCGGCATCGCCTGTGGACGTCGACCAGCCACCATAGTACAGGTCAAATTCCGCCTTTTTCGGGTCCTGTACGCCCCATAACTTAGCGTTGCGCGTGCCGGAATCCATCGGAGTTACTGTGGCACGAATGCCCACCGTGCCCAGCTGCGCTTTCAGTACCTGAGCGGCGCGCACGCTGGCCGTTGCATTCGTAACCCAGAGTTTGAGATCCAGACCATTCGGATAGCCCGCCGCTTTCAGCAGCGCTTTGGCTTTATCCGGCGCATAGTGATAATCAGGATCGTTTTGTTTCTGATAAAACTGGACACCTTCGGGCATGGCGGATGTGGCAGGTTTACCTAAACCAGCAAAGGCCACCTTCAGCCACAGATTACGGTCAATCGCATAGTTGATTGCCTGACGCACGCGAACATCTGCCAGTGGCTTGTGCTGCGTATTAATCGCCATGTAATAAAGATAAATGCTGGGATCGCGCTGAACAGAGAGGTTGCTGTCTTGCTTCACGGCAGCAATCAGATCCGAAGGCAATGGCCAGATTGCGTCAACCTGACCCGACTTCAACGCGGCTACGCGTGTTGCATCTTCCGGGCTGGGTGAGAAGATAACATGATCGACTTTTGGCCATCCCTGCTGCCAGTAACCGTCATACTTCGCCAGCGTGACCGCTTTGCCCGGTGTCCAGTCAACAAATTTAAACGGACCGGTACCCACCGGATGCAACCGGAGTTGGGCTTCGTCTGGATATTGCTTGAGAATGGACGGGCTCCACATCACTGCGGAAGGATGTGCCAGCGTGTTAATAAAGGCACCAAACGACTGGTTAAGATCGATTTTTACCTGATCGGGTGCCAGCACCGTAACCTTATCGATCATTTTGTACAGGCTGTTACGCTTTAGCCCTTTTTTCTGGTCTGCCAGGCGATCAAGGTTGGCTTTGACGGCTTCCGCATCAAAAGGTGTGCCATCCTGGAAGGTGACGCCTTTGCGCAACGTCAGCGTAAACTCCGTTGCATTTTCATTTGAGGTATAACCGGTGGCCAGCCAGGGCTGGAGCTTCATGTGTGGATCGAACTGAAACAGTCGTTCAAAGATACCACTCTGCACCGAATAGCTGACATTGTCTGAGGTATCGTGCGGATCCAGCCCCGTAATATCGGCATACATTGAAATACGCAGATCCTGTGCCTGTGCAGTCATGACCAGCGTCGTCGTCAATGCGAGGGCGAGTGAAGTACGGCGAAACAGCGTTTTCATAAAAATCTCCTGGTCGTTGAATTATCGCAATGCAATGCCGTCAGCGACCCAGTGCTGAGGCGCAACCTGTCGATAACGGGGTTTAGTGACCGTTTCGCCCACTTTTCTTAACGGCGAAGGGATTTCGCTGTCATCGATAATACGGGGCTGACGGTTCTCGGGATCCGCCACCGGCACGGAGGCCAGCAGGCGTTGGGTATAAGGATGTTGCGGCTGATTAAATACCGACTGACGCGGCCCAAGCTCCACAATCTGGCCGAGGTACATCACCGCCACACGGTTGGCAATGCGCTCGACGACCGCCATATCGTGAGAGATGAAAATCCACGCCACGCCCGTTTGCTGCTGCAGATCCATCATCAGGTTCACCACCTGCGCCTGAATGGAGACGTCAAGGGCCGATACCGCTTCATCAGCAATAATCACTTTGGGCTTCAGGGCCATGGCGCGGGCAATGGCAATACGCTGGCGCTGACCACCTGAAAATTCGTGTGGATACCGACGCGCGTGCTCGGGCAGCAGACCAACGCTCTTCAGCAACGCATCTATCTGTGGCGAAGCCTGTTCCAGTGAGGACACCATGCCATGTAACAGCAAGGGCTCGGCAATGGTGAAACCCACGGTAAGCCGAGGGTTCAGTGAGGCGTAGGGATCCTGAAACACCATCTGAATTTCACGGCGGAGCGGCTGGAATGCTGCCTCTTTCAGGTGAGAGATTTCTTTCCCTTCGAAGTGAATGCTTTCGGCGTCACTGTTGATCAGGCGCATCAGCGCACGGCCGGTCGTCGATTTGCCGCAGCCGCTTTCGCCCACGATCGCCAGGGTTTCACCTGGCCACAGACTGAAATCAATCTGCTCAACCGCATGGACATGATGCGTGAGCGTCGAAAAGATGCCGCTGCGGATGGGATAGTAGACTTTCAACCCACGCACATCGAGCAACGGCGCGGTGTCGTAGCGCGCGGTATGCTGTTCATTTTCGACGGTATTCTGTGTGCCGAGCAGCGGAAAGCGTTGCGGCCACGCATATTCGCGCATGTCGCCCAGTCTCGGCACCGCCGCCAGCAAAGCCTGGGTATACGGGTGCTGCGGGGCGGCAAAAACCGCTGCGACGCTGCCCTGTTCGACGACTTCGCCACGCAGCATGACCACGACACGATCGGCGATTTCAGCCACGACGCCCATATCGTGAGTGATAAACAGCACCGCCATCTGTTTCTCGCGTTGCAGCTCACGCAGAATGTGCAGAATGCGCGCCTGCACGGTAACATCCAGCGCGGTTGTAGGTTCGTCAGCAATCAGAAGTTGCGGATCACAGGCCAGCGCCTGCGCAATCATCACCCGCTGGCGCATACCGCCTGAGAGTGCGTGCGGATAGCTTTTCATGACACGATCCACATCGGCAATACGCACCTGTCGAAGCAATTCACGCACGCGCGCATGCGCTTCTTTCTTGTCGCACTGTTGATGATCGCGTAACGCTTCAGTGAGCTGGTCATCGACGCGCAGCACCGGATTCAGCGAGGTCATGGGCTCCTGAAAGATCATCGCCATTTCGCAACCACGCAACGTGCGGCGCTGATTTTCATCCAGTGTTTCCAGCGCATGTACTTTTCCGCCACGATCGCGAAACTGCATGCTGCCGCGATCGATACGGCCGCTGTTCGCCAGTAAGCCCATTACGGCCAAAGAAGTGACTGATTTCCCTGAGCCACTCTCACCCACTACGGCGACAATTTCGCCCGGATTAATGGCAAAACTGATGCCTTTTAGTGCCTGATTCTCGCCGCTGCGCCCACGAAATGAGACGCTGAGATCCCGAATATCAAGCACGGGTGATGAACCGGCGGCACTGTTGGCAGAAGAAGTGAGTCGTGTGTCCGTCATCGTCGCCTCGTAGAGTTATAGCCAGATACGGCCTTCGGAGTAGGTCAAAAAAGGAGAACTGTCGGCAGCAAGCCAGATAGGGCCATCTAAATCGACGTGCTCTGCGTTAACCGCCACCGGCAATGCGGCTTCCATCGCCAGTGATGAGCCCAGCATGCAGCCGACCATGATGCGCATATTCTGCTTTTGTGCTTCTTCTACCATCGCCAGCGCTTCCGTCAGGCCACCGCACTTATCCAGCTTGATGTTGATCATCTCGTAGCGGTTCCGCAGTCCGGCAATATCCTCGCGCGTATGGCAACTCTCATCAGCACAAACGGGAACCGGATGATGAAAACGTTGCAGGTCCTGATCCTGACCGGCGGGAAGCGGTTGCTCGACCATAGCAATGTTATAGCCCTGAAGTGCGGCCAGCAGGCTTTCCAGGTCCATTCCCGACCAGGCCTCATTAGCGTCGATAATCAGCGTGGCGCGCGGTGCCGCAGCGCGGATGGCCGCCACCTTTTCCAGAACCGCATCACGATTGAGCTTAATTTTGAGCAGGATGGCGCCACGCGATACGGCATCCGCCGCCGCCAGCGCCATATTTTCCAGCGTATCGAGGCTGAGGGTTTCCGCCGTGATCACCGAGCGTGGCTGAGGACGTGCACTTTTCTGCCATAGCGTTTGACTGGCGCGGGCGGCATCCAGTCGCCACAGCGCACAGTCCAGCACGTTGCGCGCGGAACCGGCGGGTAAGCGGTGTTGCAGATCATGACGGCTCAGGCCGGCTTCAACGTCAGCGCGCACTGCCTCAAGCTCGGCCTGAACGCTGTCTGGCGTTTCATCGTAGCGCGCCGTGGGCGTACATTCGCCCCGCCCAATGAAACCGTTTTGCTCCAGCGTGACCCGGATAACCGTGACGGCGGTACGCGTACCGCGCGAAATAGCAAAGGGCCGTGCCAGCGGCAATTCCACCACGTCAATCTGCAACTGTCTCATTTCACCCCCGCGCCTGAAGCAGTGCGGCGATCTCGTCGATGCCAAAACGCACAGGATCCGTAGCCGGTAAACCAAACTCTGCGCTGACTTCGGCGCAATAGGCGCGCGCTTCGTCTTCCGTGTAATTTGAGGTGTTAATGGCAAACCCCGCCAGCTGGACGGACGCGCTGGTCACCTGGGCAGCGCGCAGATTGGCTTCAACGCAGTCTTTCAGGCTGACCATTGGCTGATGAGGTAAATGGCGCATATGGGGGCGCCCCATTTCATGGCACATCACCAACCAGTGAGGTTGCGCACCGTGCATGAGCCCCATACTGACGCCTGCGTAAGAGGGGTGGAACAGTGACCCCTGCCCTTCAACGATGTCCCAGTGATCCTCATCATTCGCGGGTGACAGCGCTTCGGCCGCACCGGCAATAAAATCCGCGATGACCGCATCCACGGCAATCCCTTCACCCGCCACCAGAATCCCTGTCTGACCTGTAGCGCGAAAATCCGCTTTCATTCCGCGCTCACGCATCGCCGCTTCCAGCGCCAGTGAGGTATACATCTTGCCCACGGAGCAGTCGGTGCCAACAGTCAGTATCCGTTTGCCTGTCCGCTTCTTACCACTGCCAACGCTCAGCGTCGGACGCATATGGCGTAAGTCAAAAAGCTCAACACCAAACGTCTGGGCAAGCGTCACCAGTTCGGGCTCGTCCACCAGACGGTGATGCAGTCCGCTGGCAACGTTCATGCCTGCTTTGATGGCACTTTTCACCGTATCCAGCCAGTGTTCTGGCAGATAGCCCCCTGCGTTAGCAGTACCGAGCACCAGCGTTTTCGCGCCGCGTGCTTTGGCGCTGATGATGTCAAGTTCATCCAGACCCAGGCTGACAGTACAGCCCGGGAGTTTAATTTCGCCCACGCACTGCTCCGGCCGCCAGATATGAATACCGCGCGCCGTTTTTGCCGCGAGTGGATCGGTGACATCGCCAAGAAAAAGTAAATAGGGTTGTGGAATTAGCATGATATTTCTCGTTTCAGACAAAGGTAAGTTTCTGAACCCACTATTTCATGCGCTTCAAAAGGTGACGAATGCTTGTTTAGTTGGAGGATATAACCGCAGGCTATAGTCAGATGAAAAGGTTATGGCACCCACGTTAATTCAGGGATCAGGGCGAAAATCAGTTCAGTTTGCGGGGGAATGCATAGGAAAAGATAATATGTCAGGCGCGCAAAGGCGGTGAAAAATGCCTGGTTAGTGTTATGCAACGATCACCAGGCACCCTTAACACCCACAGACAACAGACGCAGCAATAAAAGGTTACGGCTCTCTCAGCGCCGTTTCTGTGGCTGCCTCAATCTCAGGCGGCGTCTTTGCCATTTTGCTGCGGCTCAGGAAAGCATTGAGTAAAATCGCCCCAAAGGTCGCGGTGCCGATGCCGCCCATGCTGAAGCCGCCCAGGCTTAGGGTGAAGTTGCCCGCACCCAGTACCAGCGTAACTGCCACCATGATGAGATTGCCATTCAGGCCCAAATCAACGTGGTTTTGTACCCAGATGCGGGCGCCAGCTACGGCAATCAAGCCAAATACCACGATGGATGCTCCACCGAGCACCGGGCCAGGAATGGTGTGGATCAATGCACCAAATTTAGGCGAAAAACCCAACACAATGGCCATGATCGCTGCGGCAACAAAAATCAGCGTGGAGTAAATTTTAGTGACGGCCATGACGCCGATATTTTCGGCATAGGTTGTCACGCCGGTGCCGCCCGCCGAAGCCGAAAGCAAGGTCGCCAGGCCATCCCCGATAAAGGCGCGGCCCATGTAGGGATCGAGATTTTTACCGGTCATCCCCGCCACGGCTTTAATATGGCCAAGGTTTTCCGCAACCAGGATCACCGCCACCGGCGCAATCATCAGCATAGCGTGCGTGCTGAATACCGGCGTAGTGACGGTGGGCACGCCGAACCAGGGCGCCTGCGCCACGGCGCTGAAATTCACCGGCGTGCCCAGCCCGAGGCCGTTGGTGATCGCCATATAAATCAGGTACGCCGCCACCAGACCCAGCAACAGTAACAGTCGCTGTACCAGACCGCGTGTAAACACCGCCACCGATCCGATACACAGCACCGTCATCACCGCCATCCAGCTGTCAAACGATGAAGCGGATACGCTGTTTATGGCAATCGGCGCCAGATTGAGTCCAATCGCCATCACTACCGCGCCCGTCACCACCGGCGGCATCAGGCGCTCAATCCAGCGCGTGCCAACCGCCATGACGACAAAACCGATCAGCATGTAAATCAGGCCACAGGCGATAATCCCGCCCAGCGCGACGCCGATATTCGGGTTCACGCCGTGGCCGCTGTAGCCGGTCACGGCAATCACTAACCCGACAAATGCAGCACTGGAACCGAGATAACTCGGCACGCGCCCGCCTACAACCAGGAAGAACAGCAGCGTGCCGATGCCCGACATCAGGATCGCCATATTGGCGTCAAACCCCATCAGCAATGGCATGAGTACCGTGGCGCCAAACATCGCCACCGTGTGTTGCAGTCCCATGATCACCGTCGCGCCAAACGGTAGCCGTTCATCCGGTGCGATCACCGCGCCATCCAGATTACCTTCTCTTTTACGCCATTGCGGAAACCAGGAATGTGCCATGTACGATCCTTACTAAGTTGAATGCGGATTGAGTTAACAGGCTATCTGACGCATCAGCGGATGATAGCGTCGGTCGAAATACGCCAGTCCGTGGCAGTCATCGTTGCAACGGAGTGCAACAACTTCACAAAACATAATATCGTGAGTACCGACCCGGGTGATCTGCGTGACCTTGCAGTCAAATGACACCAGCGCGTTAGTGAGGATCGGGGAGCCGGTGGCGAGATCTGTCCATTCGGCGGCGTCGAAGCGTTGTTCCATCGGCGTTTTTCCGCCGAATAAATTAGAAAGTGATTCGTGGCTGTCGGCTAGCGTGTTTACGCACAGCACCTGATTTTGTATAAACGCCGGATGTACCGACGCAGAACGGTTCAGGCACACCAGCAGTGTCGGTGGCGTATCGGTGACGCTGCACACAGCAGAGGCGGTGAAACCTGCCCGACCGCCGGGGCCGTCAGTGGTGATGATGTTGACGGCAGAGCCGAGGCGCGCCATGGCATTGCGGTATTCCTGTTTCTCAACGGCAGCCTCTTTTTCAGCAAGGGGCATGTCGGTCGCGGGCAGTGTGGCGTTCAGGGTTGATTGCATGCTCGTGTCCTCAGTCATGATCGGTGATGCTTACAGCACGCGACAGGCGCGGTCAAAGTCCAGGCGCGGTGCGCGCGGATAGACTTTGCTGCTGTCGCCGTAACCAATGTTAATCAGAAAATTCGATTTCCAGCCTTCTTGCGCCAGAAAGGTTTCATCAACTTTGGCATTGTCGAAACCGGACATCGGTCCGGTATCCAGGCCGATCGCGCGACAGGCCATAATCAGATACGCAGCCTGTAAACTGCTGTTGCGGAACGCGGTATCCTGTGCCAGCTGTGGGCTGGAGGTGAACCATGAACGGGCATCGCCGGACGGAAACAGTTCAGGCAGCAGCTCATAGAATTCCGGATCCCAGGCAATAATCGCCGTCACCGGAGCGGTCATCGTTTTCTTCAGATTGCCACTGGAAAGTGCCGGCGCCAGTTGTTGTTTCGCTTCCTGGCTCTGAATAAATACGATGCGCACCGGGCTGCAGTTCGCCGAGGTCGGCCCCATGCGCGCCAGTTCGTAAATCGTTTTCAGTTGTTCGCCTGTTACCGGTTTATTCAGCCAGCCGTTATGGGTGCGGGCTTCGGTGAACAACGTGGCCAGCGCGCTGGCGGTTAATGCTTCGGTCATGGCATCTCCACAGGTATGAAATCAGACGGTGTTCCGGATGGATGCGAAGCCTGCCGCTGCAGCCAGTCCAGTAAAATCGGGTTAAACGTATCGGGGTCCGTTACGCTCATGGCATGTCCGCCGTAGCCCATTTGCCGGTGCTCGCCATGGGGAAGACGCGAGGCGAGATCGGCTGAACAGGACCAGGGCACCAGCAAATCATCTTTAGCGCTCAACGCCAGGGTCGGCGCGATGACGCCTTTGAGCGAGGTGGTCAGATCGGAGTCCATCAGCGCCTGCAGGCGATGCAGCAGGTTTTCCATCCCCTGAAAGTTCGCCACCTGATGCTGGCGCTCTTCCTGCAGGAAAGCTTCATGTTCAGAAAGCCAGTCACCCGGGTACAGAAACAGCGGCTGCGCCTGCACGTAGGCATCTACGCCGCTGTTAAGCAGCAGGTTCCGACGGACGTCGAAGCAGCGGCGCGTCTGGCTGTTAAGGACTGTCCAGCCATTAATTACCACCAGACTTTGCAGCAGCGCGGGATAACGCAGGGCAAGATGCAGACCCATAATGCCGCCCAGTGCGTGACCGACCAGATGACAGCGGCTGATATTCAGCGCGTTAAGTAAGCCTGCCAGCTCATCGGCCATATCCTCCATCCGGTAACCGGCGGGTACGCTACCCTGACTGGCGCCGGTGCCGTACTGGTCATAGACCACCACCCGAAAATGCGCCGAGAGCATCGCCAGCTGAGGCTGCCAGAATCCCCCGGAGCCGCCGAGACCCGAGGAGAGCACGACGGTTTCTGCATCAGCGTTTTGCTGACCCAATACCTTGTAATACATACTGTTTCCTCAGATGAAATACATCACCGAACAGATTATTTGCCAAGGTGGGCAATCGATGCGATTTCGATCAACGCATCCGGTTTCACCAGCCCACACTGAATGCAGAACCTTGCCGGTTTTTCACCCGGGAAATACTCCGCATAGACCTGATTCACTGCCCCGTAATTCGCCCAGTCGGTGATAAAAATCGAGTTCATGGTGACGTCATCCATGCTGCCGCCTGCGGTTTCGATCACGCTTTTGATGATCTCCAGTACATGGCGGGTTTGTGCTGCCGCATCGCCCACATGTACGACGTTGTTGTCTTTATCAAAAGGCAAAGTACCGGAAACGTACAGGACCCCATCGGCAAGCGTACCGGGAACAAATGGCGCCAGCGGAACACCGCTGCCGGCTGGAATAATGGCGCGTTTAGGCATCGTTCATTGTCCTTTTCACAAGCGGTCAGGCCGCGTTTTGTTCAGTTTTGTAACCCACCGCGTCGCAGAAGTGGCTTACGCTGGAGACCCAACCAAAAAACGTTTCGATGTTATAAATCGCGGCTTTTTGCGCAAACTCGGGGCCCGCCTGGTGTGTCGCGTCTTCCAGTACGACGCCAAAATATTCCAGAAAGAAGCCGTCACGCAGGGTGGATTCGACGCACACGTTGGTGGCGATGCCGGTGAAAACCAGATGATGAATGCCGTAGCTGCGCAGCAGGCTATCCAACTGGGTATTAAAGAAGCCGCTGTAGCGTGGTTTTGGCAGCACAATATCGCCCGGCTGGGGTTGCAGTTCATCGACCAGATCGTAATCCCAGTCCCCTTTCGCCAGCAGTTTGCCCATCAGCTCGGGACGTTTGCGCATTGTTTTCAGCGCATTGGATTTATGGAAGTTGGGCGAGCCCGCGCCCCCGGCTTCGACATACTGATTGTCCCAGCCGTTCTGGAAAAAGATCACTTTAATGCCTGCCGCGCGAGCAGCGGCAATCGCCACTTTGATATTGGCAATGACCGGCGCGGTGGCAGACACGTCAAAGCCTGCCAGATCAAGATAACCGCCCTGCGAGGCGTAAGCGTTTTGCATATCCACCACAATAAGCGCCGTCTGCTGCGGGGTGAAACCAATGGCTTCAGGACGCGCGGCCAGCACCCTTTCCTCGCCAGCATTATCGGGCGCGCGGCGAACCACGGTTTGATTTTCAACAATGTTCATCATGCGACCTCTTTCTGCTCAATGCCGATGTGCTGGCGCGTTTTCATTAACGGCTGGATGTAACGACCAAAGTTTTCAATGCCTTCGACGAAATCGTCAAAGGTCAGCAATACGCCGCCCGCACCGGGAACCGTATCGATCTCATCAAGCATTCTGGCGACGCTGGCCCAGGAGCCGACCAGCGTCCCCATGTTGATGTTGACCGCTGACGTGGGATCGGCCATCTGGCGAACATTGGTATCGCTGCCGGAGCGGGTATCTTTACTGCTCTGGTCGGTGAGCCATGACAGGGCTTCCGCATCAGCACCGGCTTTGTACAGCTCCCATTTGGCGCGCGCGGCCTCGTCGGTTTCATCGGCAATCACCATGAACAACACGTAAGAGGACACGTCACGGTTTTCAGCGTCAGCCGCTGTTTTCATGCGGGCTGCGGTAGGTGCAAAAGCGGTTGGCGTGTTGACGCCTTTGCCAAAGCAGAAGTTAAAATCGGCGTGTTTGGCGGAAAACGCCATGCCGGCGTCACTTTGTCCGGCGCAGATGACTTTCATTTCGCTTTGCGGGCGTGGACTGACGCGACAGTCATCCATTTTGAAAAATTCGCCGTCAAGCGTGCAGTGCCCTGTTCCCCACAGATCGCGCAGTACGCTGACATATTCGGTCAGGTAATCGTAGCGGCGGGTAAAATAGTCATCGCCAGGCCACATGCCCATTTGTTCGTATTCCGGTTTCTGCCAGCCGGTTACCACGTTCACGCCGAACCGGCCGTTGGAGATGGAGTCAATTGTGGCAGCCATGCGCGCAACGATTGCCGGTGGCATGACCAGGGTGGCGGCGGTGGCGTAGAGCTGAATGCGGGACGTTACGGCGGCCAGACCGGCCATCAACGTGAATGACTCCATGTTGTGTTCCCAGAATTCCGTTTTACCGCCGAAGCCGCGCAGTTTGATCATCGAGAGCGCGAAGTCGAAATGGTAGTGCTCTGCTTTCTGCACAATGGTTTTATTCAGTTCGAAGGTTGGCTTGTACTGCGGCGCAGTTTCTGAAATTAGCCAACCGTTGTTACCGATAGGAATAAAGACACCGATTTTCATAGCTCACCTCGATTGAAAATAATTGGGACGACAACAAGGGCTTGCGAAAATCTCTGCGCGGCTTAAGTGCGTCCTGCGCGTTCCTGTTGCACCGTGCTGAAATCTCCTGACGTAAGGACATTTGCAAAGCGGATGCCAGTTTTTAAAAAGTCATTTAAAACATAATGTTATGGGATTGTGTAGATTTGTAATGGAGCAAATGGTCTAAAACAGACCATTTACTCAAAAATAACTGCACGTTAATCAGGCAGAGTTGAGCGCAAATGGTGCAGTTTTGTTAAATATTGGTTGTGCTGGGTTGTTATCAGGTTGTGTTTATAAATAACGCGTATGACGATAGTCGCCTTAATGCCTATTTGTTATGCTTTTGGCCTTGTTGTGTGTATCAGGGAAATGTTGTGAAGCCATTGTCCGAAAACCCGGGGTCTGACGCCGGAGAAAACCTCGCCGCGAAAACGCCATCGAAATCTGTGACGCGACGTTCGCGAGCGGTTGCTGCCAAACGTGGCGCTATCATGGCCGCTGCACTGGAATTCTTCTCACTGTATGGCTTTCACGGCACCCGTCTTGAGCAGGTTGCTGAACGCGCGGATGTCTCGAAAACCAATCTGTTCTACTACTTTCCCTCGAAAGAAGATTTATACATTGCGGTGCTCAAAGGGCTGCTGGATATCTGGCTGGCACCGCTTAAAGCACTGCAGTCCGATCAGCATCCTCTGGAAGCAATACGGGAATATATTCGTCTGAAGCTTTGCGTCTCCCGTGACCATCCTCAGGCCTCAAGATTATTTTGTCTGGAGATGGTTCAGGGCGCACCGCTGCTGAAACAGGAGCTGGGCGGCAGCCTGAAAACGCTGGTGGAGGATAAATCGGACGTGATTCGCGGCTGGATTAAAGATGAGTTGATCGCACCCATCGATCCGATGCAGTTGATTTTTATGCTGTGGGCCACCACTCAGCATTACGCAGATTTTGGTGTGCAGGTTGAGGCGATTACCGGTAAAACACTCAGCGATCCTGTGTTTTTTGAACAAACGGTGAAGAGTGTCCAGCACATCATTACCGAAGGGATTCAGATTCGGGCGTAAAAATGGCGGGCAGAACGCTACTGTTCCAGGCCGTTTACACCACAGGCTAAACTGGCCTCGCATCTCTCCCGGCGTCATTGCCGTAATGCGTGCGCAAAAAACTTCACGCCGTTAGGCCAGGCCCCCGGGTGGCCCGCAAACGCAGTGGCTGCATTGCCGACAAGCAGGTTATGGGTTCCGGCCTGGGTGATGTAGGGCCCCTCTGCGCGCAATTTCGCCAGCGTGATTGATGAAGGTCGGACAATAACGATATGACCAGGCCTGTGCTTATCGGGGCTTTCATAGGAAATCACGACCAGCATTCCCTGGTTAGCAAGCTGCTGTGCATGTAGTGCATCGGCCGCCCTAATCCAGCCCGCCTGACGCCCTTCCTGACTGTCGAACCAGCGTGTCTGCGCGCTTGCGAGCAATATCTGGCTGTGCTGTGGTGGCCTGAGCATATACACACCCAGCCGGGCCCCCATGGCCGCCGCAAACGCACTGCAGTGAGTATGATTGCCGGGGCCTGAATAGTCATCCGGCTTGTCAGGCTGACCGGTTTCCCAGTTGACGTGATGATGATTGAGCCATAAATGCTCAACGTCCGACCGATCAAGCACGGTGAGGATCGCCTGAGCGGCAGGCGTGACGGGACCACAGCAGGGTTGCTCAGCGGAGCGCGCGGACGAGGGAATGTTTTCGGCGGCAACCGTTATTCCTGTCAGTGCAACGAGTACCATAGCCATGCGGGTGACTAAACTTAAAAAAACGCGGATAAGCGATTTTTTCATCGTTACCTCACTGCGCAGACAGAAAGATCAGCCTGCAGGGATAATACTGGCAGCCAGCAACAGGCAGACCCGAATGTGTCTGGTTATCCCTGCCACGTCAATGCCCTGAAAACGGTGACGGCGGTCAATGTTTTCAGGGCTTCAGCAATGCGCTTAGGCATCACTCTTTTGATACATGGAGAAGAAACGGTTGTCGATACTTTCGCGGAAAAAAGCGTCCTGATCGAGGGCAGCACAGAATCCCTGATAGGTATGAGCAGGCACGGCAAGCCAGCGACGGCAGGTGCCATTGCGGTATTCAAGTTCCAGTACGCCTGACGTCGGGTCGAATCCCGCACTGCGGAAAAGGGAGGAAGAATTAATATCGTGTCGTTTCATAACGGATAGTCCCTATCGGTTGAGCCCAGTACCTGCGTTTAAGAGCGGCAATATAACACAGTCATCGATAAGAGTTGCCTTGGGTAAAAATCTTGCCATATTAAAAAATGATGCCCTGCCTGTAGAAGCCACACTGACCATGGTGTACCTGTAATGACGTCCAGCTAAATGCGTCGTTCGTAGCCGTTTTTCCTTTGTTTTCAGCCACGCTTTACGTTTTCTTGTCAGCCCCGGCGCTGACCGTCAAGGCGGTATAACTTCGTTTCTCTGTCTGCAGCCAGAGAAATGATAAAACGACTTTATTTTCTTATGATGACAGTGCATCAATAACTGATTGAACGATATCACCATTTGGCTATAATAGAACAACCAAATGGAGGTGATGATGAAACAGTTCACTTTACCCGTATCCGCTGCAGAACCGGATCGTCTATGGCAATTTGCTGGCCTGAGCAGTGCTGACGGCGTGATGCTGATGGATCAAATCGATGATGGTCTGGACGGCACGGTAGCCAGTCGCATTGTCACCTGGGCGCAAATCTCTCAGGCAGAACTGCGCCGTATGACCGGCATTGCGGGCTCAACCTTCACCCGCGGCGTTAAAAGCCGCTTTACTGCGGAGCAGAGCGAACGGCTGGTGCGTTTTATTCGCGTGATGGATCGTGCGGTTGAGCTGTTTGAGGGTGATAAAGAAAAGGCACGGCAGTGGCTCAATGAGCCTGCGCGCGCCTTAGGCAATAAAAAACCGGCCGATCTGGTTGCGTCAGAAACCGGTGCTTATGAAGTGCTGAAACTCATTACCCGGCTTGAACACGGTGTGTATTCTTGAAGCTCTATCGCATGACCAAAACGCGCTATCTGGGGTCGGCCTGGAGCGGTTTTGGTGCCCGTGAAGGCGGCGGACGCTGGAACAGCGTCGGCGTATCGATGGTCTACGCTTCTGAAACTGCTTCCCTCACCATGCTGGAGACGCTTATCCATCTGCAAAGCGCCAGCGTGCTGGACTTTTTTACCCTCATGAGCATTGACGTTCCCGACAGGCTGATTGAATGGATTGATATCAAGCAACTGCCTGACGACTGGGCCGCACCGGAAGCGCCTGCAGCGCTGCGTTTATTTGGTGATGCCTGGATACAAAGCGGGGGATCGGTCGCACTGCGCGTGCCCAGTGCCCTTTCGCCCGTGGAATCGAATTATCTTCTCAATCCCGAGCATCCTGAATTCAGTGCGATCGTCAGACAGGCGGTAAACATCCCCTTCCTTTTTGACGCACGTTTTTCCCGACAGGTATAAAGCCGACGCATTAATATGCACCTCTTCACGTCGCCCTGCGCCCTGACATCGGGTTGGGCTCCGCTTTGCGATATGTGCTTCAACGTGCACCTTTGTTAACGTTTCGATCGCTGCCGTAAATGGATGTAACAATCGTAAACTTAACGCGCAGCGAAAATATTTTTTACCGGAAACAGGGAAGAATACGCAATAAAAAGCAGTCATCCACCTTTCTGGCCCGGTTGTAAACGCATTGATTAGCGACGGATATTTTCAGGATACCGCATAATTTGCATTAAGTATTTTTCCGTTTTTTGCATCAATTTGTCGTCGATCGTGGTTTAAACAGGATAAGCAGAGTGAATAACTGAGCCATGATGATTAGGAAAAATGAATTTGGCTTAAGGTGGAGGATGCTGGCTAAATGACTGATTAATCGCTGATGTGTTTGCAGACGGCACCGATGTAGATTATTCAAAAGCCAAATTAACCGCCCCGGAAGAATTTCAAATTGTTATTGCGTTAACAATTTTTTACCTCCTTAACAGAAAATTGATGGTTAAGTAATGACAATAAACCGATTTGCAACAACATTTAAAATCAGAAAAACCCCTGATTAATGCATTGTATTTTTAGTTCTGGTGTCACTTCATCAGGACAAGAATATGGCAAGCATAAGCACACTTGGCGCTGGTACTAACCTCGACCTCAATACGTTATATGATAATTTACAGTCAGCTGAGCAGGCGCAACTGACACCGATTACTAATCAGCAGGCGTCTTATAATGCGCAGCTGACGGCCTGGGGCGTGGTTCAGAGTTCAATGTCGAAATTGCAAACGGCCGCCTCTGCGCTGGAAAATGCCTCGAGCATTGCCACAACCAAAGTCACCAGCTCAAATACCGCCTTTACTGCCACGCTTGCCAGCGGTGCCGCAGCCGGAAACTATTCCGTTGAGGTCGATCAGCTCGCCGCCGCGCAGTCTCTGCTTTCTAAGTCCGCCAGCAGCGAAAGTACCGATCTCGGTGACAGCAGCATGGCATCACGTACGATTACCATCAGCCAGTCTGGGCAGAAATCGCCGCTGACCGTGACCTTAAACCAGGATCAGACCAGTCTGACAGATATCCGTGATGCAATTAACAAGCAGCAAGGTAGCGTTAATGCCAGCGTGATTATGGCAAACGATAACACCTACTATTTGTCCCTGACCGCACGTGATAGCGGTACCGCGAATGCGATGACCGTCAGCACCAATGACTCGACGCTGTCACAGTATATCAGTTACAGCAGTGGCGGCAGTAATAACGGCATGACACAGCAGGTTGCTGCTCAGGATGCTCAGTTGAAGATAAACGGTTTGGCTATCACGCGCAGCAGCAACATCGTCACCGATGCCCCTGAAGGGGTCACACTGAATCTGAATAAAGTTAACAGCGGTTCCCCTGAAACCTTATCTATCGCCACGGATACCACGCCTATGGCGACGGCGATTCAGACGTACGTTGATGCCTATAATTCCCTGCAAAAAACCATTGCAGATCAGACAAATTATACACCCGTGCAGGAAGGCCAGGCGCCAAGTACCGATAATGGCGATCTGCTGGGGGATAATACGTTAATGAATATCCAGACCAGCCTGCGCAGCCAGTTTTCCGATCCTCAGGGTAGCGGAAGCATTCAGGTACTCTCACAACTCGGCATTACCCAGGACGATAAAGGTGACCTGACGGTAGACAGCACCAAGCTGAATGCCGCCTTAACCAATCAGCCTGCAGATGTTTTAAGTTTTCTGACCGGTGATGGCAAAACTACGGGGTTCGCGACGCAGGTGACCAACAGACTCAATGATATGTTAGCCAGCAACGGCACGGTATCAAACGCGACGACAGGGATTAATACCTCGCTAAAACAGTTGTCTGATCAATATAACAACGTTAATGATCAGATCACCGCGGTCATGGCGCAGTATAAAACGGAGTTCACCAATCTGAGTACGCTGGTGTCTTCAATGACGCAGACGGGGGATTACCTCTCTGCACAGTTCGCAAAAATGTAATTCTGGTTTGGCCGAAATTTTTATCTTCCGCGCTGATGGTACACCTTGCCATCAGCGCGCTGCAGTTTGATGTTGTCTTTTCCCAGACCGGTTCCCCGTTCTTCCCTTCTCTGCTTAAGCTGAACACGATAAAGCCGTTCAACATTATTACCCGTCCGCTAACCGATGTCTCCGGGCATGAGAGCCAAGGCTGAACTCCCGTCGTTTTTCATGACAAACAGGTTTTAACGCTGCCAGCAATTTTCATGATTACGGACGTCTGTCTTTCTTGTGGGAAAATGTAAAAAAATAATTATTATCATCGTAATGCCGGATAATGATATATCTTACTTTTTAATTAGGGAGAGTTAATGTAATTTCCTTAATGAGAGGCTGTGTTACAGAAAAAACATGACTCATCATACCATGCGGCTAATAATGTAAATATTTAATCATCTGTGCTTTTTGATGATAAATGCTGTAACAAAAGGTTTTTAACCTTTAAAAAGTTATTCTTCTGATTGAGGTTTGTGTGTGCTTATAATAACTTTTTTCTGAGTTGTTTCTGTATTTACAACTTCACCGCCCTGTAAAAAAAACCATTCACTAATTAATCTTAACTGGCGTCTTTTCATTAAAGTTTGGCGTAGTCAGCTCGATAATAATAAGGCGTAAATAATACGTTTCTATAAGAAGGAATTTACCATGTCAGTGATCAACACAAACGTTCTGTCGTTAATTACTCAAAACAACCTGAATAAGTCACAGTCATCATTGGGTACGGCTATCGAGCGCCTGTCATCAGGCCTGCGTATCAACAGCGCCAAAGATGACGCGGCCGGTGAAGCGATTGCTAACCGTTTCACATCGAATATTGACGGCCTGACGGTTGCCGCACGTAACGCCAATGACGGTATTTCATTGTCTCAGACGGCTGAAGGTGCACTGGATGAAATAAACAACAACCTGCAGCGTGTCCGTGACCTGACTGTTCAGGCTCAGAACAGCTCCAACTCAGCATCTGATATTGACTCAATCCAGGCTGAAGTTAACCAGCGTATGCAGGAGATTGACCGCGATACCAAGCAGACAGATTTCAACGGTCTGAAAGTCCTCAACACAGGATCGGGTAGCAGCACTTACAATTTCCAGGTCGGTGCGCAGGATGGCCAGACTATCGGTATCACTCTGAGTTCCAGTGACAGCTTCGATCTTGCTGCGGCCGGTAACGCCTCGTCAGGCACCGTGCAGAATACCAGCGTGACCACTGGCCAGACAGTTAACGGAACCGCCCGTAGCACTGCGGCTATTGGTTTTGACGTGCTGAAGGGTGCCGTAACCGGCGGTAGTGGTGGCACCGCATCAGGCAGCACCCCACTGGCGGATATCGATAAAGCCATCAAGGCCGTCGACAGTCAGCGCAGCCTGCTGGGTGCATCTCAGAACCGCTTTGAGTCTACAATCAGTAACCTGAATAACACCGTGACTAACCTGACTGCAGCACGAAGCCGTATCCAGGATGCGGACTATGCGACGGAAGTGTCGAACATGTCACGCGCGCAGATTCTGCAGCAGGCGGGCTCGTCGGTACTGGCCCAGGCCAATCAGGTACCTCAGACTATGCTGTCTTTACTTCGTTAATCGACAATTTAAGAACCACGCTTTTTGCAGAGCGTGGTTCTTCTCAGAGGATTAACTTAAATCACCCCTCGCTTACCCTGCGAATAAAATCACTGAACGCGGCTAACTGTTTTGCCAGATGTTCCAGCGTGCCTTGCTCAATCACCTTCCCGGCCTGCTCATCGACTTTATTCTGGATCGCCCCACCCATAAATTCCGGCTTGTTCAGCACCATGGCATCGAGAAATACCAGAATCTGACGCAGGTGATACTGACAACGTGCTCCACCAATAGCGCCCATGGAACTGGTTTGAATCGCCACCGGTTTACCCGCCAAGGGTTGATTCGGTACGCGAGATAACCAGTCAATGGCATTCTTTAAACCGCCAGGCACGGAGTAGTTATATTCGGGTGTGACGATAATGACGCCATCAGCCTCGCGAATACGTGCAGCCAGCGTGTCAACCGTGGCGGGGAATCCCTCTTCTTGCTGAAGATCCGCATCGTACAGTGGAATATCCCGAATGGATGGCAGTGCATCTATGGTCATCCCCTCTGGCGCCAGCTGTGAGAGTGCACGTGCGATCATTGCGTTGTACGAGCCTTGCCTCAGGCTTCCCAGCAGCGTGACGATTTTTAACGGTTTGTCAGACATCATCCTTCTCCTTTTGAGTGGCTATAATGATTTACCCGATAAATCCGGATAGCATGTGAATGCGCTCTTCAACAACAAGCAGGTTATATGAGAACCTTTTTACCGATTTTACTCTCTCTGCTGCTCTCTGGCTGTCTGTCCTCACCCTCACCGCGTGAAACATCGACATCACAGCTGGCTAATCCTGCATCCCAACATTGCCTTGCTGTCGGCGGCAAAATTGACAGCGTGAAAACAGCGGCTGGCGAAGAGGGATACTGTACCTTGCCTTCGGGAGAGCGCATAGATGAGTGGGCATTGTACCGCCGCAATACCCCGTAAAACCGGACGGCGGCATCATCTTTAAGGGAGTATCGCATTATGCCTACCCCGGATAACTATCTCGTCCGGCAAGCAACGACGCATGACCTGGCAGGCATCACGGCACTGCTTCAGGAAAACGCAGCGGGCAATGGCGGCGCGCTGAATGGCGATTTCCCCGCCGAAAAAGTTGCCGGCATGCTGAATCACCCTGGCGCCATAGTGGCAGTCGCGCAGTGTGCGGCAGGGATTGCCGGCGTGTTATTTAGCACCTCATCATTCCGGCAAGGCCCGGAGGTGGTGAACGCCATGTTGCGCGCCTGGCCGCCCGGGAAGCAGTGCTGGATTTATGGCCCGGCCTGCATCAGCACCCGGGCCCGCGGTCAGGGCCTGCTGCTGCGTCTGTACGATGAACTGCGCAGTCACTACGGTACTAAGGCCCCGGTGCTGTTTATCCAGGCTGACAATCGTCGATCAATTCAGGCGCACGAGCGTCTTGGCATGACCCAGGTGGCGCAGTTTTACATCAACAACGTCCACTTTTTGGTCTACAGCCATTAATTGTCCTTCACGCCCTATGGCACAAATTGAAACCTGCACCTGATACAGGCTCTAAAATTAATCTGAAAGGGTTAAGGGAGAGCGCAGGATGATCAAAATTTGCCTCACGTGCGGCACGTCATATCAACAGCAGGATGTTCACATTGATCGCTGTAAAATCTGTGAGGACGAACGTCAGTATGTCCCGCCAACAGGACAACAGTGGATTTCACCTGAGGCGTTGCATGCGGCCCATAGTAATAAATGGTCTCAGCTGGAAAAGGGATTATTCAGCCTGCAAACGGTTCCTGAATTTGCTATTGGCCAGCGGGCCTTTCTTGTAAAGGGCGCGCAGGGCAACGTACTTTGGGACTGCATTCCTGATCTTGACGATGCCACGATTGACATCGTTCGTGCCCTGGGCGGCATCAGCGCGATTGCGGTTTCTCATCCTCATTACTACAGCACCATGCAAGACTGGGCAGCGGTCTTTGATGCCCCGATTTACCTGCACGCCAGTGACAGCGAGTGGATTATGCGTGACAGCCCCTATCTGCGGTTGTGGGAAGGTGAGGCAAAAACCCTCATGCCTGATGTGACACTGTTACGTCTGGGAGGACACTTTGAAGGTGGAACCGTGCTGCACTGGGCAAAGGAGGATGGCATCGTGCTGTCTGGTGATATCGTGCAGGTTAGCGCAGGGTCAAACGCAGTCTCTTTTATGTGGAGTTATCCCAATATGCTTCCTTTACCCGCCGCGACAATCACTGCGATCGTCAATCGACTTCAACCCTATGATTTCAGGAAACTTTACAGCGCATTTGAAGGGCGCGATATTATTGCCGATGCCAGCAGTGTGGTGAAGCAGTCGGCGCAAAAATATATCGATTGTTTACGCTAACCGCGGCGGACAGCTCCAGCGCTGTCAGCCATCAAGCTCATCGACCAGATCTACCTGCAAAGGTTTTCGCGTTTTGCGCACGTCGATATGCGCCAGCGCGCGCCTCAAGCAAGGCTTCCGCCTGAGGCGTCAATCGATTCATCGGCCTGACGAGTGATGAGCCCGGCGTCCTGCAGGCGGCTAATCAGCCCAGACGCGCCGTGCGGTTTTAAAATCAGCCGCTCTGCAACCTAACCACCGTTGCCGTTGCTTCTCGCGCTACCCAAATAGTCAGTGGCGCCTGATGTTGCTGTGGTGTCAATCTCACATTGCGTGCCTGACTATCACTAAAGGCAATAAATCTGCGTAGTTCCGTGCGGAAGTTGGCCAGCAAGATGTAATCAGCATCTGTCATTTTCGGCTGTGACATACAGTCACCTTTAGCGATGGGGTTTATGTCGTAACACGATGTAAGTTTTCTGCTTTTAGACATTGCAAAAAAAGACATTACGCAGGGGCGCACTGTCGATTTACCTGCCAGGCTCAACGTAGCTGGCCACAGGGTATCTCACGCTGCCTTGCCCGATCGGGCCTTGTACATTAGATATCTGACCTACCCTGCTATCACGTCCGCTACGGGCACAAAGCGATCGTTGAGCCAGACCTTTAGCCTGACCAGGACTACAGCGATAAGTGCAAAGATGCGGCTCAGCGCCGTACGCCCGACGTAGTCGGGCAAAGCCCTTTAAATGATGTGATTTCATGCGGTTAGCTGAAAATCCAGACGGGAGAGCGGTGCTATCAGGACGCACGTTCTTGCGCTGCCGGGCATCAGTCGGGTTCGTCTGAAGCAAGGCGCATCGTCGCCCTGGCTACCCAGAGATGGGGCGCGGGTTTAGTGTCCGCGCGATGAAGGGGAGCGGGTCGCGGCGGTTAATGAGTCAGTGAGAAAGACGTTCATGTGCGGATGAAGGTGAGCGGCGAAAAGTCGTCTTGTCGTGAATAATTTTCGGTGTTGCTGCGCTGATAGGGATGGTTGATTCAACACACTATCAGCGCTATATAAATCTTGGAGTTTGGTTCTACATTGCTCAGGCGCAAGGTGAACCGGGTTGCCCCGGGACAGAAAAGCCGCCGCATGAAGCCAGGATTTACTCCGCAACGTCGTCGTCTAGATTTTTTACGCAGACCGCCAAGGTATCCTAAAAATGTCAAACGCTGACAGCGACGCCGTCCCGTTGCAAACGTGCATGAAGCATGACGACCCGCCATTACGCGCAGGCGTTGACGCCGCCCCGGGAAGGCCAGGAATTGAAGCCCGATGGACATCGAGTGCCAAGAGCGGAATCGGCACGGCCCTTTCATCAGACTCGCGCGTCTGGTTCACCTTGAGCCACGGCGTTCTCAACGAAATCTATTATCCACGCGTTGACAGCGCCTGTACCCGCGATTGCGTCTTCGTTATCACGGGGCCTGAAGGTTATTTCTCCGAAGAAAAGCGCGACTGCCTGACCGAAACCCGACCCCACTCGCCAGGCATTCCGGCCTTCACCATCACCAACACGGCGCGTGACGGCCTCTACAGGCTTGAGAAGGACATCATTACTGATCCGGCCCGTGACTGTGTGCTGCAGCGGGTCCGTTTCACCGCGTTGAAGGGGAACGTTGAGCATTACACCGTCACCGCACTGCTCGCTCCCCATCTGGTGAATGCCGGACAAATGAACGCCGCCTGGATCGGCGAATTTGACGATAAGCCAGTGCTTTTCGCCACCGGCCGCTCCCGCTATCTGGCGCTCGTCTGCGACATCCCCTGGACGGCAATGAGCGCCGGGTTTGTCGGTATGTCAGACGGCTGGCAGCAGCTTAAAGAACAGGGACGCCTTGTGAACCAATACCGGCGGGCAGACGATGGCAATGTCGCGCTTGCCGGAGAGCTGGCGTTCACCAGCGCCTGCAGTGAAGCCACGCTGGCTATTGGTTTCGGCCAAACGGAATCCGAGGCCGCAGCGGCGGCAACCGCCAGTCTTAACGCGGGCTTTGATAAAGCGCGCGATGGGTATATTCGCAACTGGCAAGCGTGGCAGGACAGGCTCATTCCACTCGATCAAGAAGCGCGAAACGGCGTCAATACATACCGGGTTTCAACGGCGGTACTGGCCTCGCACAGAGCCGCTGATTGTCCCGGCGCCGTTGTCGCGAGCCTGACGATACCCTGGGGATTTTCGAAGGGCGATGACGATCTTGGCGGCTATCATCTGGTCTGGCCGCGAGACCTGGTCGAAACGGCAGGGGGTTTCCTGGCCGCAGGCGACGCCGACCAGGCACTCGCCATTCTGGAATATCTCCGTCGTGTTCAGGAGCCCTCCGGGCGCTGGCCACAGAACCTGTGGCTGGATGGAAAACCCTACTGGCCAGGCATCCAGATGGATGAGTGTGCATTCCCCCTTCTGCTTATGGATATGCTGCGCAGACTCGGCTATCTCGACAATAAAGCGCAGAAACGCTTTATGCCTATGCTACGCCGCGCGGCCTGCTACATTTTGACCAACGGCCCGGCGACCGCGGAGGACCGCTGGGAGGAAGACTCAGGCTACAGTCCGTTTACCCTGGCGGTCGAGATCGCTGCACTGCTTGCCGCCGCGGATCTGCTTTCGATAGACGGAGATGAAGCGGCGGCAAACCACCTGCGAGAAACCGCAGACTGCTGGAATGAGCAGATTGAAAAATGGACCTTTGCCGGGGATCCCCATTTTTGCACCTCGATTGGCATTTCCGGTCACTATGTCCGCATCGCGCCGTCGGGCGCAACGGATGAGGTCAGCGCATCCGGCAATACCGAGATTCGCAACCAGACACCGGATCGGGCGCTTCTGCCGACCGCTGATGTGCTGAGCCCGGATGCCCTGGCACTGGTGCGTTTCGGCCTGCGTGCAGCGGACGACCCGCACATCCTTGATACGATAAAGGCTATTGACCACAGTCTTCGGGTCGATTTACCTCAGGGGCCATTGTGGTATCGGTACACCGGTGATGGCTATGGCGAACACGCAGACGGCGCGCCGTTCGACGGTATCGGCCAGGGGCGTCCATGGCCTCTGCTGGCGGGCGAACGCGCGCATTACGAGCTGGCAGCGGGCAGGCACGACGCGGCTGAGGCGCTCCTGGCCACGCTGGAAAAATCGGCAGGCTCGGGCGGGCTGTTACCGGAACAGGTATGGGACGGCCCCGATATTCCCGATAAGGCGCTGTTCTTCGGGCGTCCTTCCGGTAGCGCCATGCCGCTTGTCTGGGCACATTCCGAACATATTAAACTGCTGCGATCGCTTCGCGATGGCGCGGTCTTCGATATGCCACCCCAAGGCGTTGAACGCTATATCAGAAATCAGACCGGATCGCATTTGCGCATATGGCGCTTTAACAACCGCGTATCCTCCCTTCCTGTCGGGAAGCAACTGAGGCTGGAAACGGAAGCGAACGCCCTGGTGCACTGGAGTACGGATGACTGGGCTACCGTTTCTGACTCCCCGGCGCGCTCATCGGGGCTTGGAACCTATTACGTGGACCTGCCTGTACAGCACGAAACCGCAGGAACCCGTGTTGTCTTTACCTTTTACTGGCCTGACGTTGAACATTGGGAAAACACCGATTTTACCGTTCACGTCGTAAATGAACCGAACGATCAAACCCGCATTGGCAATGGAGAATGATATGCAGATTGGAATGGTAGGTCTCGGCCGCATGGGCGCCAACATGGTACGTCGCCTTCTTAAACAGGGCCACGAATGCGTCGTTTACGACGTGAACGCCGATAACGTTGACGCACTGGTTAAAGAAGGCGCAACCGGCGCGTTATCCCCTGGCGATCTGATTGCGAAGCTGGAGGCGCCGCGCGCGGTCTGGCTCATGCTCCCCGCGGCGATAACACCAAAGATTGCGCGGGAGTTCGCAGCAGCGCTGAATAAGGGCGACGCTATTATCGATGGGGGCAACTCCTTTTACCGTGAAGCTATCGATATCGCCAGGGAATTTTCACCTCTCGGAATCGACTATATCGACGTCGGCACATCGGGTGGCGTTTGGGGCCTCGAGCGTGGCTACTCCCTGATGATTGGCGGCCCGCAGGCGGCCGTGAAGCGCCTGGACCCGATTTTTGCGTCGCTTGCGCCCGGTGCCGGTCAGAACATTGCGGAAGATGCGGCCCTGGGCACGGCGCCGAGAGGTTATCTTCATTGCGGGCCAGCAGGCGCCGGACACTTCGTCAAGATGGTACATAATGGCATTGAATATGGTGTCATGGCCGCCTATGCCGAAGGCCTGAACATTTTAAAGGCCGCCAATAGCGGAACCGGCGAGCGGGAGGCTGATGCGGAAACCGCGCCCCTTTCCAGTCCGCAATATTATCGTTTTGATATCAACCTTCCCGCCGTTACAGAGGTATGGCGACATGGTTCGGTGATCGGCTCCTGGCTGCTGGATCTGACAGCCGAAGCGTTGAAACAGGACCCGAATCTCAACCATTATGATGGCCGCGTGTCTGATTCCGGTGAAGGGCGCTGGACATTGCAGGCGGCTGTCGACACGGGCGTTCCTGCTCCGGTTCTCGCGTCTGCTCTTTTCGGGCGTTTCTCTTCTCGTGGCGAAGCACTGTTTGCCGAAAAAGTCCTCTCAGCCATGCGGCACGCCTTCGGCGGCCATTTGGAAAAAACCAGGTAACGCGGAGGTACACAGCGATGGCGCAGCAACGATCAGATGTGCTGGTAGTGTTCGGTGTCACCGGCGATCTTGCCTACAAGATGATCTTCCCTTCTCTCTATGCAATGGTGAAGCGTAAAACGCTCAGTACGCCCATTATCGGTGTTGCATTTGAAGACTGGACGCGTGACCAGTTGATCGCGCGTGCAAAAGAGGCGGTTGAAAAACATGTCGATGTGGTCGATCAGGCGGTCTTTGCCGCACTGGCGGACAGGCTTTCCTACGTTTCAGGCGATTATCGATCTCAGTCAACATTCGACGGGCTGCGCGAGGCGCTTGCCGGTCATCATAACCCGCTCTACTACCTTGCCATTCCCCCCTCCCTGTTCGAAACGGTTGCGGGTGGGCTGGCAGAGGCCGGTATCGCGAAAAACGCCCGACTTATGGTGGAAAAGCCGTTTGGCCGCGATCTCGCTTCGGCAAAACAGCTGAACGAGGTGCTGCACAAGGTTTTCGATGAGGACGCGATTTTCCGCATCGACCACTTTCTGGGCAAGGAGGCTATCCAGAACCTCCTCTACTTTCGCTTTGCGAACAGCTTCCTTGAACCCATATGGAATCGTGAACATATCGAAAGCGTTCAGATCACCATGGCTGAGGACTTCGGCATCAAGGGACGCGGCAAATTCTATGACGAAGTTGGCTGCATCCGTGATGTGATCCAGAATCACCTGGTTAATGTGCTTCTGTTACTTGCCATGGAACCACCCTCTTCCGGCGCATCCGACGATCTGGTTGATGAGAAAGTCCAGGTGTTAAAGGCCATGCCGCCTCTGTCAGACGATGACGTGGTTCGGGGTCAGTTTGAAGGCTATACCGATGAACCGGGTGTCGCCGCGTCTTCTCCGACGGAGACCTTCGCTGCGGTTCGCTTTCAGATTACAACGTGGCGCTGGAGTGGCGTTCCCTTCTATATTCGTGCTGGGAAAAATTTACCCGCGCATGCCACGGAAGTGGTTGTGCGCTTCAGGCGACCGCCAGTTACCCTTTTCGATGAAATTACCGACGAGCCCGCCAACTATATCCGCTTTCGTCTCGGCCCGGATATTACGATCGGCATTGGCGCGAGACGCAAGGCGTCCGGCGAAAAGATGCGGGGTGAAGCGGTCGAACTCACCGCGCTGGACGATGGTCTGGGCGATATGGCGCCCTACGAGCGGCTGATTGGCGATGCCATGGCGGGCGATCGTCAGCTTTTCACCAGGCAGGATGCAGCAGAGCTGGCCTGGAAAATCGTCGAACCTATACTGAAGGATAAAACCGTTCCACCTGCCTACAAACCAGGAACCTGGGGGCCTGCCGCTATGGCGGACTTTATGCCCCCCGGCGGCTGGGTCGATCCCGTTTGAGCCTATGGAGAATTACCAATGACGCGGCAAACTAAAAAAAAGAAAGATCATGTTGTTTTGTCCATCGACATCGGCGGAAGCCATGTGAAGATCCTCTCCAGCACTGGCGGGGTAAAAAAGAAGGCAGATAGTGGAAAAAACATGTCGGCCGCAGACATGGTTGCCGCGGTTAAGACCCTGGCTGAAGGCATGTCCTATGATGTGATTGCGATGGGATTTCCGGGTCCCGTCGCGGACAATAAACCCATTCGGGAGCCCGCCAACCTCGGTGAGGGCTGGGTGGGGTTTGACTATGCAGGCGCATTTGGCTGCCCTGTTCGTATCGTCAACGACGCCCTGATGCAGGCGCTGGGTTCCTATCAGGGCGGACGCATGCTGTTCCTCGGTCTTGGCACGGGACTAGGGGCTGCGATGATCATCGAAAACGTCGCTCAGCCCATGGAGATCGCTCACTTACCTTATCGCAAAGGCAATAGCTACGAACACTACGTAGGTGAAGCCTACCGGGTAAAAAAGGGGAACAAAAAATGGCAGGCGCGGGTTTTTGACGTGGTGGAAATGCTGACCACCGCGTTGCAGCCTGACTACGTGGTTTTAGGCGGAGGAAACGTAGATGAACTCGACTCACTCCCGCCAAAGTGCCGGAAAGGCGACAACACACTGGCATTCGAGGGAGGATTTCGTCTCTGGAACGATCCGAGATTAATTACTTGATTTCAACGCGTTGATTCGATGGGAAATATTTTCCTGAATCACGAATAGCCTTTTTTCTGGCGGAGCAGCAGCAACCATCCTGGTTCAGCCCGCCTGAAAAAAATGCCCCCATCCTCCTCCACAGACGCGCATCTTATGGACACAACAGAAGCAAAAAAGCGGGGGCGCTATGCGCGCCATAACTCCATCATGCGTTCCCCCTTGCCAAACCCTTATAGACATGGGGATTCGTATTGAGCGGGAGCCAAACCCAAACATCATTGTCAGGCTCATCACCCGGCTTCATCACGCCCTGATGACATCTCCCGAGCTCATTGACAGACCAGGTGTGCGCCGGAAAACGTCGGAGACCTGCGCCAGCGCTATCCTTTCAGCGGTCTGCTTAACCCTGAAACCAGCAAGGTGTTTGAATTTATGTTCGACGGGATCAATACCTTTACACCCCGCCATCTGGTGTTTTTTACCTCCGACCTCCATTCTGCGTTTCAGACCGCGTTAGCCGGGAAAGCGGGTGTGGACAGTGAACGCCTTCGCGCAGCCATTGATGAATCAAGCGAACACCTTTTTGCGGCAGCAGGGTATGAGCCTGACATCTTTGCGGAAAAATTCCTGCCGCTGGTGCAGGCAAACTAACTGAGATGAACAGCATGAGCGCGATTTATTACGTACTGGCTTTTGCAGCAGGTCTGGGTATTACCCTGCAGACAACACTGAACAGCCAGCTTGCAAAAGGGCTCGAGGGCGACCCGGTCACCGCCGCGTTGTTTTCCTTTACGGCCGTAGCGTTGAGCCTCGGCGTTTACTCTCTGCTACGTGGAGGGGTTTTCACCGCCCTTGCTGCCATCCCTTCACAGCCTCTGTGGAGTCTGACGGGCGGAAAGATCGGTGCCTGTGCGTTATTCAGCTATGTGGTACTTGCACCAAAAATCGGTTTTTCAGCCCCGCTCGGGTTGGCGATTGTCGGACAGTTGCTCTCATCACAGGTGATCGACCATTTTGGTCTGTTGGGCACCATAAGACGGCCGGTTTCGCTCATCAAGATGGGCGGCGTGTTGGTCATGCTGACCGGGCTCGGCATCATGCTTTTTGGCGACCGGCATACCGAGCATTTTCTGTATTAATCAAGCGACACTGCTGGTTAGGGACGTATGTCCAGTCGCAGACATCCGTGACCTTCAGTTCGTTCACCCTCGCAACTTTTATCCTCCTGGAGAAATAACATATTTTCAGTAGCAGCCCATGTCAGCAATTTGCTGGGCGAGTGCCCCTCTGGTCCCAAAGAACACGCGACAGATATTGATGCTTGCCTTTCAGGAAGGGACCGGCGAAGTCATGCGCTGGCCTCTGCCTGAACGCCTCGGATGGATTGTCCACAACTGATTTATATGTTGCGCTCTCAAGGGGGCTGAATCTGTTACGATCTTCTTAGGTCGTGATGAGTTCTCACTATAATAACTCACCATAGACTGCCCCTAAACGATCGTACCTTAGTGTTTATAAGGTCCGCTTCTGGCACAAAGCGGACAGGCTGACCGAGCTGGAGGTCCGCTATGAGCGAGAGGCGGAAGTCAACATGATGAAGACCGGCAATTCTGCCAAATTAAAATAACGTCCCGGCCATGAAGTGCAGCTTCTAAGCCGGGATAGGCTTTAGGGATGTGTGTTGTGCATAGCAAACGCAGCTAAACGCTGATGATCCAATCGAAAATACTGCTTTTCTTTGATGAAAGAAGCCCCAAGGGACAAGTAAAATTCGGCAGCTTTCGGGTTGGTGGTTTCAGCGGTCCAGTCAAATCGCGTGAAGCCATGTTCAACGGCGAAAGCCGCAATAAATCGCATAAGTGATTTACCTACTCCCTGACCTCTAACCGCCGCTGAAGTGAAAAGATCTTTCATATATGCCTGACCGGAGCACTTTGGAGCAGGAAACATCAGTGTGAACGTTGCAAATCCGACAAGGACTCCGTTTTTCCATGCTCCTACGACACTTACTCCGGAATAGACGGAAAAAAACCTGTGGGTCAGATAAGAGAGCATTTCTTCATAGCTGGCCGCTTCACTCCCGAAATAATAAGAATCCATCTCGACAAAAATCTTTGCCAGATCGGGAATGTCAGAATCTCCACAGATATCGATTCTCATACGTATCCTTTTATTGTATGCACGAAACCCAAATTTAGCATAAGAATGCGGTCATGATGACCTGCTACCCGCTAATCAACTGGTTGGTAATGTCCGCTTCTGGCACAGAGCGGACACGGCATCAATATTACGCAGTTGCCTCTGCCTTGCAGGCAAGCCAAATCAGTGCGAGAGACTAACCGGTACAGCCTCCAGACGGTGCCAAACTGCCGGAAGCCAGTTTACTCAGGAGGTCACCATGGAGATAATAATTCACAATATCGCCATTTATTCTGCCCCCTAAAGATTGATAAAAACGGTTTGCTCCGGCGTTTGATTTCTCGGCATTCCAGCTAAGGCTACGACACTCATGCTCAAGAGCGAGTTTTGCCATAAAGCGCATTATGGATTCCCCAGTGCCTTTACCTCTCTCACTCCGTGAAACATACAGCTCTTTGATGTGTAACTCTCCACTGTACCGGGGCGAAGGATAGAGAATGCTGCAACACGCCAGCCCAACGATATTTGCATCGCGGCGAGCCCTGAGCACCTGAGTACCGGAGAGCTGACTGAAGAGTCGATTGCGGAGATAATTCTTCAACAGTGTTTTCTGAATGATGCCCTTACCATAGTAGTGCTCTTCCATCTCGGTAAAAATTTTCACCATGGATTCCCATTCATCTGGCGGACACATTTCTACCGTTACTTCCATGTTTACTCCCTATAAATGACAAAACGCCATAGCTGAGCCGGGGTTTAGCACAACTACAGTCCACAACCATTCCGCCGGTTTCTGAGTAAGTATCCCCGACACATCAGAAGCGTCGTTTCGATTGTGTCTGAAAGAGAACGATCCGGTCAATCCTGCGCTGGTCTGATGTTGGCACGTTCAATTAAACAATTTAGATATGTCTGCTATGAGCGAACAGCGGACGTCAAAATGATAGAGACATGGAAGTTCTGACATAATGAACATAACAACCCTTTCGAACACCATATGTCCTCCCTGATGCTGTAGTAGCGCCCGGAATGTAATCAAATCCCACCCTTAATGTTGGGTGTTGCACTCTCGGACGAGAAGCTCTTCCCCGTAAGCACTGATAAATTCATTGAATACGTCTTCTTATATATCGCCGGAAAAATAATCAGCTTCAAACTCAAGGCATTCCTAAAAGGAATGATTTCGGTTCTAAAAATTCATTTCTGCAATGGCTTTATGAAGCATATAGTTTTTCTGTATTCAGACCGTCTACCTGATTCTATTAAATAAGGAAAAGATAAAATGATAGTTTCATCGCCCGCTGATTATCGTGAAGCTGCACGTATGCGCATCCCAAGATTTCTCTTTGATTACATAGATGGTGGGGCTGTGGCAGAAAATACAATGAATGCCAATGCTTACGAACTGTCATCCGTAGCTCTTCGCCAGCGGGTTCTTTGTGGAGTCGGTGAAACTAATCTTTCCACCAAAGTACTTGGGTCATCATGGTCCTTACCCATAGCATTGGGTCCTGTTGGAGCTACTGGCATGTATGCCCGTCGTGGGGAAGTCAAGGCAGCTCGAGCTGCATCTAAAACAGGTATTCCCTATACGCTTTCTACCGTATCAGTTTGTTCTATTGAAGAAGTTGCGAGCCATGCATCTGGAGAACTCTGGTCGCAGCTTTATGTGCTTAAGGATCGCGGATACATGCGCAATGCGCTTGAGCGTTCGTGGGCCGCAGGTATGAAGACTCTCGTGTTTACTGTAGATATGCCCATACCTGGCTCCAGATACCGTGACAAACGTTCCGGAATGTCTGGACCGATGTCGACGCTTAGGCAATATGTACAGGCGTGCATTCACCCTCAATGGGCTCTGGATGTCGGGCTGAGAGGCCGTCCTCTATCCTTTGGTAATATTGAGGCTTATACCAGACATAAGATGAAGATGGCCGACTATATGGGATTCATCAGCAGCAATTTTGATCCATCTATCACCTGGAAAGATCTGGAGTGGATTCGCGAAAGCTGGCAAGGGAACCTAATCATTAAGGGAATTCTCGAACCTGAGGATGCACGTAATGCAGTAAGGCTTGGCGCTGATGGTATTGTCGTTTCTAATCACGGCGGAAGGCAGTTGGATGGCGCAGTTCCAACAGCAAGAGCTCTGCCACGTGTGGCAGATGCCGTTGGAGACGATCTCACCGTATTAGTGGACTCTGGTATTCGGTCTGGCGTTGACGTTATCCGCATGCTTGCTCTTGGGGCGAAAGGAGTTTTACTGGGGCGCGCGTACATTTATGCTCTTGCCGCAGCCGGAGAACAAGGAGTAGAACATTTACTACGGCTGTATGCTGAAGATATGAAAGTGACAATGACACTGACAGGTGCAACGTCTCCTTCAGACATAAACTCGGGATGTCTTGACCGCTTAGAGAAAGAATTACTTACGTTACAAAGATGACCTTTTGAGCTGTACTCTCTTCAGGCTGATAACGGGCGAGGTGGCGCTGTTTAGATACCTCGAATTATATAGCAACAGAATACTGAAGTTGATTCTACGCTAACAAAAAGCCCGGCCTCATAAGTGAGCGCAGTGCTTATAAGCTAAATCGGGGCCAGCGCCTCTTGTCAAGCTGGCTGACCTGCTCCCGGCAAACTAACATAGCACGATCTAAGTAAGTTCCGCTTCTGGCACAAAGCGGACTTTGCTCAAGCTGTGTCAAATAACGGGGAGCAGGTCACTTTTCGGGCCATTTTCTAATGATTTTGTTCTTCCAGCCATCTTCCTGAGAACCCTGCGTTTTTTCCCCCGTTGGCAACACAATTGTTGTTAGCTGCTTTCGCTTATGGCACTAAGCAGACGAGTTTACTAAGCGCAGTGCCCACTATGAAAAAAAGCGAACATTCCCCTTTGATTCTTCCCAGTATTGCTCGCGTTGGTGTGGTACTTAAGTACTTAACTGAAACAAGTCGTTCACCTTTCCCTTACATTCAGATACAGAATAGCACTAATTTCATCATGAAATTAGCTTCCGCTATGAAGTATAGCAAGTGCTATGATTTGGTTCTTAAATTAGTCTAAAAATACAAAACAGGGGTAAGTAACGTTATGTCCGGATCCACTCGGTCTTCAACCTTAACTGAACGAACCAATCGTTCGATTGCAGAAGTGTTATCCGGTCGTCAACGCCGTTTAATGACGCCGTTACTTTTTGCCGGACCTGCGGTTATTGCGTCTATCGCTTATATGGATCCAGGAAACTTTGCGACAAATATTCAGGCAGGAGCAAAGTATGGTTACACCCTTCTTTGGGTGGTCGTGATGGCCAACATTATCGCCATGCTTTTCCAGGCTCTGTCGGCGAAACTCGGTATCGTCACTAATAAAAATTTAGCTGAAATGTGCCGTGACCAGTTTTCTTCACCCGTGGTATGGGGCATGTGGGTTGTCAGCGAAATTGCTGCAATGGCAACCGATCTGGCTGAGTTTCTTGGCGGTGCGCTGGCGCTATCAATCCTGTTTCATCTCCCCTTACTGGTAGGAATGGGCATTACCGCGCTGATCACTTACACATTGTTGCTGGTTGAAAAACGCGGGTTCAGGCCGTTAGAACTGATGATTGGTGGACTGGTTGCCGTCATTGCGCTGTGTTACCTGATCGAGATGTTTATTGCCCCAGTCAACTGAACTGCAGCAGGTCTTGGCATGGTCATTCCGAAGCTGCCTGATGCCCAGGCGTTAACCATTTCCGTAGGAATTATCGGGGCAACGGTGATGCCGCATGCTATTTATCTTCATTCAGGGTTAACGCAGAGCCGCACTCCAGCAAAAAATTCAAGTGAACGCCGCAAATTACTGTCTTTCTCAAATATTGAGGTTGTGATTGCACTGAGTATTGCAGGACTGGTCAATATTGCGATGGTTATCATGGCTTCGAGTGCATTCCATGCTGGACACAGTGATGTTGCTGAAATTGAGACGGCCTATCACACGCTGACACCTTTACTGGGGGTTAGTGCTGCAGGCGTATTCTTGTTGTCTCTGATTGCGTCGGGCATTTCAAGTTCAGTGGTTGGAACTCTGGCGGGTCAGATGATTATGCAGGGATTTGTGGGGTTCTACATTCCTGTTTGGTTACGCCGTCTGGTAACCATGATCCCCGCATTTGTCGTGGTTTCAATGGGAGTTAATGCAACAGATGCCCTGGTTTACAGTCAGGTTGTCCTGAGTCTGGCTTTGCCAGCGCCCATGATAGCGCTGGTAATGTTTACTCGCCGCCGCGACATTATGGGAGAGTTTGTAAATAATAAACTTACAGTAATATTATCGGTAATTGGCACAGTGATTATCGTGACGCTAAATATTATTCTTCTTTTGCAGGTTTTTGGCATCAATATACCAGGGTTAGCCTGATGTCTGGGAGAAACTATGCGGCTTCTTTGGGAGATTTTTTGGGGGCGGGCGCTTTGCCTGCACCCAAATAACCACAGTAACGCTGAATTATCAATGTCTGCTTCTGGCACAGAGCGGACGGTCAGCGCTGAATAATATCGACATTGTGATTTTGTCCATCATCCCGCAAAGGAATGCTGTCATCCGGCAGGAGCGTGCCATCCATAGTCACTCGAGGTTCACCGTCGTGACGAGAAATCCTAATGTAATACTGACTGCGCCCGTGTTGATAGGACAGGCTGATCGAAGGCCAGTCATCAGGTAAGTGAGTGCGAATAACCAGCGTCTCTCCGTGCCGTTTTATTCCGAGTAACTCTTCAGTCACCAGACGGTAGGCCCAGCCTGCGGAACCGGTGTACCAGCTCCACCCGGCACGGCCGGTATGAGGTGCAACGCTGTACACATCTGCACTCATCACATAGGGCTCCGCCTTGTAGATGTTAACGCCTTCAGTCTGCAGCGTGTGGTTTACCGGATTGATCATTGACCACAGTTGCCACGCTCGCGCTTTTTGTCCCATCCGGGCAAACGCCATGACCGCCCAGATGGCGCCATGCGTGTACTGCCCGCCGTTTTCCCTCACACCCGGAAGATAACCCTGTATGTAACCGGGATTAGGACCATGACCATCAAACGGTGGCGTTAGCAACTTGATCAATCCTGCATCGTTATCCACCAGATAGCTGTCGAGTGACTGCATAGCCTGCGCACTGCGCACTCGATCAGCTGCGCCGGACAAAACGGACCAGCTTTGTGCAATCGCATCGATCCAGCACGCCTGCGATTCTATTGTCCCCAGCGGCGTACCATCGTCAAAGTAGCCGCGGAGATACCATGCACCATCCCAGGCGTAAGATTCGAGATTTTTTTGCAGGCTCAGCGCTTCTGAATAGCACAATGCTGCCACGCGTTCATCCTGGCGCTGTTCAGCCAGCGCCGCAAAGCGTTGCAAAATATCGTAGAGGAAAAAGCCGAGCCAGACGCTTTCACCTTTGCCTTCAATACCGACCAGATTCATCCCGTCATTCCAGTCACCTGCCCCCATTAGCGGCAGGCCGTGCTGGCCGAAGTTTAGCCCCCGCTCAATCGCTTTTACGCAGTGCTGCCACAACGTCTCTTCGAGGTGGCTGATAACCGGCGTATCATAAACTGATTCTTCGCCGGGCTTGAGCGGACGCCCTTCAAGATAGGGAATCTGCTGCGCCAGCACGCCAGTATCTCCCGTTGTATCCACATAGTGACAAACCGCAAGCGGAAGCCACAGGTAGTCATCCGAACAGCGGGTTCGCACGCCATTACCCTGCGGAGGATGCCACCAGTGTTGCACATCCCCCTCAATAAACTGCCGTGAGGCACACAGCAGGATCTGGCTGCGCAGTCGCTCCGGTGCAACGTGGCTCAGCGCCAGCGTATCCTGCAGCTGATCGCGGAAACCAAATGCCCCACCGGACTGATAGTAGCCGCTGCGCGCCATGATGCGGCAGGCTAATGTCTGGTACAGCAGCCAGCCGTTTACCAGCAAATCAACGCTGCTGTCGGGCGTCTGCACAACCACCTTATCAAGCACGTTGTGCCAGAAATGGTGAACCTGATTCAGCGCCTGACGCGCATGATCCTCATGCAGAAAACGGGCAAGCGTTTCCTGTGCCTGTGCCGGGTTATCGGCCACGCCGAGGACAAAAACATATGTTTTCTGGTCACCGTCAATAAGGGAGGTTGTCGACTGTAGCGCGGCACAGGGATCAAGCCCGGCTCCCGTTTTACCCGAGAGTCTGCGAAGCGTCATGGCGGCCGGGGCGCGCAGTGAGCCATTACGCCCGATAAACTCGCGGCGGTCGCCCGTTACCGTACTCTGAGGATCGTTAACGGCGAAAAAGGCGGTGCGTTCCCCGCCATTAGCACCGTAGAAGTTATTGGCCATGACCGCACTTCCCCCCGCGAGGCCGGGCGAATGCGTGATGATATGCGCAGCAGAGTGGTTGCGCGTTGCCCCAAGTGTCCATTCCACGTAGCCGGTGACAGACAATTTGCGTGTACGGCCCGAATGGTTGCTGAGCTTCAGTATTGCAAGCTTAACCGGCGCCTGCTCGTCCACCAGGACTGTCAGTTCGCTGTCCAGTCCATTTTCACGGTGGGCAAACACGCTGTAACCAAAACCGTGGCGGGTAAGATAATCGCCCTGACCGCGCACGGGCAGGGTCATGGGTGACCAGCATGCGCCGCTTTCTTCATCACGCAGATAGAATGCCTCCCCGCTACGATCGCTTACCGGATCGTTTTCCCACGGCGTTAAGCGATATTCGTGCGCATTTTCGAACCAGCTGTAGGCCTGGCCTGCTTCAGAAATCACGCTGCCAAAGTTCTCGTTTGCCAGCACGTTTGACCAGGGCGCTGGCGTCGGTTGGTTTTCTCTCAGCAGGATCTGATACTCGCGACCGTCCTGAGAAAAGCCACCGTATCCGTTGAAATGGCGCAACAGGTGAGTTTCCGGTATCCAGTCGGCGTGATGATTGCTCTCTGACGTCACCGAGGGCACAAAAGGCCTGACGCGTTTTTTTGTCGCATGAATACGCTGGTTAAGTTGTTCATTGATGCCGTCAGCGCGATCGTCCAGGCTCAGACAGGCCACGCTCATCAGCAACTGCTTGTCTTCGGCAGACAAATGCTCACCGTTACGGACAAAAATCCCCCCGGGTTTATCTAACAGGCTGGCTTCAGAACCGGCATAGATTAAATCCATAATCTGCGTCTGCAGCGCCTGCTGGTAGCCTCCAGGGCTGTTATTAAGAATCACCAGATCCACCTCCAGCCCTTTCAGTCGCCAGTAGCGATGTGCCTGAATCAGCGTGGTGACAGAAGCAATTTTTTCCTCGCTGGTCAGGCTGATCAGCACAATCGGCAAATCACCTGAGATCCCCCAACCCCACAGGCCCGACTGACCACGTCGGTTTCGGCTAATGGCCTGTTCGTCACCGCGCAGTTCCTGACAGGGATAAAGTACCGCGCTGGCGAGGCGGTTGAACAAAGTTGCGTCATCTTCGCTGGCATTCATCTGCCGTAACACAACCAGACTGTGGGACCAGGCCAGTTCAAACACACGATCGGCGATAGGATGATCGCGGTATTTTTCCATCAGCGCGAGGCTTTGCTGACGGTTTTCGCTGACGCCAAAAACGATATCAATGGTCACCGGCTGTCCGGGCTGGAGCGTAATCGCGTGGCGTATCGACAGTATCGGATCCAGCACGGCACCGGACGTGTTACTGAGCGGTCCGTTCATGCTGACCGCCTGGGCATCAGCCGGGCTTTTTCCCCGGCCGATGAATCCCGCTCTGTCGGTGTCGAATGAAACGTTCTCTGAACAATCGCCATGCACCACCATCATATGAAACAGATACGGGCTCTGTTCATCCGGCGAGCGTGCACGCCGGTGGCACAAAATGGCATCATGCCTGGGATCGGCTTCCGTCTGAATAAACAGGTTGCTGAACGCCGGGTGCGCCTGATCGCTGATGTCCGAGGCAAGCACCACTTCAGCATAGGTCGTCAGCTCGAGTGTTCGTGGGCTTCGGCCTCGATGCATCAGGGTGACACGACGCAGTTCGATGTCATCTTCCGGTGAGACCACAACCCGGGTTTTCACGCTGAGCGAGCCGAGCACGCGCCTGAACTCGGCCCCCGCATCGGTAAAGATGATTTCATCGCTGATGTCCGCACTGGCCCCCAGAGGGTGACAGGTATTGCTCCACACCTCGTCAGTGAGCGGATCCCGGATATAGCAGAACGTTCCCCAGTTATCACGGGTGCTGTCGCTGCGCCAGCGTGTCAATGCGATGTTGTTCCAGCGACTGTATCCCCCACCGCCTGGCGTTATCATTAGATGGTAATGCCCGTTGGACAATAATTGTATCTCGGGGGTCGGCGTATCCGCATGCATGAAGATTCGCGGTTCATAGCGCACAGGCTTAATTCTTCCCTCATGGGACTCAAAATGACGACGCGGGCTGTAGAGTTCAACCTCATCGGGTACGCGCTCCTGTAACAGCAAGCTGGCCGATCTGAACGCCGGACTCGACATGAATCGCCCGGCCATAGGGGCATCAAGCAGCAGATGCCCCAGCGCCTGGAAAGCCATGCCCTGATGGTGCGCCATCCAGGATTGAACAACCAGGAAAAGCTGCCCGGTTGCCAGTCGCGATGGCGTATAGTCCAACGCTTCATAAAAACCATATTCGCCGCGCGCGCCGTTTTCCTGCAGCCTGAGCAGATTGTCGCAGGCCTTTTGCGGTGAAACCAACAGCGCCAGCAGCGTGGCATAAGGGGCTACCACCATATCGTCGGCGAGACCGCGCCGGAGACCAAGGCCGGGTACGCCAAATGCCTGATACTGATAATTATGTTGAACATCAAACGCATGGTAGCCAGACTCAGAGACGCCCCACGGCACGCCACGCTCTTTGCCCCAGTTTATCTGCCTGATTACCGCAGATTTGCTCATCTCATCCAGCAGACTGCCGTGCCAGGTTGGCATCACCAGATTCGGCATCAGATATTCAAACATTGAACCGCTCCAGGACATCAGGGCAGTTTCATGATCGATGGTGGTAAACAGTCGGCCAAGTGCATACCAGCTTTTAAGCGGCAGCTGATTCGTCGCAATAGCGACAAAACTGGTCAGGCGGATTTCTGAAGGCAAAAGATCGTAGTGGCTTTTATCCAGCGTGTTGGTATCGCAGTTGTAGCCCACACTTAGCATGCTGGTAGCCGTGTTATACAGAAACGTAAAATCCATTCGCGCATGGTCAGCGAGACGTTGTTCAAGTTCGCTGATAATCGCCAGTCGCCGCCGGGCCTGGGTCATAACGGCTGTCGGCGCGATAACCGCCTCAAGGGTGATTCCGCCAGCCAGCTCACTCAGCGTAGGCAGGGCCTGTGCATGATATGTCACCGGTAGCCAGCCAAGCAGCGTCGTCCATTCATCACAGAGCTGCTGCAGTTGACTGACCAGATGCGCCGTCCAGCGCACCACCACGCGGCTTTCCTCCTGAGACAGCCGGGCCAGTTCGTTGCCGTGCACCTGCATTTTTTTGAGTTCGCTTAACCACTGCCCTGAAGGTAACGATGCAGCATTAAGGCACTGCGTGCGCAGCACGCCCAGGCTGGCTGGCGCGTTATGGCCCCAATATTTTTCCAGCACATGCAGAGTATCATTCAGCCCCTCCAGTAGGCGTACGTCGTTGAAAACGGGCTGATGACGCATGGCTGACAGCCCTTCGCGCAGTGTCAGTAAGTGGCCGGCCATATTGCCGCTGTCAACGCTGGAAACATAACGCGGGCTGAGTGGCGCAAGCGTGCGGGTGTCATACCAGTTATACAAATGTCCCCGGTAATGCTCCATCTTATCCAGCGTGTCGAGCGTCTGCGTGATGCGCTGCAGGACATCCGCGCCAGAGAGATAACCGAAATCCCAGGCCGTAAGGTTCGCCAGCAAGGACAGTCCGATATTGGTGGGTGACGTGCGATGCGCGATTTTGGGCTCCGGGATTTCCTGATAATTGTCCGGGGGAAGCCAGTTTTCCTGCGCCGTCGCGAAGGTCTCGAAAAACGCCCAGATTTCTCTGCTGGTCTGACGCAGAAGTCGTTTCTGTTGCGGGTCAGGCAGAAACGCCTTACGCGCTGGCGGGCGGCTCAGTCCACTCAATAATAGCGGTGCCAGGCACCATGACAGGCTGATGATCAGGGCCAGGGTCAGCCATTGTGGCGCCACTAACAGCGTCAGAAGCGTGAGTGCCGCACCACAAGCCACATTCAGCCACATTACCCGATAAAAACGAAAGGCAGAAAGTTGGGACTGAAGGCTGTCCGGACTGTGGCTTGACCATTGCGTCAGGTTGCGCTGGCTGATGCCAAGGCGCCAGAGCGTTACGGCGATCGCATACAGCGAATAGCCCGCCTCATGGGGCAATAAAATAAAATTGAGTCCGATCCGGGAAAGTCGCTTCAGTGCCCCCGCCGTAACCAGCACCAGATGTTGCCTCAGAGGACGACGATGCGGCTTGTTGGCAAGATCGATAAGGATACAGAGCACAGCAGGCAGCAGCCAGACCAGGGCCAGAACGCCCAGCCAGTATCCCGGATTCGGCACCCACAGCAGCGCGCTAAACTGCAGCACCAGTAGTGCGGGGGCGACCAGGCTGCGGCGCAGGTTATCAAACAGTTTCCAGCGAGAGAGCGCCGACAATGGGTTTTTATCCCGCGTCCCATCCGCTTTTCGGACCCGCAGCTTAAGCCAGTTAAGCAGTTGCCAGTCGCCACGGATCCAGCGCGTACGGCGTGCGACGTCGGACAGATAGTTGTTCGGGTACTGCTCGTAGAGTAAGACCTCGCTCAGCAGCCCGGCGCGGGCATAGCATCCTTCCAGAAGATCGTGACTGAGCACCAGATTTTCCGGGCAGGTGTTGGCCGTGGCCTGGACAAAAATATCCACGTCGTAAATTCCCTTGCCGACGAAGGAGCCTTCTTCAAACAGATCCTGATAGATATCTGAAGACATCATGGAATAAGGGTTATTACCCGGTACGCTGCTGCGCATCGCGGCATAGCGGCCCTGACCGTTACGCGGCATCTCTTCTGCCAGCCCCGGTTGTAAAATACCGTATCCTTTGACGACCCGCTGACATCGCGGATCGTATTCCGGCTTGTTCAACGGATGCGCCATCGTTGCGACCAGCTTATGCGCGGTATCACGTGGCAGGAGCGTGTCGCTGTCCAGCGTGATGACATACTTAATCTGTCCGGGTAAGCGGTTCGCGGGCATGCCCGCAACGCTGGAAAATTGCGTGTCTGGATGACGTAACCAGCTGTTCAGCAACGCCAGCTTGCCCCGTTTGCGTTCATAACCCATCCAGATCCCCTGCGATGCATTCCATTCAGGCGAGCGGTGGAGCAAATAAAAGCGCTGATGGCGGCAAGGATAGAGCAGGTTAAGCCGGTGCATTTCTGACATCGCCTGACTAAACAGTGCGCGTTGTTCATCCGTACTTTCAGTCGCCGCGTCAGCAAAATCGGTAAGAAGCGCGAAACAGAGGTTATCGTCCTGGTTGCCAAGCCAGCACACTTCAAGGCTTGTGAGGAGCGTGCTGAAGCCGGCGTGACTCGTCAGCATGCAGGGGATCGCCACCAGCGTGGAGGATGTCACCGGAATCCCGTCAGAAAAGTCCATTCGTGGCAGCGGTCGGGGAGTCCGAAAGCGGGTCGTCGCTTCACTGAGTATATCGCTGACCAACTGACTCAACGCCACAATCAAAGGTAAAGCCAGCAGTAACAACCACCAGGCCATGCCCAGACTCGCTGTGTCATACAATATTGCGGCGGTGGCCGCCGTGGTTAACAGGCTCATGCTCCCAAGCCAGGATAACAGAGGATATCTGTTGAGACTGTGCCGCAAGCGTTTGAGGCCAGAGCTCGCCACCGACAAATGGTGATCTAACTGACGCCGCCCTTCTCCCATCAGATAATATCCAATGTGATGAGAGGGCATGCCCGGTTGGGTTGATGCTGACAACGCCAGTATGCGGCTTGCCACGTCGGGCTCACTGAGCTGACTTTCCCGGGCCAGAATCTCAATCACATGGCGATAATGATCGCGGGTATCAAAATGCATACTGGAATATATGCCCGCCGGATCGCGACGTAACGTCTGCTCAACCACACTAATGTTCTCGGCGAAATCAGCCCAGTTGGTTTCATTGAGCAGGCGTAACCCGGCAATACTGTTGCTGACGGAAAGTTGACTGGCCGCAAGCTGTTGGTTGAAACGATGGATCAGTAACTCGGTTGTGAGGCCTTGCTCGGCAAGGCGTTGTTCTACCCAGCCCAAGGGTAATGCCAGCGCATTCCCCTGCCCGTGCAGACGACGAACCATTTCCGCGACAAAGGCACTGCTCAGTGGCGGTCGGGAACGCGCCATGTCGGCGATCACCAGAATGAGGTCAGCTGGCGCATGTTCGGCGCAGTCGGTCATCCGCGTTATCCAGCTGTCAGCAAGGCTGCGTTCCTGCTGAGCCTGAACCACCTCAATACTGACCCGACGCAGATTTTCAATCAGCGCCAGTCGCAACATACCGGGCAACGCCCAGACTTCCCCTAACGTCAGCGGCGTGACCTGTTGGTAGGCGCCGATGTAGCTGGTCAGACTGGCGGTGTCCCAGCGTCCGTCACCATGCGCAACCGCCTCGGTAGCAATATCATAGATACGCGGACAAGGGTGCGGAGACGCGAGTGAAGGAAGACCTTTGCCAAAGCTGGTCGGCAAGTGCTGGCGGACGTTGCGAATTTGCTCCTCAATCAGGTAGTAGTTGTCCAGCAACCACTCCCCAGCGGGCATAATGCTGGTTTTTTTACCGGCGTTAAGCGTGTAACAGTTTTGTGTAATAACGGCTTCGTTATCACTTAATCGTTTGAGCAGGTAGTACGGCATCTTGTCCGGCGACAATTTATGCGTATGCGCCAGCTTTTGACCATAACGCTCAAGCTGAGGCGTTGAGAACAGCTCCGGGCGCGGAGTGTTTTCCCCCATAGGGTCATTGGAAGAAAACGATGCGCGCCCTGGCGCTTTTGTCATGATACGGGCGCGGCGAAACCATGCCCCAGGATTTATTTTCATAGTCTTGCTCTCATGCGACATTAACGCGCAGGAGCAGTTGAGAAATCAGTTCAGAAACGTTCTCTCAGGATGGGCGTAAGGCATCAGGGATTTATCAGCTGCAGGTCCAGGTCTTTACGGTATAACAGGGAAGATCGTCGGATCTGAAAGTCAGGTGCTAACGTGGAGAGACAAAGAGAGATTTACATCCCGGACAAAGCATAGCCTGTTTCAGGCGAATCTTTGAGGCAGGCTGGGAGGAACTTAAACCGCAGGCAGGACAGACTACCGTGGACGGAGCACTCATGAACTTCCTGGCGTAATCGAGAAGAGACATGGTGGTTACCCTTTAGAGGAATGAAACTCATACTATCACAGTTGATTAATTTCCAATCGATTTGTTTCGTTGTTACCTGCCTGCAAGTGAGCAGTGACATAAAGTGGGAGGATTATTTAATTTTGCCCCTGGAAAAAGGCGTCACTTTCATACTTTTTCTAAAAAAATATTATTGCTAAAAACCTCAGTTTTTTACTGACTGTCAAAAAAAAGTGCTTGCGACGGTTATTTATGCCCTGTTTTTAAGCGCTTCCGAGAGTATCAACGCTCTAAACAATCAGGGGTGAGGCTCCTTTAAGAACTGATGACCTGCCACACCCGGTTTACTGTAGCAGCAGACATCCAGATTTACTTCTGCGATCCTCAATCCCCCTGGCAATGTGGCTCAAATGAAAATACGAACAGGTTGCTCAGACAATATTTTCCAAAGGGAACTGACTTATCGGTTCACAGCCAGCAAAGACTAAACAGTGTTGCCAGGCAGCTCAACGAAAGACCGAGAAAAACGCCAGACTATGAATCACCCGCAGAAGGGTTCAATAAATGTGTTGCATCTATCGGTTGAACTCACAGCACAAAGCGGACGTTTTAATCTGAATTAACCCCTGCATGCAGTGAGAGCCGTGTTTCGAATGGCGCTTAAGCGGCATGACGGCGCCAGAGGACGTAAAAGATGGCGCAGATGATGAACGGCCCCTTACGCCCGACGTAGTCGGCTACAGCCATATAAATCGTGACATTCCCTACCTTTCTTTAAACAGCCCTGCAGGCTTTCAGCAATGAAGAAACGCAGGTAACCCGGATGAGCGTGCTTTCACCGCGAAAGGCGCAATTGCCGGGTTACGAAGCGTCAACTTCCTGCTGACGCTTCGGGGAGTTAAGGATTCTTAGAGTAAAAATTGCGGTACCCGTTAAGGTAGATAACCTGTCACGTTGCAAACGTATGAGAAGACGTTCAAGGATGTTGGACGTGCATTCCGCCGCGCGCGGCGGACCGTTATTTTTTGAGCCGAATGTGCTCCAGCCCCAGCAAAACGTTATTGATGTCGTTATCACTCAGATGCTGGACATTTAGCTGCTGATGTAGCTGAGCTAAATCGCCTTTGGTAAAACCACCCTGTGACAGCTGCTGGTTGATGGCTTGCAAAATCTGTCCGTCTAACAGATTAATCTGCTGGCGCAACTCTGCCAGATCTTTGGCGGGTGGGACGGCATGCGGAGCACTCAACCAGTCTGCCAGGTAACGATACTGAATCGCTTTACTTGCATCCATCAGTCCCTGAAAAAAAGCGGTCACAGACTGTGGATCGAGGCCAGCTTTTGCCGATTTCTCTTTGGCTTCGGCTAACACATCCTGTTCCCGAGCCAGGTCTTCAATCGGCTTATTGTGCGTTTTTTTGAAGGCTGCAACATCCTTCATTAACAGCATTCTCTCATGCAGTGCCCGAGAGAGTAGTGAAACGGGTTCTGACGCTGGCGCGGCGGCGGCAGAGCCGCAGAAAATTAATGCAGCAAGAAGAAAGGTCATATATTGCATGTTTGGTTAGCCTGTTTCCAAATAGTTGAAAAAGATTAATCAGATTAAACGTACCTCTCAGGGAGCGAGTTTCATAGAAATATTATTTAATCTCTGTAATTAACTAATACAAATTATAACTAGAATGTTAATCACTAAGCTGGCGATGTTAAGAGAAAGTAACGTATTTTTTCTGCGAATTTAAGTTTCAGGGGTGATTATCAAATCTTTAAGATGTTAATAAATACCCGCCGGAAGGCAGATCAACCAACTTATTGATTTTAAAATCTTTTATTCTTGGTAAAGATTTTTAAATTTTATATTTTTTCTGGTTTCAAATGTAAAAAAAAGTCAGCAAAAAACCTGCTTAAATTATTCGCCCCCTAACTATTATGGGCTTAACTGTTAATACTAAACCATAAAAAAGTCGTAAAACAGCGCCTAAACAGACTGATGTCACAGTTGTGAATTTATATTTCAAATTGTCTTTAAAGTTTTCATCGTGGTAGTCGATAAGTTTCATTAAGCAGTGTGGGGTTAATACAGGCTGCAAAACACGCTTTCTTTTTCCTTCCTGTCAGGGTGAAATT
>NZ_CP122405.1:0-62543 GCF_056892255.1 Pantoea sp. nfd-35
ATGAAAATCAAATATCAGGACAGCGTCCTTTTCTCCCGGATTTTTGAAAGCAGCCCCGGGTATATTCTGGATTTCACGAACAAGACGTTCACCATTTTTTTTGATGAGGAACTGAACATAGACATTGATGACGTGGTGTATCTTGCCGACGATGAGTCGAATTCAAAGGCCAAACGTCTCTGGCGCCTTATATCAAAGTCTGACCGCGAAACGGTGCTGCGTGTGACCGACAGGCTCTGGAGCTATAAAATGCAAACCGCTCCGGCGGAAGCCGAACGTCTGAGTGCTGACTATCACCAGCTTATTGAAAGGCTTAATTCGGTTTCTGGTCCCGATCAGAGCGGCAGCAAACCCGTGCCTGCTTATACCGGTGTCAGTTATGCCGGACTCACGGAAGAAATGAACACTATTAAAGCCCTGCCTCCGCATCAAAGGGGGTACCGTTTTGAGACGTGGCTCAAACAGCTCTTTGCCGCTTTCAGGCTTGAGCCACGTGCAGGCTTCCGGAATACCGGCGAGCAAATTGATGGCAGCTTTAAAATGGAGGGGGAATACTACCTGCTGGAGGCCAAGTGGCACAAAGGTGCAACACCGGCACCCGACCTTCATGTCTTCGACGGTAAACTCAGGCAGAAGGCCAGCTGGACGCGGGGAGTATTCATCAGCTGGAACGGTTTTACTCCGGACTGTTTTGAGGCATTTGGCCGCGGAAGCAGTGTGGTTTGTGTCAGCGGTGCAGATATCTATCACAGCCTGGGCGATCGTATTCCTTTTCCTGTATTGCTGGACGCTAAAATCAGACAGGCCTCCGAATCAGGAAAACCATATGTTCCATACAATGAGTTGCCTGAATTTTCCAAGTAAATAAGCAGAGAACGTCAGAAGCCCAGTGCAGTCAGAGAATTAAAATCATTCATGCCAGAGGAATAACACTTCTCTTTGAAAAGTTCATTCTGACAGGATTGGATAAATAAAAGCGATTCATTAAGTCAAAAACAGCGAAAGAATTTTAAGTTAAACCACAGCTTACTTTTTAAAAGGAAATTATTTTGGATCAACACGATGAAGTTAATAAAAAAATTAAAAGAATAGTGATTTTTTTAGTCATTCTTGCTTTATTGTTATCTGTAATTTGGGGAGTATTTAAACTTTTCAAAGTGGTTTTCGATAACTGGTCATCCCTGTCAACGTTAATCACTACGCTGGCGACGACAGGGGGAGCCATTGCTACCTGGATGGCCGCTAAAAGGGCGGCCGAGAGTGCACAAATTGCACGTGAATCTATGGAAGCAACAATGCATCTGGGGAGTCAGACGCTTGAAGAAACCCAGGCCACAAACAGGCGAACAGCTTTTGAAAGCCGGTACAACATGCTCCTTGCACAGCATGACAATTACCATCGCCAGTTGTGTGATTACCTGGACGAAAAAAATGAAGGCGTTGAAGCGTTCTTCAGTAAACACATCTACGATACTAATTTAGATAAATGTTTTTCGTTCCTGACAGGGCACCAGATAATCAGTCGCTACATGAGAGTGCTTTATCATCTGCTGAAATATGTAAGAGAGAACGGTGACTTTAGTGGTCAGGATAACGTCAGTTTTCAGAAAAATTATACCTCACCGCTCAGGTCGACTATCCGGAACGACGTTCTGCTTTTAATAGCCGTAAATGCACTGAATGTCAGAGATGAAAGAGCGAAGAACTCTTCTTACCCTTACTATCAGTTGCTGCTGCACGATTTCGATTTTTTTGAGCATGCCATATTCATGTTCCCGCAGACACCGAATGATTTGTTCGTTCAGAATGACTGGCCGGGTAAAGTTCAGGACCTAGTAATAAATGACCAGTCGCAGTTCAGTGAAAACCTCACCCAAAGCGTTAAAGAAAAATCACGTAGCTTTGAGGTTCCGGAAGTCAGACTGTTTTCTCCGTTGATAATGGTTATGACTGTTTTTGAAAACCCAATGAAACATGATGCGCTTAAAGCACTGGACTCGCTTCCCATGAGTTTTTGCATGAAAGAATCGCTGCACTCCACAATCGATGACGTTTTAAATAAGCACACAGAAGCAGGTGAGTTATGGGATGAACTCCCGACGAGTAAATATACCTTAGAAAATAATAAAATTCCTCGGAAAATAACTGACGAAATGATTAATTCTTTAGAGAAGCATGCATTTTCTGACCTGTGTAATTATGATGTTTTTACATACGAACTTTATGTCTCAGGAGTATACCAAAAACATACTGGTAAGAATTTACGCTATTATTTCAGAAATTTCAGGCGTGGAGAAAACCTTATTCACATGGTAGATGAGTATGGTGGTAAAGATGGTTATATGTACCAGCTAATGAAAGTTAATGAAGAAAAGGTATTAAATCTTTATGATGAGATAGCTCATTACAATGTTAGAAAGACACGATAGATTGTCAGCATACAGTGAAGAGTCCCTGCTCATACGACAACCTCCATACGTGGATGGTTGTTTTTTGAACAGTGGTCTGTTAATATAAACAGTATCAGGGTCTCTCACACCCTGATACTGTAATAACTACTTAGTTCAAAAGCTTACGTAAACTCCTGCGAATGACTGCCGGCGCTGCGCAAACCACTGTGAAGCATGCGATTGCTGAAACAGTGGGTGCGTAGTCCGGTGAAACATGGAATACTTCCAAGGCTTGCGTAAGCATTGCCTTTACTCCATTCAAGTGCGGATCCGCATAGAGAGATACGACGACACCCAACACTATTTCAATCCAAGTGTCTTTGTTGCCGTTGTTGCCGTTATTCTCAGGCGGGCGGTGCGCGGGTTCGGTCTGAACTTGATTGTTGATAGTACAGTCGTTGTAGATATTTAGCGTAAGTAGGCCCATAGGTTTCTCCTGTATAATGGGTTGATAAAAAATGCACATCTTGTTTTCTAAACATGGTTTTCATTTGAAAATCCTTGTTGATTAATAAAAAAATCTCTTTGTATTCCAGATAGTATCTATTACATAGTTCACCTCAGTCTCTTGTTGTGTTCGCTTGCTATGGGCGCAGTTATCCGTGGGCGTTGCCCCCTGATAATGCTAAGATTTTATTTTGTTCAGAGCAAAAAAAAAGCCCTGACATTCGTCAGAGCCTGGCATGAACACACCAATCGGAATCTCTGACTTTGTTATTGTCTTTATTCTCAGAGGACCCGACTAATGTCCCGGAAGCAGATTTGCTTCCTTTTTTGAATATGACTCATCATACCGAAAAGCACAGTCTATGTCAAGATGCAAACTTTATTTTTTCGTTATTTTCGCGGATTTATCTTGCAATTAAAATATTACTGAAAAATGGCCGTGGATTAACGTTTATGGGAAGTATATACCGGCCAATAAAGTTTTTTGCTTTGTACCTGGCCGGTATCTTTCAAAAGTACTGATACCCTATTCTTTATTTTAACTTCCCCGAAATCACATCTGAAAGTTTTTTGCAGCCTTTCCTCCTTCGCTGGCCCTTTCCGTTTTCCGCCATAACCGGAAAAAGGCGTCAGGAGGACCGTTTTCCGCCCGGACCACAATATACGGTGTCCGATCACCCTCTCATCACCCTTATCCAGGCGAAAATGACGCTTTCGTCAGGCGCACCCGCCCTGCCCTCACTGCTGTTTTCTTCCGAAATATGGTATATATCCACAAACCGGAAAATGACGCCGATCCGCTCAGCGGATTTTTTGGGTGGTCTGCGATCGCCAGACAGGCGAAAATGGATCTGTCACGAACAGACGTCGCTGTGCGAAATCTGAGAAATCTGCAGGGGTAAATCCCGCCAGATTTCACACAGCGTTGTCACCGAAGAATGAGGGTTTATGTCGCTACCGTCCGTTAATGGTCCGATCGCGCTGCCGGCTGCACAGCCCGACTACGGCCGTGCGCTGGCGCTGCGGTCCATGGCCGCGGCCTACGCCGAGCTGCCCCGCTATCTGCTGGCGCCCGAAGTCACCGGCCTGCTGCACCACCTGCCTGACTGGTCGCAGCACGCGCTGGTTAACACTTTATGGTGTACCGGCAGCCGGCTCAATGAAGCGCTGGCGCTGCGCCGGCGTGATTTTCGCCTGAATGACACCATTCCGCACGTCATCATCCGCACGGCCAAGCAGCGCCGTGCCGGCAGCGGACGCCCCCGGCGGGGCACCAGCCCTAACCGCGTGGTGCCCCTTTCCGATCCGGCTTACGTGGACGAAATGAGAAGGTTGTTTGCGAGCGTCAGGGAGGAATTTGAAACGGATGGCGTAACGGGCGAACGTCGCGCGCTGCCGGTGTGGACCGTCTCCGATCGCACGGTGCGTAACTGGATAAACCGGGCCACAGATGCGGCCGCACGTTCCGGCGTGCGTTTCAGCATTGAGATTTCGCCGCACACGTTCCGGCACAGCTTCGCCATGCACATGCTCTACCACCACGTGCCGCCAAAGGTGCTGCAGTCCCTGCTCGGCCACGAGAAGTTTGAGTCAACGGAAGTTTACACGAAGGTGTTTGCCCTGGATGTGGCGGCCAGTCATCAGGTGCATTTCTCGATGGATACAGCTGATGCGCTGCAGCTGCTGCGCGCGAACATATAAAGGAAGATTCTGAACGTATGCGTAAAAGAAACGATTCCCCGCTGGGGGCTGACACCGCCGCCCTGCTGGGCAACGGGCTGAATTTCCTGAACCGGGCGCGTGAGGAGCTTGAAGCAGGACAGGTTATGTTCTCCATCGTCAGTTTCTGGACGGCGGTAGAAATTCTGTTGAAGGTTCCGCTGGTTCATGAGCACTGGACCCTCGTGTGTAGCGGGAAAAAGCCGGAGCGCCGCAAGTACCAGGAGGGGGATTTTCAGTCGGTCTCCTACGACGATGCCTGTGCCCGTCTTGACGACGTACTGGAAATGCCGCTGAGTAAGACCACTGTGGCCATCTTTGAAAAGGTGCGCCGCCACCGCAACCGCGTGGTGCATTTCTACCACAACGCGGCATCCGATGATGATCTCCGGCAGATTCAGACCGAACAGGCGGAAGCCTGGTTTGCGCTGAACCGTCTGTTGCGCGACGACTGGGCACCCATGTTTGGGAATTGGACGAGCTTCCGGCTTGCTATGAGTGAAACGGCAATGCTGCGGGGCAACTCGTTTTACGCTGACGCCAGATTCAGGCATCCGCCCGTACAGGATTCACTTAAGAAGTTCAGGGAGACCGGCATCACTCTCAGCCAGTGTGGGATCTGCCAGCAGCAGTCACTGGCGCATACAACTCCCGTAACAGGCATGCGCTTTATCCGGTACGACTGCATGGTCTGCCACGCGAAAGAACCCGTCGCTGAAATTTGTTGCCCGGACTGCGACGAATTACACCTGATGAAAGCAGACGACAGCGACTTCGTGTGCTCTAAATGCGGCCTCACAAAGGACCGTTATGACGTACTCCGTTCCCCTCCAGAAACCGGTTCGCGCTATGCCGGTCCGTCGGGATGCGTAGATTGCAGCAGCTGGGACTCGGTGTGTGAGTACGGGGATAAATTTTTGTGTACCTCCTGCCTTGAGGTGTATGACGAGCTTGAAACCTGCGGACGGTGCAATACCATCAGCTCGTGGGTGCCTGACAACAGCAAGGAGGAAGGATGCTCCTTCTGTGAAGGTTGGCGGTAAGTCGGGGCAAGATTTTAAAAAGACTACCTGGGCAAGCCCTGTTTTAACCTGATCAGAAAAGGAAGCTCTATGTCTACATGTGTGGGTGTCGAAATCGACGGGCTGAGCGTAGAAGAGTATCAGAACCACCACAGCATCTGGTTTTTTAAACCAGGTGACAGAGTCAGAGAGAATCTTGAAGGGCATGAAAACGGCAGGCTGCCAGATGATGCATTCATCGGCTTTCGTGCATCAGCTGCTTCCATTCGGCGGCGCATGATGCTGGCTGGTTACGATCTCCAGTCCTGCGAACGGCACTTCAATGAAAACCTGCGCAGTGTGATTGAAGCAACCGAGTGGGTTTTGCAAAATGACGACGACCGTCGTCATGCTGACTCTGAGGGGGAATCGGTCAAAGGTGATGCTTATCGCCTGTTTCTTGATGCGATCAGGAAGACTTCTCTTCAGCAATGGCTTACGGCTTTACCGGAAGCGATAACGCTGAATAAGACCGTTTGCCAGACTGGCGTTTTTTCCGGGTTGCCGGTATGGCGGGAACTCAGCGAAAATCCGCTGGTCAATGCGATGCTGAGTGATATCCCCCTCTATACAGAATACTCGCATACTGACCTCTTCAACTTTCCCTGTAGTGATAGTCATTTCTTTCAGCTGGCCTTACTGACGTGCTGTCACGATGATGCTGTCTGCGAACTCAACATTGCGCCTCTTATCCAGAGTGGCTATGAGGACGACTTCCGTGACCTGGATGAAAAACAGCGTCAGGAAACGTATCCGCACAGCTTCAGCCGGCAGTCCCTTGAGGAAATCGTCTTCCTGTCTGCATCTCAGGCGGATAACCCCTCCCTGCAGCGTATGTGTTATGCGAGCATCATCACCTCAATGGAAGCCTACCTGGGAGATATCCTTCGCAGGGAAATTTTCGCTCGACCGGCTGTTAAGGAAAGGTTTGTGGCCAGTTATAAGCCATTCAAAGAAAAAAAATTTAACCTCACAGAACTTTATACAAAGCTTTCAGGTATCGATGCGGAAATCAAAGAAGTCCTGGATGGTCTGTCACTGCACAAAATAGACATGGCCAGGAACATATTTGCCAGTACATTGCTCACTGAGTTTCCTTCCAGTCAGCTTCCCTTTATCCGTGCTGCCGTAAAACTGCGGCATCACATCGTCCACCGTAACGGAAGAGACGAAGACGGTACTCTTTTATCTTTTGACCGTGGGACGGTCAGTCGACTCGCTCAGGAAGTTCTGGCGTTCACCCGTGCGGTTGATGCGCAGATTCTGGACGGGTTAGTCATCGACGATGAGTTAACTGGCAACGACTTAAATCAGTAAATGCAGATTTGCGATAAATCGCAAATACGATTTTGTGGAAAAGTGTTTACACGACGCTGCGGTTTAAACCGCTGTGATGAAGAAGCCACCGGATCGATGCAAAGAAATAGTCCTTAGTCAGAGTGAATGAGATTATCGCAGCGTTCGCTTAAAAATGAATGCCACCGCCCATAAACGCTTGGTTTGACATAAAGCATCAGTTGATGTTTTACGATTAAGCGTAAATAAGATTATGCGGTAATACTGAAAAACGATTTTGCGACAGAGGCATTGCATGACAACACACCTCCCTGACGTTCCTGACAATAATGATGCGTCAGAGTTGATGGAAAATGGTCTCACTTTCCTTAACAAAGCCATCTCAGAGTTTGATAACGACCCGAAATAGTCACTGGTCAGCTTCTGGAGTGGTGTCGAAATCCTGATGAAGGTTCCACTGGTCAATCATGACTGGCGGCTGATTGTTGCCAGATCTAAAGGCCAGCCAGAAATCACAAGAGATGATTTCGTGTCCGGGAATTTTCGTTCCGTCAGCTTCGCCAAGACCTGCAAGCTCCTGGAGTCAGAACTGGGCATATCCATTGATGACAAAGCACTGGCTTTCTTTGAAACGGTACAGAAACATCGCAACCGTAAGTTTCATTATTACCTTGGCGCTGTAACTGATGCTGAACTCGACGCTCTACGCAACGAACAGGCGGATGCGTGGTTTGCGCTTTCCAGACTCATTACCAGGGAATGGCGTAAGGTATTTCATCAAGACCAGTGGACAGGCGTGCATAAAATCCATACATCCCTGCTCAACAGCAGTAAATATTACGCCGCTGCAAAATTCCGTTCTCTCAGCGAAGTGCTTGGAGCCTCACCACACGATTACCGTATCTGTAAGATCTGTTCCCAGGCGTCGTTCCTCGCTGTTAAAGACGATAACGCGCTGGTTTTTACAGAGGACTGCAAAGTCTGCGGTCACTTTGAGCGCTACATTCTTGTCTGCTGCCCTGAATGTCATCATGAAAGCAAACTTGAGGAAGGTGACGAGCCTTTCCTGTGCAAAAACTGCGATCATTCACAGGACCGGTTTTCCGCTCTCGATCAGGATGATTCTCTTCCTGAAGATTACCTCCACTCTGCGACGCCGGCGGGTTGCTGTGAATGCGAGGGGTACGACACGGTTTGCCACTATGAGAAAGGGTACCTGTGCACACAGTGTCTGACCTATTTTGACTCGCTTGGATGCTGCGAATACTGTTCTTACCCGAGTTCTTATGTGCCTGCTCACAGCAGTATGGTTGGCTGTGGTTTCTGCGATGGCCATCCGGAAACCTGGGACCTGCGGGATTAGCCACAAGTACGATTTTACAGTTATGCGAAAATGCGATTTTAATGAATTACGATTATGCGTTTTTGCGACTTTACATCTTTGCGATTTTACGGCATGATTTCTTTAAAATCGTATTTGCGATTTTAAGTTTAACTGTAACCCGAACGGAGTCAGATATGATTATTTCTGTCCTGAATCAGAAAGGTGGTGTGGGTAAAACGACCCTCAGCGTCAATATTGCCGGCCAGCTTGCTGCCGAAGGCGCCCGTGTGCTGCTGCTTGACGCCGACCCTCAGGGGAGTTCCCTTGACTGGGCGGCCGCAAGAGAAGAGGAATCACACTTTGCGGTGCTGGGCCTTCCCCGTGCCACGCTGCATAAAGATATCGGCAAGTTCACCGCTGATTACGACCACATCATCATCGACGGTCCTCCCCGGGTAACAGACCTGGCCCGTTCAGCAATCATGGCTGCAGATCTCGTTCTCATCCCCGTGCAGCCAAGTCCTTATGACGTCTGGGCTGCTGAAGAAGTGGTAAACCTCATTCGGGAAGCTAAAATCTATAAAGAAAAACTGAAATCTGTATTTGTGGTTAATCGTAAAATTACAAATACGGCGATTGGGCGGGATGTGGTTGATGCCCTCGCCACCTACGAGACTCAGGTGCTGAACAGCACCGTCTGCCAGCGTGTTGTCTTTGCTGAAGCTGCGGGGCAGGGGAAAGCCGTTCATGAGCTGGGCGAGTCAGCTGCTTCAGCTGAGATAAAGGCCGTTGTTAAAGAAATTCTGGAGATGGATGTATGACCGGTAAAAAAGTCAATTTCGCACGTCGTGCAGAAAGAGCGCCTGCCGCAGATGCATGGGTCGAAAGCAGGGAAGTGCCTGCCCAGGATGCTGAACAGGAAAAAATGAAGCGTCTCACAATCGATGTCACAGAGAGTCTTCACAAGGCGATAAAATCAGCCTGTGCAAACCGCGGAACGAAAATCGCCGATGAAGTCAGGGAACTGCTGCGCGAAAAATATCAGCCAGAATAACCACAGCCAGAGTAAAACCGTAAATACGATTTTCTGTAAATGTGTTTATGCGATTATAAGATTTTAAAGAAAGTCGTTTAAGATGTTGTGGCTGTTACGGTTGGCGGTATGCACAGTACTGACCTGGTGCGCAGGTTGACACAAAGGCCGGCAGCCGGCCTTTGTCATTATGTTAAGCCGCCTGAGCAGGCGTAGCTCCAGAAATCGCCGCTGCATACTGTTGAGAGGCAGCTTTGATCCCGTTGAAGTAGGCTTTGTAGTTGGCTCGGATATCACCGTTAAGTTTGTCGCACATTGAGTCACACTGTTTAACGACGTCAACAATGTTCAGAACCTGGAAGACAATGTCCACGACGGACATGACGACGGCAACCACAGTGATAAATTTACCTACGGCACTCATGGCCTCGAACGTCGTAACTTCAACTTCTTCAACCGGAATGCCGGCATCCCTGGCCGCCTGCTGAATGACATTATTAGCGACGTTGAGGTTGTATATCATCATTGCGATAGAGAAATTCTGTACCAGTGTCACGGCAAGAGGTTCAGAGGATGTGAATGCAGCCAGTGACTTCATGCACTCCTGGATGTCCGCATCTGTTTTGCTACTGAAGTTGAGCTTGTCGAGGGCATCGTAAACAGCGCTGATTTCCTGGCTGTTAAAAGCCTGTCTTGCTGATGCAGCATACTGCCTGAATGTGGCCGCATCCAGCTTACCGCTTTTCTTCTGCACTTCTGCCATAAACTGCATTAACAGCGAACGGCATTCCTGTGTATTAAAGCCTTTATAGGCTTTAGAGACGATGAGGGAGTTGTTCGCCTTGTATGCAGAAATATAGTCGCTGACGGCCGGAGTGATCTGGGATGCAATGTCAGTATCAACAGTCTGCAGTTTGGCGTTTAAGTCCCCCGATTTACTCGAAATGACCCCGCGGTCAATCAGTTCAGCAGCTTCTAAAGCAGCAAACGCCGCCATACCGAAACCGAATGTCCAGATTGAAGCCACAGCAGCTGCGTCAGCACTTATCTGCAAGGCGTCAGCTGCGATAGTGAGATCTCTTACCTGACATGCCAGCTCTACCAGTGAGTCAAACTCCTTATCGACTACCGAGTCAGAATTAAAATCACCAAGGCTGATAAAGAGGGATTGTTCTCTGATAAGAGGATCGATGTTGGCGTCAGACTCTGACTCCCATGTACCCATGAATGCTAAGTAGTTGAATAAATCCGTGCTGCCCATGCTCATAGTCTTTCCTGTATGAAGTTAGAGGATATTGAAATCGGCAGACACGAAAATTCAGCCGACAGTTTATTAAAAAGAGGGGTGTTTCATTAATTTATAAAAGCAATTTAAAATTAAAAGTTTAAATAAATTAAACTTTTAAAAATAACGCTTTAATTAAAATCTAACAAAAACAGTAAGTTGTTTTTTTAACAATATTTATTGGGATTTATTGCAAATGAATATTCACCTTTTGTTAAGCGTTGTCAATGGTGTCTTATAAATATTTCTTTTGTTTTGGCGCGCTCTCATCTGTGGTTTTCAGGTGCACAAAGAGAGGCATAAATAAATAAGAGGGGGCGAACTGATTTAACATTCTTCGGAATGTAATTTTAATCGACACAGATCGCGTTTATTTGACTTTAGCTGAGGGAATGTCGCTCCATCGCGTGGTCCAAGCCGGAGACAACATTTCCCGTTTCATCCGCCATTCCGTATCGATGCCCTGACCCGCAAACCACACCCGTCCCAGACCTGACTGGTTAATGCCGTCCAGCACCTTCATCAGCTGCGCGCTGTTTGCCCGCGGCCGGTTGTCGTCAAACAGATTAAGCTGACTGACGCCGTGAGGGGTAAAGTCATCGAGCATGACGCCGGCCTTCATGTACCGGTGGCCATCCTCCCAGATGCGGTCCAGCGCGCGCATGGCCACGCCGATGATATCGCGCGTATCCTGCGTGGGCAGGGTGAGTTTTTCACCGGCCGTATTGCCATAAAACGTCTCGCCGACGGCGTGCGGTGAGGTCCGGACAAACACGCTGATGTGCCTGCAGTACTGTCGTTCGCCCCGCAGCTTTTCAGCGGCGCGCGTGGCGTACTGGCAGAGTGCCTGCTGCATGGCCACTTTTGTGGTGATGCGGGATCCAAAACTGCGGCTGCAGACAATCTGCTGCTTTGCCGGCGGCATCTCCTCGAGCGGAATGCAGGCCTCGCCGTTCAGCTCGCGCACCGTTCTTTCCAGCACTACCGAAAAGTTCTTCCGGATGAAAGCGGGGTGCGTACGCGCCAGCTCGAGCGCGTTAGTGATGCCGAGCAGGTTCAGTTTCTTGCCGATACGCCTGCCAACCCCCCAGATTTCCTCGACGGGCTGGCGCATCAGCAGCGCCTCGGTCCGCTTCGGGTTTCCGGGCGTCAGCGCCAGCACGCCCTTAAACTGGGGCCACTCTTTCGAGGCCCACTGGGCTGATTTGGCCAGCGTTTTGGTCGGGCCGATGCCTGCGCCAATCGTCAGCCCGGTTCTGGCCAGAACGTGGGCACGCAGCCGGTGGCCGAAGTGCTCGAAGTCCTCACAGCTATCAATGCCTGTCAAATCGAGAAACATTTCATCAATGGAATACTGTTCGACTTTGGGCGTCATATCTTCCAGAGCAGACATGACGCGCTGGCTGAGGCTGTGATTTATGTGGAATGCAATTTAAACAAAAAAAATCAGTTACCATTCCTCTGAAGTTTATTTTCTGAACAGGAATTATTCAGCCTTGAACTACCTCAGTATGCTTACTGACAGGGGGGAAGGTTGAGGGTGGTAAGACATAGTCGGAAAATCGATTTCCCCGCCAGGATTTAATCTGCCACACTTACTCTGAAGCCCTCAATCGGGCAATGAGTCTTATCCCTTACCCACCCCAATGCAGGAAAAATGATGATAAAAAAATACAGGATCCCGGGACTGACCGCGGTGGCGTTTCTTCTTATCAGCACCCTCGCCGGTGCCGCAGAGGAACGCTGGACGTTTGACGGCGATATCCACAACAATTCCCTTGCTGTCAGTCCCGATGAGAAAACGGCGGTGGCGTCCTACAGTGAGCGCTCTGAGGTGGTGGTCTACGACCTGGCTGCCGGGAAAGTCAGAAAGGTGCTGAAGGGATACGTCACGCCCCGCAATGCGCTTTTCTCCCCCGACGGGAAGGCCGTATATCTTTCAGACAGCAGCCTCGGCGTGGTCAGAAAAATCAGCACCGGGACGCTTGATGTGGAGACCTCGCTGCCGCTGGGGCCCGGGGCATTCGGCACAGCTATCAGCCGTGACGGTCAGCGCCTGTATGTGAATAACGAGGCCGCCAGCACGCTCTCGGTGTATGACCTGACGCACAACCGGCCCGTTGCGGTCGTGACGGGTTTTGCCCAGCCCCGTCAGGGCATAAAAATCAGCCCGGACGGCAAAACCGTCTACGTCACTAACTTTAAGGGCGATAAAATTACCCTGGTTGACGCCGTAACGGGCGAGATTCGCGGCGAGATAACAGGCTTCAGCAAGCTGCGCGCCATTTCAGTCAGCGCCGACGGCCGCACACTGTACGCGGCTAACAGCGGCAGCAACACCATCGCCGTGGTTGACACGCAGAAGCTCGCCATTACGGCAACCATTCCCGTGGGGCAGGATCCTTACGGTGCCGCCCTGACGCCGGATAACCGCTATGTTTACAGCGGCAACCTGGGCGACAACAGCCTCTCCGTTATTGATACCGCCGCCGGTAAGGTGGTCTCCACCGTTACCGGACTGGATGCGCCCCGTCAGGCCATCGTTTTCAGCAAAGACGGTGCCCGCGCGTGGGTGCTGAATAAAGACCTCAGCATTGCGGTCGTTGACCTGAAACAGAACCGCGTCACGGCCACGATTAAAAGCCCGCCGCAGGCCTGATTCAGTCCTTCCCTCACTCCGGCGGTGTGACGGTCCTTCCCGGAGTGGGAGAGTCTAACCACTTTTACTGGTTTATTTTAACTGAATAACCTGTTTTAAAGATTTAACCCGACGTGCCTATACTCTTTCTGTCTACTCAGGAGATTACGGCATGAACGATAAAATATTTACCCTGCATAACGGAGCGCGCCCGCTGAGCGCGCTGAGCAGCCCGAAAGAGGCCATACGTCAGTTCACGCCTAACTGGTTCGCCGCGACCATGGGGACCGGTATCCTGTCTCTGTCTCTGGCGCAGTTCCCCTGGCCGGTTCCGGGATTACGCCTCGTCGCCGAGGGACTCTGGATGTTTAACATCTTCCTGTTCAGCGTCTTTGCCGTGATGTATCTGGCCCGCTGGGTGATGTACTTCGGTGAGGCAAAGCGCATCTTTGGCCATTCAACGGTGTCCATGTTCTTCGGCACCATCCCGATGGGCATGGCCACCATCATCAACGGGCTGCTGGCGTTTGGCCTCCCCCGGTGGGGGGCTGACGTCATTCCCGTAGCGCACGCCCTGTGGTGGCTGGACGTGGCGATGTCGCTGCTGTGTGGCGTGTGTATTCCCTACATGATGTTTACCCGGCAGCAGCACAGCATTGACCAGATGACCGCCGTCTGGTTACTGCCGGTCGTGGCCGCCGAGGTTGCGGCAGTCAGTGGCGGCCTGCTGGCACCGCACATTGCCGACCCCCACGCGCAGCTCGGCATCATTATTACCAGCTACGTGCTGTGGGCGTACTCGGTGCCGGTGGCGCTGAGCATCCTCGCCATCCTGCTGCTGCGTATGGCGCTGCACAAGCTACCACACGAAAGCATGGCGGCCTCAAGCTGGCTGGCACTGGGGCCGATTGGTACCGGCTCGCTGGGGATGCTGGTCATCGGCGGAGATGCGCCCGGGGTGTTTGCCGCGGCGGGCATGCCGGAAATCGGTCATATCGCGCAGGGCGTGGGGTTCGTTGCCGGCATTCTCTTCTGGGGCTGCGGCCTGTGGTGGATGCTGCTGGCCACGCTGATAACCGTGCGATACTTCCGTGAAGGCATTCCGTTCAATCTGGGATGGTGGGGCTTTACCTTCCCGCTGGGCGTGTACACGGTCGCCACGCTGAAGCTGTCCACCCTCGTTGACCTGGCGTTCTTTAAAGGCTTCGGTGCGCTTCTTGTCGTCATGCTGGCCGCCATGTGGCTGCTGGTCGCGGTGAAGACGGTGCGCGGGGCATGGAGCGGGAAACTGTTTGTTTCCCCCTGTCTGGCAGGCCTGGACCGGAAGCCGTGAGTGAAACCTGCACGTCGCTGCTGGACCCGTTTTTACGCGAGGAACGCCTCGCGGCAGTCACCGCGCCGCACGTGGCCGCGCTGAATCGCTGGGTCAGCGGGCTGCGTCAGCACGGCGTGGAGCTGCCGTGGTTTGATCCGGCCGACGGCGGGACCGGGGCCGGACTGCTCGTCCTGCTGCAGTCGCCGGCGCGCAGCAGCCCGTCACCCCGGTTTGTGTCGCGGGATAACCCGGGGCCGGCCCAGCAGAACCTGGGGCGGTTTCTGGCGGAAGCCGGTATTGCGCGCCGGGACAGCGTGCTGTGGAATACGGTGCCCTGGGTCAGCGACGGGCCGCAGAAACGGCCCTCAGCGGCGGACATCCGCAGCGGCTGCGCCTGGCTTGAGGACGTGCTGGCGTATCTGCCCGCGCTGCGCGTGGTGGTGCTGGCCGGTGCCGTAGCGGCTCAGGCCCGCGGGACGGTCAGTCATCAGTGCCCCGGCGTCACGGTGCTGAAGATGCCTCACCCCAGTCCGCTTTCACTTTGCACAAGCCCGGCGGTGCCGGAAAACATCCGCCGGGTGCTCCGCGAAGCACGCGCTGCGCTGGCGGGCTGAGGGTGCCAGCAGAATAATACTGACAGGCTTTCCGTCTGGCTCTATACTCAGAGTACAGGGTGATGGCGTTCCACCTTTCCCAACCGCTCCGTTCCGGAGCTGATGACGCCTGATGTGACTCTTGATTTTCAGGAGGTGCGTCAGGCCGTCCTTACTTTCCTCCCGGCCTGCGTACTTCCCTTTACGGGGAGAGACCCTTGATACACGTTTTTGGCCACATCAATCCTGACAGCGACGCCATCTGCACGGCGGTCGTCACCGCTCACTGGCTGACCGGGCGCGGCATGGACGCCCGCGCATGGCGTCTCGGCGAGGCTAACCGGGAAACCCGCTTTATCTTTGACACCGCCGGTCTTACGCTGCCGCCGCTGCTCGCTATTCCGCTGCAGGATGAACGGGTGTGGCTGGTCGATTTCACCGAGCCGGCGCAGGGGCCTGACGACCTGCTCCGGAGCAACGTCGTGGGCATCACTGACCACCACCGGCTGGGCGGGCTGATAACGCAACTGCCGCCGGAGGTGCATATCCGCCCGGTTGGCAGCAGCGCCACGCTGCTCTGGCTGCTGATGGACGCTGAAGCGCGCCGCACGCAGCCCCCGACGCTCGCCGTGCTTCTGCTGGGCGCACTCCTGAGTGACACCGTGAATCTTCGCTCGCCGACCACCACCGAAGACGATATCCGTTCGGCGACCGAACTGGGCGTGCTGTCCGGCGTAAACCGCAGAGCCTTCGCCCGTGACCTCCTCACCGCCAAAACGGACGTCAGCGGCCTCAGCGCCCAGCAGCTGCTGGGCAGGGACCTCAAGGCCTTCGTCATTGCCGGCACCGACGTGCGCATTGCCCAGATTGAGGTCAGCTCACCGACACAGGTTGCCCCCGTGATGGACGACCTGCTCGCTGCCCTGGCGTATCTGGCGGACCAGTCGGGTGCCGGGCTGACGGTGCTGATGTTGACCGACATTCGCGCCGGGTTTTCAACGCTTTACTTCGCCGGGCGGGAGAGCGTTAACGCGGCCTCCTGCTCCGTACCGGGCATGCTCAGCCGCAAAAAACAGCTTCTGCCGTGGCTTGAGTCCCGCCTTAACCAGAACGGGAGTTCATTATGACCTGCTACACCCACGCACTGATACTTGTGAACGACAAAGACGACGGCACCCTCCTGCTGAAACGGGCGGTCGCGCTGGCGCAGCCGCTCGGCATGAAAATCACCCTGGCCCACATCAGCGACGACTACCGGGAAATGAACTACGTGTCCGACAGCCTGATGGACGACGTCGTGTCGGAAGAGGTGCTGAAAGCCAAAGCGTTTATGAGCGAGCTGGCGGCCTCCGTGCCTGAGGCGGTAGACACGCGGGAGCTGGTGACCATGCGCCGCTTTGAGGACGTGGAGAAGTGCATCAATGAGCTGGGCGTGGACCTCGTGCTTGCCGGGCACCGCAACCGCTTTATGGGAATGCTGACGTCCCGCTCGGCGGAATACATCAACCACCTCACGGTGGATGTGCTTATTACTCACCTGAATGACTAAACCGGGAGAAACGCTATGCACTTTACACTGGATAACGTGACCGCCCGGGAAATTCTTGACTCTCGCGGCAACCCCACCGTTGAAGTTGAGGCCCGGACCCCGGACGGGATGATGGCACGCGCCTCGGTGCCTTCCGGGGCCAGCACCGGGTCGCGCGAGGCCGCAGAGCGCCGCGACGGTGACGCACAACGTTTTGGCGGCAAAGGCGTGCTGGATGCCGTCAGGGCGGTTAATACGGAAATCTGCGAAGCCGTGCGCGGCCTGGACGTGCGCGAGCAGCGGCAGCTGGACAACATCATGCTGATGCTGGACGGCACGGAGAACAAGAGTCGCCTGGGTGCCAATGCCATTCTGGGCGTATCGCTGGCGGTGGCCCGGCTGGCGGCACAGGCCTCGCACGAGCCGCTGTGGCGCTACCTGGGGGGCCTGCAGGCGAATCTGCTGCCCGTGCCGTGCATGAACATCATCAACGGCGGCGTGCACGCCCGCGGTCAGGGCGCGGACTTCCAGGAGTTCATGATAGCGCCACACGGGGCACCCACGCTGCGCGAGGCCGTGCGTCAGGGCAGCGAGGTCTACCAGGCGCTGCGCCAGATCCTGCTGGACAAAAAACTCTCAGCGGCAGTGGGCGACGAAGGCGGTTTTGCGCCCGCCGTGTCGTCGAACCGTGACCCGCTGGCGTTTATCGTACAGGCGATTGAGAAGGCGGGATACAGGCCCGGAGAGGACATCAGCATCTGCATGGACCCTGCCTCAAGTGAGTTTTTCGCTGACGGTCAGTATCATCTGCGCACCGAGGGCAGCGCGCTGAGCGCGGCGGAAATGACGGCATACTACGGCGAGCTGATGGACCAGTTTCCGGTCATCCTGCTGGAAGACGGCCTGGCCGAGGACGACTGGGCGGGCTGGAAGCATCTGCACCAGCAGCTTGCGGGCAGGGCCGAGCTGGTTGGTGACGACCTGTTTGTAACCAACGTGAAGTACATCCAGCGCGGCATTGACGAAAACCTCGCCAGCGCCGCGCTGATCAAGCTCAATCAGATAGGCTCGCTCAGCGAAACGCTGGACGCCGTGGCTCTCTGCCAGCGGCACGGCTGGGGTGCGTTCATGTCTCACCGCAGCGGGGAAACCACGGACACGTTCCTTGCCGATCTGACGGTGGCCCTGCGCGCGGGACACCTGAAAACCGGCGCGCCGTGCCGCGGCGAACGCGTGGAAAAGTACAACCAGCTGATGCGCATTGAGCAGGCGCTGGGTGAGGACGCGCACTACGCGGGGCTTCATGCGTTTGTGCGCCGCACGTAACACATCCGCCGGACGGTCCCCGTCCGGCAAAGAAGGAATGCCTGTGGCCCCTGCAACGCTGATCCTCCTGCGGCACGGCGAAAGCCAGTGGAACCGGGAAAACCGTTTTACCGGCTGGACGGACGTGCCGCTGACGGTCAGGGGGCGGCAGGAGGCCGACCGGGCCGGTGACGCGCTGCGGGCAGCGGGCCTTATGCCCGACCGTGTCTTCACCTCGGTGATGACACGCTGCGTTCACACGGTCTGGCGGGTGCTGGACCGTCTTGACCGAAGCTGGACGCCCGTGGAAAAGAGCTGGCGACTGAACGAGCGCCACTACGGTGCGCTGCAGGGGCTGAACAAGGACGACGCTGCCCGGATGATGGGGGAAGAGACCGTCCGGCTATGGCGCAAAAGCTTCAGCGGCATTCCGCCCGCAGACGCGGAGGCTCCGGCGCAGCTGCGTCGGGATCTGCGCTACCGCCGCGTTGCGCTGGCCGACCTGCCTGCAACGGAAAGCCTGGAAATGACGCTGCGTCGCGTCATGCCATACTGGCACCACGTTGTGGTGCCACAGCTGCGCTGCGGAAGTACCGTTCTGATTGTGGCGCACGGCAACACGCTGCGCGCCCTGACCGCCTTTCTGAACGGCATGCCCCACGACAGCGTGGCACAGCTGCACATCCCGACCGGCGTGCCGGTTGTATATGAAATGGATACGGCCGCACAGGTCGTGTGCCGTTATGTTCTGAATATTAAAAAAAAGGAGTGAACGTGAATCAGCTTTTTGCCGTCATCACCGGCGGTGCTTTAGGGTGTGTTATCCGCTGGCAACTGGGCGCGCGCCTGAACGCGCTTTTTCCGGACCTGCCGCCGGGGACGCTGCTGGTCAACCTGCTGGGTGGATTTATCATCGGGGCGGCGCTGGCGTATTTTCTGCGCCATCCCGGCCTCGATCCGGCCTGGCGGCTGCTCATTACCACCGGGCTGTGTGGCGGAATGACGACCTTCTCCACATTCTCAGCTGAGGTTTTTGCCCTGCTGCAGTCAGGCAGCTATGCCTGGGCAGCCGCCTCGGTGCTGATACACGTGCTGGGTTCGCTGGCCATGACGGCGGCCGGATTTTATATCATGACGCTGTGTGGTTAACCCGGACCGTACGGCCTCTATCCAGGGGAGACCTCAGTGCAGCGACCGCTGCACTGAGGTCAGACAGTTCAGTATATTGTTCAGAAGCGCTCTCTGCGGGCCTGATCCGACAGGGTTTACGCCTGTAAGGCTTCCCCTAAATCCGGGACACTGTCGTGACAGAGTTTCAGGTCTGCCTGTTCTGGTAAAGGTCCCAGCGATTGCCATAGATGTCCTCAAACACGACAACCATTCCGTATTCTTCCTCGCGCGGCTCCTGACAGAAGTGGACGCCTTTTGCCTTCATAGCATTGTAGTCGCGCCAGAAGTCATCGGTCTGCAGGAACAGAAAAACCCGTCCGCCGCACTGGTTGCCGATAAAGCCTTCCTGCCGGTCGTTCGACGCGCGGGCAAGAAGAATAGCACAGTCGCTGTCAGGGTCCGGCGTCACCACGACCCAGCGCTTACCCGGCTGCGGCGTGTCCTCAATCAGGGTAAAGCCCAGCTTATCGGTGTAATACTCAATTGCACGATCGTAGTCATCGACCACGACAGCCACATACCCCATACACCGCTTCTGTTTTCTCATCTGCTGTTCCATCAGTTACGTCATAACGCCCGCTATAATCAGATTCATATCAAATACGACGTTCGGTCGTCTGTACTGACTCTGAACTGACACCCTCAGACCGGACATTGAAAGCATTTGAGCACTCAGGATTTTGGGCCCAATTTTGTAAGAGCCTGCTCAACCTTTTCAGCATCCTGCTCCAGTACGGCTTTCTCATCGGGAGTGAGCGGGACCTCTTCGAGGTAACGCCGGATGGATGCTTTACTCTCCAGAATAAGCCCGCGCGCGCTGTCCTTCAGCAGGTTAAAATCGCAGCCGATGCAGGCCATCCGGTGCGGGCAGCTGCTCCAGAACGGATTTGTGCAGTATGAATCACCTAAATCATAATACGTTGCAGGTCCGGTCAGGCTGGCGGCGTCAGGGTCGCGATCAATCAGTACGCTGATCATGTGCGCGACTCTGTCTGCTTTTACAAACGAGGCGGCCAGCTGTGTCGGGCGGATACGGAGATAATGCATGGTGGACTGGGGCGTTGAGTGACCAGCCCACTGCATCAGTTCATACAGTGACATGCCCTGCGGTACGCTGGCCAGTGCGGTCACGGCTGAGGCGCGTCCCCGATGGCTGGTTATCACTCCGCCGCTGTCTTCAGAAGGAACGCCCGCTCTTGCGCAGAGCATCGGTATCACCGTGCGGTTGAGGATAGCGCTGCCGGCAGGCTTCCCCCGGTACTGAAACAGCAGCCGGACCTTCTCACCGGTCCGCTCATCAGCCAGCATGGCCTGTTCTGCCGGGCGTTCGGCCAGCCAGATGTCGACATATTTTTTTACCACTGTCGCCACGGGTTTAACAAAGGCTTTTGATGTTTTTCCGGCGGGGACATGCAGGTAACAAAGGGTTCCGGCCGGGATGACGCTGCCGTCATCTTTCGTTATTTCATCTGCCTGCGGCGCGATGCAACCGGTAGTCAGGCGGAGCAGCTCATTTTTCCTCAGCCCCGCATGGGTCCAGATGACGGCCATCGCCTGCAGCATGGCCAGCGGATAATGTATTTCAGTAAGCAGGTCTTCCTGACGCAGATTGAGGCTGGCCCAGATGAGCTTGAGCCAGACCGGATCGTCGATAACACGGGGATTGACGTCGCGCCGAAACAGGGTGGTATCCGGTGTGGAAAGATGACGGGCAGGGCTGAAGCGCAGGCGACCCCAGCCCCAGTTTTCGTAGTCGACCATAAAACGGCGCAGTGAGTAGATAAAATGCGCCCTTGAATGCGGCATCATAGGCTCACCGGATCGCACCGATTTTCGGGTGCCCCTTTCCGTGCCCAACTGTAGCTCATCCACGTTCATCCGGCCGACCGCAGCGATAAAGCTGGCGCAGATTTCCATGCTCCAGTCTGACGGTTCACGCACCTCCGGATGCGCCTTTGCCAGCCAGAGGCCGCAGCGCAGTATAAAACTGTACTGGCCTTCACGGGTGCGAGGCCTCAGCACAGACGTTTCCCGCCAGCGCCGGCACCACCTGACCCAGGCCGGATCGATCCCGTCTACGGGTTTTTCATACCATCGGGTATAATTACGCATCCTCATCGGGGCGCTGAAGATGCCCAGCGCAGCAAGGCCGTGTGAAATCCGGCCAATGTACCGGGATGTCCCGCTATCTGTGTTGTTCTGGGCTTCCCACAGCAGTTCAGGCGTAAAGGTTTCAAGACGGGGATCTCTGTTCATGACCATCAGCGTGGCCAGTATGCCCGACAGATGCGTGACCTGACTACCCGCAGCATAGCCCAGCGATTTCAGGGTTTCAGTCAGGCGGTGAAGCTCCCGGAAGTAAATAGCCTGACCAAAAATGGCACAGGTATACAGGGCAGGTTTTCTGATGTCTGGCAGGCTGAGGGGATCATACCGTCCGGCGAAATGCCATGCAAAGGCGGCCATCAGCGGCCGTCCTTTTCCGTCCGTCCGGCTGAATGTCTGCCAGCGTTCCTGCGGCCATCGCCAGTACGGTATACCCGAAAGGTGCATCTCACGCAGGAGGTCCAGTATTATCAGGTCAGCAACCTCGCGGCTGCATCCGCTTTCTGCTGCGATGTCTTTCAGCGGCCTGATAAACTCAGGAGCAGGTTTCATCCGCAGCAGCCTGCCCCGGCTGTGAGAGGTGGCCAGTGCGGCCTTTTCAGGCTCAGTCAGTAAAGCATCAAGCCTGTAAGCGGAGAGGTCGAAGGGAAGCCACACATTCTCAGGCTGTTCAGACGCTGCCATATTATTCCTCCGTGCCGAAAATGAGGTTCGCCATCCTGATATCTGCCGTTTCAATTGCTCCTGCCATCCGGGCGGCAAGATCCCTGCCGGAAAGGTGAATATAAATCTGAGTGGTGCGCGGATCACGGTGACCTGCGTAGGTGGCAAGTTCGTGCAGTTTCCAGCCCGCACGGGCCAGATGCGTCAACCGCAGGTGGCGGAAAGTATGGGTTGAAATGTCGGGCAGCCCTGACTCAAGCGCCCATTTCCGTACCGTTTTGCTCCAGCTCCAGTAAGAGAGCGGTGCCCCCTGATTACGATCGGACTCAGAGCGGAACAGGGCTCCTTTTACCATCCCCGACAGCTTCATCTGTAAAAGATGAGCCGCCAGCACCGGCGTCAGGGCGGGACTGTAACAGACGATCCGTTCATGACGGTTCTTGGTGGTTTCAGCCCGGACGCGGATGAGGCGGTGGGCAAAGTCAAGGTCATCAGTACTCAGCGCGGTGACTTCCGATCGTCGCAGCGCACCGCAGTAGGTTAACGCCAGCATCAGCCGGTCACGAAGCGGAGAATCCGCGGCATGAGCCTGAAAAAGCTGCCACTGTGCATCGTCAGGAATACGCGGCAGCTTTACGATACGGGGAACCAGCCCCCGTGCGGAACACAGCATGCCCGGCGTGCCGGAACGGGGCAGCGGATTTACCTTACACAGGTCAAGATACATCAGGAAGTCGTACCAGAGACGGACAGCCGACAGGCGCAGCTGGAGCGTGGCGCTTGCGGCCGGGAAAGGCATACCGGGTAACTGAGGACGGATGTAGGCAGCCATGTCATCAAACCTGACCTTTTCAGGTTCAATCCTGTTCCGGCTGCAGAACGCAAAATAATGACAGAGGGCTGCGCGGTAGGCGGTCAGGGTGGCGGGTGCCCGCCCCAGGTCGGACAGCAGCTTCAGCCAGCGTTCCGCCAGTAAAATGGCACTGTTGTTTAGTGGAGTCGTCATTGCGTTTACCTCTGAGGTCAGCGTTGCTGTTCAAAGTCTATACGATCAATGTTGCATTCCACTTAACTTACTACAGCGCATAATTTGAGCTGAACACATGGACTTTTTCCGGATAATCCTGCGTTTTAATCTGGAACCAGGGAACACCCATTTTGATGCCGAGGGCTTTGGCTGCTTTGCTTCTTGCGATTACGCAGCCATCGTTGTTCGAAAGAACGACGACCGGTTTCCCCCGCAAATCGGGCCTGAACAAGGCTTCACAGGACGCATAGAAGCTGTTGACGTCAGCCAGACCAAACATCGGCATGGTTACCTCCGGCGCGCCTCGGTATTGTGGAAAAACCAGGTGACCACGCCCAGCAGATGCAACTCCTCTGGGTAGATAACCGGATAGGCCGGGTTCATTGGCCGCAGCGCAATCTGTGGATGCAGCTGAAGGCGCTTGACCGTGAACTCCCCACCGACCTCCGCGATGACGATGTCACCGTGCGTGGCTTCCTTTGCGCGGTCGACGACCATCACGTCCCCGTCATAAAGGCCCAGATCTTCCATGCTGCTGCCGCTTGCACGTACAAAAAACGTTGCGGCGCGGTGGGTGATGCAGAGCTCATTCAGGTCCAGCTCTGCTTCGACATAATCGGTGGCAGGGGAGGGGAAACCGGCGGCGCAGCGCTCAACAAAGAGCGGGATGCGCATCACGGGACGGATGTCGGCAGGCCTGAATACCGTCAGTCCGCCCCGGGAGGATGTTGCTTTCATGGCGCCGTTCTCCGGACTGAATAGCCCGAAGCTGGTGCGGCAGTGAATGATTCTGACATGATAAATCCCCCAAATAATGCTGTATATAAAAACAGTATTATTGAGCCAGAGTCGCATGGCAAGGGGAACCGGACACCAGGTAATTAAGGGGACGCTTATCTTACTGAGCAGGCTAATAATTTTTTTGTCAGGCAGTTTCAGTCGGGGGAGCGCGTAAACAGGTTTTGCTTGCATAAGTTAAATTACGCTTCCTCCTCCCGGTCATTCGTTCCCCGCTCAGTTGCGGAACGCTTCAGCCATGTCTGCCGCAAGCTTATATTCAGAGGCTGGACTGATATTATGCGTCATCCAATTCTTCAGGGATTGGATCATCTGCTGCATTTAATGAGGATAAGCCTTGAGGTATCCATAATGGTGGTGGGAACCCTAGATGAATTGGGAAAACGGATGACATTGCTTTACCTATCTGCTTGCGTACTAGTTCCTCTATATCAGCATAATATTCATTGAAATCTCTGATGGGTCGTTTGAAGCGCATGCTTATGCTTGCTGGTTTATCATTAGTCCAATTTTCCATGAGTGGATTGGGAAGAAGGGAAGTAGTTTTGTTAGCAATGCTGCTCAAACTTTCAACCTTCAACAGATTTTGTGAAACGTTCTGAAAGTCATAGGGCGCTCCGCCATTATGCAATGAATACTTGATTACATACGTTGTCAGCAGTTGCGCTTGACTGGGCTTGAGAGCTCTCTGGAAACGGACGTTGATTTCTTTAGTTGCTGAGTAAATCGGTAAATGGGCATATTTGAAATCATGAAAAAGAATCGCTGCGATACGTGATGGAATCATCTCTGATTTGACTAGACCTAGCACGTTGCAATCCCGCTGCCACTGGACAAGCGAAGATCTTTTAGGCTTCTTTATTTGGCTCTCGCGAAGAACATAGCGTTTTGAAACAGCATTTTGCATAGCAGAGATAAGCAACTTACTCAGTTCATCGTACTGCCCCATCATGATGAAGCGACTCATCATCGTAAAGTTGAGGTTAAGCGAATACTTATCGGCCTGCAGGTCATACGCCTCTGATACCCATTCAGGTATTTTTTTTGAATCATTTGTAAAATAATCATAACTTATGGTGTTAGCGTTGCCGCTGTTCTGGATACGCAAGAATTCACCAAATATGTTTTGCATCTCTTTCGCAAGAAATTGGTCGAGTAAGTGAGGTAAATCACTCATCGGTCTGCTGCTGTTTTTTTGTAGCTTAAGCAGTGAGGCAAGAGAGATTTCCTCATTTTGTAGCTTAATCAGTGAGGCAAGTGAGGTTTCCTTATTCTGTTGATTTTCTTCCGATAAGGTTCGCCTTAACCGGCGAAGCATTAGTTCACTATCTAAATGTTTTGTAAGCTCTTTTTCGACTAATCTGTCACAAAGTTCATCAGAAGCGGGTATCGAGAGAAGCTTTTGACAAATGCTGATGAAACGGGTCAATGCTATGTAAAGTGTATGGTGTGGATAAAGAAGAGGGGGGAATATCCCCGGAAATGCGACTCGCCCCCCTTCTAACTTATTGATTAATAGACTGTAATTATGATTTGTTATTTCTTTTTTTTCTAACTTTTCTTTAAGTACATCTATGATGCTTAAAAAACTTTTTCCTGAATCAAGTAACGTGAAAAGTTCTGACTGTACATCATTAAATTCGGAACTTTGCAGAGCCGCAACGAACCCCATCCTGCCGTGAAAGTTATTATCTGATTCATACTGTTTTCTTGCATAGATAGCTATGAGTAGCAACTGTTCCCAGGCCATCAGTTTTGTTTGTTTGATACGGGCTATGAGGTCGTCTCGTTTGATTCCCAACGCTTCAATGTAAAGGCTTTCAATCTCACTTTTTGATTTCATCTTGCTCATAAAAATCCACAGTAGGCTTTAAAGGATACGCTAATTGTACATACTGTTTCTTTGTGTATCCAATGGATTCGCATAAATATTTTTTATGTGGATTTTGTGCATCTTGACCTGTCATCTTCTTCGGGGGTAACGTAACTGCGGCAGGGTATTCAACCGCCTTATCCATCCTTGACTAAATTTTTTATTGTGAGGTCTGAATGAACGATTCGAATAAACCAAGGGCCGGAAATGCAGCGCTCTTGCATTATCTCAGCCAAATAGATGCTATGAGCAAGGAACATCCTGACGATGTGGTTAACCATGTTGTTGCCTTGGCATTCAACACACGCAGTCCCGGGGCTAATTTTAACGCAGGAGAGATTGCAGCGAGCCGTAAATTTGCATTCTTTGGACGTCTCAGTGGTATTGATATTCCCGGTACTGAGCAGTACTTAATGGATCAAGCTATGGACGTTGTTAATACGGTTATGGATGACACCTTCGTAACATCCTGCCAGCAGGTCAACGATTACGTTAATAATGACGTGAACTTCTTATTAGAAAAATATTGATTTTTTAGGAGAGACAACATGAACGAAGTTATTTGTCCAACCTGCCGGGGTGATGGTGAGCTGGAATATAGTTGCCAGAATTGCGCAGGAACAGGCCGCGATCCTACAGATGAAAATCCTTTTGGCCAGTGCCATACCTGTTATGGTGAAGGCTCCGCACTGCAAACGTGTTATACCTGCTATGGCTCAGGGATCTATGAGGTTGAAGCACAGGCGGAAGAAAAAAACATCATTATTGATGATGATGATGATGATGATGATGAGGATGAGGATGAGGAGTAGGTATCAACACTGCAAGGAAGCGGGAACCAGTGTCGTGCAAAATCGGGCAGGCCAATAGTGTCTTATTTAGGGGGAGGATCCCCCCTTCGCTTATTAACCCATACCACAGTTGGCTGCAATGATGTCCATTGACAAAGCCTTGGCGATTAATAATTTTTAGGAAATTCAAGCCCCCCTTAAATACAAGCCTTCATTTAATTTTAATTCAATTATCGCTTCAATATCCGCTTCTGACTGTGAGCTCAATCGATTGAAGCAACAAATTTATTGAACAGCTCTACGGGGGGATTCGTAGTCTAGCGTTTTTTCGGCTTTTCATTTAGCTGATTGGCAACACTGTTTAGCAGTCAGGTGCCGATAAGGTAATAAAGCACCTCGGCCGCTTACCGCCGCACTCCTAACCGTTAAACAACCTATTTTACCGACACGGGGCAACACAACGCAGAGTGTTCTCCGCAATGTGATTGTCAATATCCATCCAGCTGTTGCTGCAGTTTAGGTTCATCGCCTCATGCTGCTTAAGCAGGTACGCGAACGTCTTCGCCGCATCTGAGTGGCTCGAAAGCACCGTCATCTGCATCTGTAGCCGCATGCTGAGTGCAGTGATGATCCGGTGTTTGCTGATGCAAGGCGTGTTTCTGTTCGCGAAAGTGTCCATGGCAGGAAACGCGGGCAAAAATGGAAGACGCTCTGGATGTGACGCTTACTATGTTTTTTTCTTCATGGAGATTCTGCTTTGTGGCATCTCTTTCAGAAGCCGACGAGTATGTCGCTCCGGTCCGCTTTCTTTGCCGCTTCCCGTCTGCTGGCCGGAAACCGGCAGATGTAAAGTGCCGTGCCCTCACTGTAGAAGGCCGCTTCGCCTAACATGCCTTGAGTGGTTAGACTACCTGCGCTGAAACCGTGAAGAGTTAATGCTTTTCTTGCAATTCACAGTTTATTTGTAGTTATCCTGTTTTATTTATATAGGCCCTGCTTAATTCAATGATATCTTTTATTTTTACATTGATATACCGGAGAAGAAAAACCATTTCTTGATATTCTAAGTTTTTATGATCAGTTGTGATGCTCGTTGGAACGGCATGCAATAGTTTACTGGTGAAGGTGTAGATGAAATTGTATTCATCTTCAAGCTGAGCTTCTTTTGCTTTTTGATCCCATTTCCAGTGTATGTTGTTACTCACCATCTTCTTCACGTCTTCGGGAAGGTTTTCTTCGAATTTTTCTTTTTCATTTGCTATCTCAATAAGGGCGCTTTCTGTCTTTTCTAACTGGTTTTTTTTAACTAAAACTGACTGAAAACCATATCCATTAAACTTGGCTTCCTCAGAAAAAATTGAAAAACTCCTATCAGCTTTCTCGTCGATAATTTTTTTTACATATTCAAAAATTGTTTCTGCAGCATTGGTGGCCTCCTCTGTATCCCCCATCATTTTTAACTCACCCAGTCTTTTATTTGTGAGGTCTCTTTCCTCTTTATACATTTTTTCCAGAAAAACTACTTCTCTGTTCATTTGTTCTTGGAACCGAGTCCAGTATTCTCGCTGCCCCTTGAGGAGTTGAGAATAGTATACTATTCCGTAACGAGAATCTTTTGTGAGCAGTTTCAGCCATACACTCATCTCGAATATGTAGCGCGTTACCGAAATTAAACTAAGGCTTTCAATGTAGTTAAAGTTGTTTTCCGTAAATAGTCGAAGCTTTACGAGACTGTCTCCAAAAACCGAATTACACCAGTCTTCAGCAATTTTTGGATTGAAATTGTCTTTCTTTTCTTGCGTTCTGAACAGTTGAGCCGTTGCATCAAGAACGCTCCGGTGATCTCTTATATTTTTCACTAAATCCGCTATTTCCTGTTCGTACATTTCACACCTTCAAATTTCTGATTATGTTCAGATAAATCCTAACACAGCTTATGTGGTAGGCAATTATAAGTGTGTCGCCCGGTCAATCGGCCTGACGGTGATGTCTGGTGTTGCTTTTTTCATGGATATTCTGCTGAGCGGCATATCCTTCAGAAGCCAACGAGTATGTCGCTTCGCTCCGCTTTTTTTGCCGCTTCCCGTCCGCTGGGCGGAAACCGGCAGATGCAAAGTGCCGTGCCCTCACTGTAGCCGGGCCGCTTCGCCTGCAAGGGAAGCTTCGCCGCCATCCTCACCCGTTCCCCGCCGTGCGCGGGACATTCAGTCCGCTCCGGCGGCGCGTGCGGCTTCCGGTGTCGCCCCTGCCTGCTCCGCTTTTCGCCCGTCTTTGTGGTGGTCACGGCACCACAGGGGTGCCCCCTGAAACTGAGGAGCATAACTATGTCCCGATTCATGCGTGGCGACAGCGTACAGATCATGTCCGGCTTTCCGGATAACAGCATTGATTTCATTCTCACCGATCCGCCGTATCTCGTCGGCTTCAAGGACCGGTCCGGCCGTTCGATCGCCAACGACGTTAACGATGAGTGGGTGCTGCCGGCGAGCCAGCAGATGTTCCGCGTACTCAAAAATAACAGCCTGGCAGTGAGTTTTTACGGCTGGAACCGCGTGGACGTCTTCATGCAGGCCTGGAAGGCGGCGGGCTTCCGCGTTGTCGGGCACCTCGTTTTCACCAAAACCTACGCCTCGAAATCGGCGTTTGTCGGGTATCAGCACGAGAGCGCCTATCTGCTGGCCAAAGGACGCCCGCCGCTGCCGGCTAAGCCATTACCGGACGTGATGCCCTGGCAGTACACGGGCAACCGTCACCACCCGACGGAAAAGCCGGTAAGCGTGCTACAGCCGCTCATCGAAACCTTCACGAAGCCCGGCGACCTGGTCCTGGACCCCTTTGCCGGCTCAGGCTCGACCTGCGTTGCCGCGGATCAGAGCGGGCGTCGCTGGATTGGTATCGAACTGCTGGAGCAGTACCACACCGCCGGCCTGCGGCGGCTTGGCGAACTGCGCGCCGCCCGGGCCGCCTGATTTTTCACCTTAACCAGACCAGAAGGAAAGCACCATGACAGACCAGACCCTGAATACAGAACTCACTCAGCTCACCGACGACGTGAACGACCTGGAGGAATCGCTTTACGAGTTTCATTTGCGGCTGCGGGACATGGTAAAGCGAAACCTTTACCGCGGCGCCTCGCCGGCGCAGAAAATGGCGGGGGTACTGATTGAGGATATCGATTTACAGCTCCTTGACCTTTACCGGCGTGCCGCCCTGATGCGCAAACACCTGAATTAAGATGCCGGAGCGGTCATTTTTTGACCGCTCCTTTTCAGTTCGCTGGTACTGCCGCCGCTTTGCTTTTATCCACAGGGTTCCGGCCGGTTTATTCACCGGTCTGTGGACAACAGGCAATAAGGATGTTGCTGCGCGCCGCTTTATTCCGCCTTGCGGCGGGACAGGGCAGAAAACCCGGTCCGTGCGGTCTGCGGCCGGTGCCGTGCCTTCACTTTAGCCCGACCGCTGCGTGATCAAGAGATCGCTTCGCTCGCCTCCTCCCCCGTTCGCACTCCCTCCGCCGCGCTTACTCCCGTCGCGCTTCCGCTCAATATTCGCGTCAGCGCCGTGCGTAATCACGTCTCCGCTCGCTTGCGCTGCGGCCTCGTCGTCGCTCCTGATCACTCCGCTTTTCGTCGGGCTGTCATTCAGGCACGGCACAGGCCGGAACGGTAATCCCCTTTGACTGCGGAGATGTCTGATGAACACACAACCCCATGTTTACCCGCCAGCGTCTGTCCTGGCAGATGCTGAAAGGCTGCATTTTCTTCCTACGCTGTTTGGCCACGACTTCATGCGGGCCGAAAACAACGTGTACCTCTATGCCGACCGTTATCTGGCCAACTATGACGGTGCGGTGTGGGACTTCGTAAGGGTGCCAGGCGTACCCCACGGCGGCGGCTACATGAAGCCTGCCGCAGAAGAACGCTGGCAGTTTTCCAGCCCCCACGTCTGGACTGATCTTGAAATCAGTTCGGACGCGGCGGGGATCATCATCACGGCACTGGTACTCAATCACCGCAGCTGGCTCTACGACCTCCACGACGAGGAGGAACTGTATGCGCACTTCTGTCGGCGTTACCGCCAGCTGACAGCGTTTGCTCAAATCCATCCCGAAGCTGCCGCGATTTTCTGCGCCCTGGACTGATAACCCACGGGGCGGCAGGGCCGCCCCCTACAGAGGAAAACACCATGTATGGAACCGTTAACGAGCTTTGTGCCCGTCTCAGATCCTGCTTTAAGCCCGACGATCTCATGACGCTGATTATCTGGACGAAAAATGACGTGCTCGCCGTGCTCGATGATTCACGGATCACCGACGAAACCGCCGACGAAATTTTAAGACGCATTGAATGGCAGGACGGGCAGCACGACAGCGGTGTGGGACTGGATGCCCTACAGGGCATAGCGCAGAGCCTGCTCGATGAGGCCGATCAGGCCCGCGAAGCGACGGTGCCCGCCGCCGCACTCGAGATTGCGCTCAGGGTGGCGTGGAGTTTTATGCGCCTTGAGGATGCTCAGAGCGGTGAGGGGGCGGCCGCGCGGCTTTATCCAGACGAAACAAAGGCGCTTTTACGTGTCAGCGCCGCGCTGAGAGCGCAGACAGACGAATAACCATCCAGTGACAGCGCGGGGGCGGCGCAGCCGCCCCCGATAAGGAGCCAAAAAATGTACGGAACCGTCAGCCAGCTTTGCCACCGCCTGAAAACCCAATTTCAGGGCGAGGAAAAAATCACGCTGATTATCTGGCGTAAAGAGGACGTGCTGAAGGTACTCAGCGAGGAGCACATCACGGAGGAAACCGCCGCCGAAATTGTGTGCGACATCGCAACATGGGACAGGGATGCACAGCACGAAGCCGGCGTGGGCGCTGAAACCCTTAGTTTTATCGCCAGTGGCCTCCGGTACGCCGCCGCACGGCGTAACCGGCCGGTGTCCGTTTCTGCCAGCGACCTGGAAATACTGGCTGAAGCCGCGGGCCGGTTGCTTGAAACCGGCGGAGATGATGATCCGCGCGCCATTGAAGAAGCGCTCAGTCGTGCCTGGCAGGCCATTAATCCGTAAAGGCGGGGAGCAGGGCAGGGAAGCCCGTCGCCCTTTCCGGCCCGGGCGAAAAACCGGCCGCCTGCGGCGGCAGAACAGCAGAGGACGCGCCTGGCGGCGCGCTTCCTGCCGTTCTGCTGATTACGGCAGCGTGCACGGGTTCAGGGGAAATAGAACCAGGCCGTGGAGATGAGATCGTTATTAATTTCAAAAACGGCAATGCTTTCAAGCGGAGAGGGTGACAGGCCGTGAATGAATTCATGATCGAACACTTTATTCCCCAGCACCGTTCTGGAAATCAGTTCCGCTCTGAGTGCGGGATTGTTGAAACGGTTGTTAATGTAGAAATCACGCAGCGCCGGTTTTCCCTGTGTTGAGGGCGTTTCAGCAGGCATACGGTAGCCCTTAAAATCATCTGCAAAGCAGGCCATGAAAGCGTCGATATCATGCGCATTGTACGCCTCAAACTGAGCAGCAACGGGACGGGTGACTGACATGCCGGACCTCTCCTTTGTGAATTAATATGCTTTTTATTAGCATTAATATTCACTAACGAAGGCGGTTTAACAACACTTTTTTCAGTCTGCCGCAGTTTCACAGCAAAAGGTCTTTTACCCCGGGCGTCCGGGCGGCTGTCATGCTTCGCACAGAGCCGGCAGGCCGTCTCTGCCCGGAACCGGCCCCGTTCCGGTTCCGGTCCAGCGGGTTTCCATCCTGACGCAACGGCTGCAACCGGCTGTCGCCGGTGCTTTCACCGCCCCGGCAAAATACCGCCAGGGCTCTTATGCGCAGTGCCCTGCCGCTGCGTTTCTCCGCGCGGCCGGCACTGCGGTGCTGTCCGCCTCATTCCCTCTTTCATCATGCCGGTTTACGCCCACACCGGGGCTGATACAGCCACGGTCCGCCTTGCCGTCCAGGATGGAATAAACAGCGTGGACATTTTTTCATGAAGCCGGAAAAAATGTCCCGCTGTCCTGGTCGGTCTGCGTTGGACCGCGCCAGTTAACGCCCCTGCGGCGTGGGATCTCAACCGGGTGATGAAACACCACAGGAAACCACAGCCGTTCAGCTCACAGGTCAACACCGCGGCGGAGAAACTCACCGGGTGATGATTTTTAAAAGCCTAAAAGGGGATATGCCATGTCAGTACACGAAACTATGCCGGAAACCACCACGAAACCCGCTGTAAAAAAGGGCGGTAAAAAAGCCACAGCCCCCCGCGCCAGCGTGGAGGCGGTACTGGAGAATGCCGTCACCGTCATGCACACACAGGACCAGCTTATCCTGTCGCCGCATCAGGCCCGTAATATGGCGCATACAGACAGCGAAATCCGTGAGCTTGCTGACTCCATTGCCCGTGTCGGACTGCTCCAGAATCTTGCAGGCCATACGATGCCTGACGGCAAAACCGGTATCTGTGCAGGCGGTGGTCGCATGAAAGCGGTGATGTTACTGACAGCCGAAGGGCGCTGGCCAGCCGACCGGCCTCTGCCCGTCCTGATGGTGCCGGAGGACATGGCGCGTGTGGTATCTATGACCGAGAACGGCAAACGCCGCGATATGCACGTTTCCGAACAGATTGTTAACTTCCGCGCGCTTACGGAGGAAGGCCGCAGCGAAGGGCAGGTGGCCGACCTTCTGGGGTTCAGCGTGGCCCATGTCAGACGCTGCCTCAAACTTGCCGACCTCTCTCCCGCGCTGATGTGTCTGCTGCGAGAGGATCGCATTACGGTCGCCCACTGTCAGGCGCTCACGCTTGCCGGAACGCCTGAGCGGCAGGATCAGATTTGGGAAGCGGCGGTCGCAAAGGTGTACGGCGGCAACCTGCCGTCTCCTGACATGCTGAAGCGCCTCGCCACGGATACCGACATCCGTACAACCAGTGCGCTGTTTAATTTTGTGGGGCGGGAGGCTTACGAGACGGCAGGCGGGGCCGTGCAGGAGGATTTATTCAGCGATGATGAGGGCGGCTGGGCCGATGCGCTGCTCACTGAAAAGCTGGCGCTTGAAAAGCTGAGGGCCGTAGCGGAAGACGTGCGCGGACGTGAAGGATGGGGGTTTGCCGAAGCGCGGCTGTCTCAGGTAAAGACCTGGGCTGATCGTGACACATGGTGTTTTCTGCCGGAGCCGCAGCCGCAGTTTTCCGCAGAAGAAGCAGAGCGCGTGGCGCAGCTTGAGTTTGTCATTGAAAATGACGAATTTGATACTGATGAGGATGAACAGGCGGCGTATGAGGAACTCGCGGCTCTGACTGCAACCGCAATCACGCGCGGCTGGCTTACAGAGGATAAGGCCCGTAGCTGGATCGTTGTCTCTCTGGATGACGGTGAGGTAGTCATCCAGCGGGGTCTGGCCCTCGTTGCTGACCAGCAGACAGAAACTGAGGAAGACGGAACCGACGACAGCACGGCAGACAGTGGTCAGGTTTCGCCGCCTGAAAAAGGCGTTGAGGCGTATTCTGCGGCACTGATCAGGTCAATGTCCTGTGAGCGCACTCTTGCCGTCCAGGCAGCGCTGTTTCAGCAGCCTGACACTGCCCTCACGCTGCTCACCTGGACGCTGTGCCGACAGGTCTTCGGGGGAAGTGGGCTGGGCCATTCCCCCGTCAGTATTACGCTGAATACCCGAACCGGAGCCATGTCCGCTCAGGCCCATACCGGAACAGACGGGCGGGGATACCGCGAAATGCAACACGAAGAAGGGGCGTTACGTGAACTGCTGCCGGAGGGATGGAAACTCGATTTTACCCTGCTCGCTGCGCTGCCCCACGATACGCTGAAACGCCTGCTGGCGTTCTGCGTGGCATCGTCACTCGACGGTGAACAGGTTCGCGTAAATGGTCATACACCCGACAGTGCGCTTGATGCCACCGAGGCGGCGCTGTTCTTCCACCTTCGCGACTGGTGGCAACCGGATGCGGCGTTCTTCGGACGCATGAGCAAGGCGCAGACTGCCGATGCTCTGGAGGCCACAGGGCGCGGCGATCTGGCCAGAGGGGCAGAAAAGATGAAAAAAGGAGACGCTGCTGAACTGGCGGCGCAGACCTTAGCGGATTCCCGCTGGCTGCCTGAATGGCTCAGTGCCCCGCTGCCGGATACCGACAGCGAAAGCGGCACTAAACACGACTGACAGCAGGGTGCAGGGCAGGGAAGCCCGTGCACCTTCTGGCTCCGGCGGGAAACCCTGCCGCCTGCGGCGGCGGTGCGGGAAGCCCCGCGCCTGACGGCGCGGCCACCACACCCTTTTCTGATAACGGTATTCATCATAATGCCGTTCACCACCATTTTTTCAGGCTGGTTAAGGTGAACAGGTGGCCTGAATTGCCCTTTTCTCCCGTAACACTCAGGTCAAATGCTTTTACCCCGGGCGTCCGGGCGGCTGTCATGCTTCGCACAGAGCCGGCAGGCCGTCTCTGCCCGGGACCGGCCCCGTTCCGGTTCCGGTCCAGCGGGTTTCCATCCTGACGCAACGGCTGCAACCGGCTGTCGCCGGTGCTTTAACCGCCCCGGCAAAAAGCCGCCGTGGCTCTGTGGCCAGCCCGCGGTTGCGGGCTGCAAATTCCCCTTCTGACGTCTTTCCCGCTGTTCCGGTCATGCCTTGCGCGGAGGGCTTGTCGTAGCACCGCCGGTTCGTGCAGAAAGGGGTGAAATGTACGCCGCCAAAAACTTTTCGCCAGGGGCCGCAAAAACTTTTCGTCGTCGCCCCTTTATGCCCTCTCTTCGTCGTCGCAACTCTGCCCTTCGCCGCGAAAGGCCAGACCGGAAAAGAAAAAATCCGCGTCAGAGGAAGCCTTTTTTCGGCCCGCATCCGGTCGGCTGGTCTGCCAGCGCTTCAGGTGCCGGAATTTTCAGGCAAATAAAAGGAGTCCTGCCCGTGAACACGACGATCCCCCCTTACCGCGGCACAGCCGATCAGAAACCTTCTGTGGGGCTGCCGTCCGGCCCGTTTGGCCGTCAGACCGCCAGCGCTCTGGTGAGCGAATACCGTAACGTTTTCATCGAGAACGACGCGGGTACGCACTTTCAGTTAGTTATCCGCGATGCGCAGGGCGGGCTGATCTGGCGGGCGTGGAATTTTGAAGCTGAGGCCGGATACGGCCTTACGACCTACATCAGGGAATACGGCGTCAGACGCTGAAAAACAAGCCTGGCTGAGCGGTTATTCAGCCAGGCCCGACCCGAATCATTATTCAGGAGATCACACCATGTCAGAGAGCCAGCACAGCGTAAAACTGCTGCCCGTCCTTACCGCTTCCGCGTTACGTTCGCCGGTATCGCAGGCTGATATTGCACGGGTTATGGGGGCGTACTGCTTTATCCAGCTCGATAACGGCGATGAGGCATTTTATCACCACGGGCATTTTGTTACCTGTTCCGATGCAGGCAGTAACGAACCCTCCGTTATCGATACTGCCCGCCAGTCTGCCCGCGCCGGAGGTATGCCGCTCCGGATGTTTGAACTTCCGCTGCCCGTCCAGGGGGATGAGGAATGGTGCTGGAATGACGTTGCGGAGGCGCTTGCCCGCAGTGCCATGACAGAAAACGTCAGAGCGTCAGTGACCGTCACCGGCTGTATGACAAAGCTGGGCGGCAGGGGCATCCATTTCTGCTCGCATCCCCTGCTGAGCGGCGTTAACAGCAACCTGTGGTTTCCTGTTGGTGAGAATGAAGACTGGTTTTCGGCGGTTGAGCGGGTTCTTGTCATGAATGGCCTGGCTGAAAACCTGACGGCGCTTGATCCGCTGCGTGACTGCAAAGAATACACCGACTGGAAAGCTACTTATAACCGCAAAGTCATTATCTGATAAAACGGGGCCGGACACGTCCGGCCCGTTCTGACACGAATGAGGTACGTTACATGCATAGTTTTTCATTACCTGAATGCCACACGCTCAGAGCGGCTGAAACCCTCAACGTTGCCGATTTATCCTGCCTGGCGGAACAGGTGACGGATCGCCTGCCGTTTGATGCTGATAATGCCAGCCGTGCAGGCGCAGCCGCTGCCGCTCTGACCGCCTTCGCCCGCTATACCGGACTGAATACCGACGGCGAATCTGCCGAAACCGTTATTGTCGATTTCCTCACTGACCTGATGCATTTATGCAGTGAAACCGGCATGCCGCTCTGCGAAATGCTGCTGACGGCCAGCCGTCACTGGCAGGATGAACAGGACGCGTAGCGCACCAGCCTGCGCGGGCCAAGTAACCGCGTGACAGGCACAGCTTTAAACTTGCTTTCGGAGAAAGGCGATCATGATCACGTCACTGAGCTACACAGAACAAAGATTCAAAGAAATTAAGGCATGTCTCAGTTTCCTGCGCGAACTTGTGAGCCAGCCGGATGAGGAAAATCGTGAGGAACTGATGCAGGGTACGCTGTGGCGCTTAGCCGGTGAGATCACAGGAACCGTGACTGACTGGACACTGGCCCGGCCCAGGCTGCCCCTTTCTTCCGTCCAGGCGTGGGCCGAGGCCATCAGGCTGGTACGAACCCAGCCTGATGGCCTCGGTGATTATCTCTGCCGGTCGGCAAAAAAGGAACTCAAAATGATGCTTCAGTCTGATGATTAGAAGGAAAATGAGCGCAACGCCTGAATGATTATGCGCAATCTCTGACCGGAAAACAGGAGATTAAAACGACATTAAAGTGTGACTTTGTTTCACTTTGTGCTAGTATAAGTGTGACAAAGTTACACACACCGGAGGGCGTATGACAATAACAAAACTGAGGCAGCAGGGCGGGGCGGTTGTGCTGACCATTCCAAGCGACATTGCAGCCAGAGCAGGCTGGAGCGTTGGCACACTGCTGGACGTTACCGCAGACGGGGATGCCGTGAGTATTCGCCCGTCAGGTCGCGTTGCCCGTGGTCGTAAGACGGTGGCGCAGCTACTGGCAGGGATTGACCAGGATGAAATCCGCCAGTTCAACGACGAAATCAGCGACGGCGCGAATGACAGACCTCAGGGAAGGGAGTTTATCTGATGGTATCGCGCAGAATCCCGCAGAAAGGTGAAATCTGGCACGTTAACGGCGATCCGGTTGAGGGAAAGGAGTTTAAAGGGCCGCACTATTACCTTGTGATTTCTCCCAGGGAGCTTGTTGCGGCGCTGGGAACGGCGGTATGTGTACCGATAACGAGTGGCGGTGGGGCCGCGCGTTCGCAGTCCGTGACGGTCTGGTTAGACGGAGACAGCACCGAATCGGGTAAGGTGACGGGCGTTGCACTTTGCTATCAGTTACGTTCGCTCGACCTGGCTGCCCGTAAGGCCACTTACAGCACAAAGGTGGCTCCCCACATCATGGACGAGATCCTGTCGATGGTCGTGGATTTAATCGACCCGCGCTGAAAGGCGCGGTTTCACTTTCTGCATTCTGCGCGGCGCAGCTCCGCAACAAAAAACGCAAGAGCCGGACAGCGCCGGTGCTGCCGCACCGGCCTTATCCGTTTTTGTGCACATCAAAGCAATCCGTTTCCTGGTATCCGTGTTCCTTCTGACTTTCCTTTTCTGTTTCTTTTTCAAAAGCCACTTCACGGGCAGGGCCATGGCCCCCTTTCGGCTCCTGCCCTGGCGGGCAGTCGTCAGCCTCACTCCGCTAAGGCGGCAGAGCCGCCAAGCTCCGCCGAACCCGCGGGCGGGTTCGTGTAGAGTCTGATGGCGAAGGTCAACGTCAACGGCTGCTGACGGCTGGCGCCGTCGCTTTAACCGCCCCGGCAAAAAGCCGCCGTGGCTCTGTGGCCAGCCCGCGGTTGCGTGCTGCAAATTCCCCTTCTGACGTCTTTCCCGCTGTTCCGGTCATGCCTTGCGCGGAGGGCTTGTCGTAGCACCGCCGGTTCGTGCAGAAAGGGGTGAAATGTACGCCGCCAAAAACTTTTCGCCAGGGGCCGCAAAAACTTTTTGTCGTCGCCCCTTTATGCCCTCTCTTCGTCGTCGCAACTCTGCCCTTCGCCGCGAAAGGCCAGACCGGAAAAGAAAAAATCCGCGTCAGAGGAAGTCTTTTTAGGCATCCGCATCCCTCCGGTCACACCGCAGCGCGCTGCATAAACCGGATCTCACAGCATGAGGATTTCATGATGAAAAACGTATCAACCTCCAGCATCCAGGACACGCAGGATTTGTCCCTCGATGCCTTTATGGACCTGTGTGACTACGTATGGACGCACGGCGAATTCCTGGGGCCGTCTGGCCTGTCGCGTGATGATTTTAACGGGCTGGAGGTGATTGATGAGCCGACAGAAGAACCGGACGCGCGGAAAGTTTACATGCGCGACGGCTGGCCGGTTGCCGTTTACGAGTTTGATATCGGTTACACCGTGATCCGCCGCCCGTACTGACGGGCAGAAAGGAAAAAGGGCGGAAATTCCGCCCGTTTACCCCGGACGACACGACCAAATGACCGTCCGGAACGTCAACAGCAATAAGGATTAAATCATGAAAACTGCTGACCGCAGCATCATCACACCCTCTGCCGGGTATGTAAAGCCCGGGGGTAAATCATCTCATACCCGCCATCGTCACACCGATCCGGATTTGTGTGAGATTCCGGATGAAATTCGGGCACGTGTCCGTCACGTGGCGCACTGCGTCCGCAAGCGCAGAGCCGTTCGTGTCCCAGCCATGAGCAGCAGTGAATGGGGCCAGTTTCTCCGTTCGCTGGAGATCCATCGTGCTGTTGCCTGACTGATTGCCTGCCGCCCCGAGACAGGGCGGCATTACCCGATAATCTCAAATCCATAGTGTGACAATTATGGCCCGTTTATTTAATGGTTTTCGTTCTGCAAACAGCATTCGTCGCGACCGCCCACTTACTGATGAAGAACTGCGTCAGATTGTCCCCAGCGTGTTTTCTGAAGATAAACATGATTCACGCAGTGACCGCTACACCTATATCCCTACAAGCCATATTCTGACGCGCCTGCGTAAAGAAGGTTTTGAACCGTTCTATGCCTGCCAGCAGCGCGTGCGCGATCAGGGGCGCGTCGGTCATGCAAAACACCTGCTGCGCCTGCGTCGTCGTGATCAGATTATTGCCTCAGAAGTCTCGGAAATTATTTTGCTAAACAGCCATGACGGCAGCAGCAGCTACCAAATGATCCCCGGACAGTTTCGCAGCATCTGTTCCAACGGCATGGTGTGCGGAGAAGTGTATGGCGAAATCCGTGTGCCGCATAAAGGCGACATTATCAGTCAGGTGGTTGAGGGGGCTTATGACATTCTTAAACGCTTTGAGGCGATTGAACATTCACGCGATGAAATGAAGCTTATCCAGCTTGATCATCGTGAACAGGTTGCCTTTGCTGAAACGGCGCTGGTGTTTCGCTATGATGGCCAGCATATTCCGGTCACTGCTGATTCAGTTCTGCAGGCGCGCCGAAAGGCAGACAATCCGAATGACCTCTGGACTGTTTATCAGCGTACTCAGGAGAACATCATTCGTGGTGGATTACGTGGCCGGACCGTGAAGGGATCAGTGACAAAAACCCGAGCGATAAACGGCATTGACGGCGACATAAAAAACAACCGTTTTCTCTGGTCCCTTGCCGAAAAAATGAAAGAACTTAAATCCTGATTTGTGGAACGGGGGCACTGAAAACCCCCGTTTTTTTTCGGCCTTTATCACTTCGCTACCGCGTCACGCCCTCATTACCCGCACCCGTTACCGTACTTTTTACCTTTCTGTCACGTGCCTGTTTTTTTCCTTTCCCGTTGTCTTTCAGAACATCGGAAATCGCCCTTTCACTGAAACCAAACTGCATTTCATCCAGTGCCGATTTTATGTCTTTTGCGTTGTAGCCTTTTTCTTTTGCCAGCATCAGAATGGTGCCACGGAGACTTTCCAGCACTTCATTTCTGGTAATACGTTTTGGTGACAAATCTGGCAGATTTTCCAGCCTGGATTTTGCCTCATCAATCTGCTCTTGTGTGAAAAACTGCTGTGTAGCCATAACACCCTCCAGTGGAAATATCAAAAAAGATGATTCTGCCCCGTAATAATGGAAATTTCCAGCTCCCACCTCCCATGACGCCAATTTACTTCTGGCGATTAAAGTGCCAAAATACAGTAATGAAATCCAAAGACGGGACAGGAAATGTTTTGTGACCACCGCCAGCACGCTGGCAGTGATTCCCAAAACGACCTGCTCAGGGCTCCGCCCCGAGACCCGGGTTAAGTGCCAAGGTTGAGTTATGTCGAAAAGTGAAAAGCGTCAGAGGGAAAAGTTGGTTAAATGCCGTTGCACAGATGCTGAATACGAGGCCATCAACAAGAAGGCCATTGCAGCAGGACTGACGACATCTGAATACCTACGTCGATCAGCGCTCAACCGCCGCATTACCGTTCGAACCGACATTCGTATGATGAACGAACTGCTACGCCTCGGCGGTCTGCAGAAGCATCTTTACACCCAAATGCAAACGAACATGACGACCGAGCTGAGCCTTCAGTTTTCTGAAGTGCTGACCAGTATCAGGGATGCCATTAACGCGCTGGATATGACTCCTGTCCCTGTCGAGGAAATGAAAGACTGATGAACGTTATCATCCCGCCGAAGCGCCGCGACAAGAAGACCAGCTTTAAGAAGCTGGTTGACTACGTGAGCACGCGTGAGGAAAAAAAACCAACGGAAGCCGCAACACGTGAAGTGGTTCATGACGCCAGAACTGAGTACGTTTCCACGCCAGGTTTCGGTCAGCTGGTCGACTATGTCGGTCGCAAAAGTGCTGCTGCGGCTCCACAGATTATCAGCATTTCACCAGAGGGCACTCAGCGCGTACTCTCTGGTGAAGTGCTGTGTGAAACAAACTGCTTCTCGCTAGACACTGCCGCGTCAGAGATGAATCTGACAGCATCACAGAACCGTCACTGCAAAGACGCTGTATATCACCTTATTCTTTCCTGGCAGGACGATGAAGACCCATCGCCTGACGCGGTGTTCAGTTCCGTCCGCTATTGCCTTAAGCAGCTTGGCATGGAGGAGCATCAGTATGTTGCTGCTATTCATCGCGACACTGATAACCTTCACTGCCATGTTTCAGCAAACCGCGTACACCCCAACACGTTTACTGCGCAGAACATGTGGAACGATGCCGACACGCTGCAAAAGTGCTGCCGCGTGCTTGAGCGTGAGTTTGGTTTCAAAGTGGATAACGGCAGCTGGCATATGGATGAGGCTGGTGAGCTTCACCGTACCCGTCGCGAGATGCCTTCTGCTCCGCGTGGCGCTGCAAAACGCGAAATCTTTTCAGACAAAGAAAGCCTGCACGGCTATGCCGTACGCGAAACCCGTCAGCCTTTGTCTGACGCAGTTGCGCAGGACGCACTGAGCTGGGACCGTCTGCACAATATTCTCTATTCCAGAGGGCTGGGCCTGCGGGAGCAGAACGGCGGACTTGCTGTTTATGATCTGCTTCATCCTGAAAGCGTTAGCGTGAAGGCATCCGATGTGCATCCGGATATCAGCCTGACGGCGATGGTCAGAAAGTACGGGGACTTTCAACCTGCGCCGCCAGTCAGCAATCCAGAACGTCCCGAGGACGGTATTCTTCATATGCAAACCTGCTACATGCCACAGCTTCATGTGCGCGATCAGGAAGCTCGTCGCGAACGACGTGAAGCCCGTGCTGTCGCTCGTGACATCCTCCGCGCACGCTATGATGCCTACCGCAGCGGATGGGAGAAGCCGGACCTGCGAGCGGGCGAACGTTTCCGTCAGATTGCGGCGCACTGCGTGGCAGTTAAAGCCAGCGTACGAAATACCGTCAGGGATCCGCTGATGCGTAAACTGATGTACCGTGTTGCTGAGTTCGAAAAGATGAAGGCGATGGCTGAACTTCGCCTGCAGCTGCGTGAGGAGCGTCAGGCACTCAGCGAAACCGGGGCGAACAGACCGCTGAGCTGGAAGTCATGGGTTGAGCGCGAAGCGACAAAAGGAGATGCGGCGGCGCTCAGTCAGATGCGCGGCTGGGCCTATCGCGAGAAACGTGCTGCCCGTAAGCAGGGAAGTGCGTGGCCAGAACCGAATGCCGTTATTCATTTCGGCCCGGGTGACAATGTGCCTTCGTTTAAGTCCAGCGAACATGAAACGCGAGTACTGCGAGACGGCACAGTCAGCTATCTGCGCGACGGCAAGCCAGCCGTAACCGACTTTGGTGACAGGGTCGAGATTTATCCTGCGCCTGACAGCAAGTCTGATCGCTTTAACAATGATCTTGCTGCTGAGCTAACAGCCTGGCGTAGCGGAGAGAGCACTGCGCTGACGGGTGAACAGAAAGCTGTGAACCGCGTGTTGTATTCCGGCGTAGTGAGAAACATCACTAAACGTGACGGCCGAGAATTCAAAGTCAGTGATCCTAAGCTGATGGCCAGCGTGAATGCCACGGAAGACAGCCTGCGAAATCAGAATGTGCAGCCGGAACTCAAACAGGCCGAGCCGCAATTTAACTACGATGAAAACGTACGCATTTCAAAAAGAGATTTACAGCGTCCATAAGGGGGGCGAGCAGAGAAAATTAAATAATTGATAAACCAAATTATTTAGCGCTGATTGCACAGGGTTGAAGGCCTGTACAACCAGCTAACCACAGTAACCTGGATAGGAGGTCATCATGGCTGCGGTCGATCCTAGTCATTTTTCGCATCTGAGCAAGTTTTTTCCTGAATTGACTGAGATACAGGCAATTCACAGTTGCATGCTCGTTTTCGGTTGTATCTCAGTAGAGGATATCGCTGAGCTTCGTAGTGTAAGCACAGATACCGTGAATGAGTCATTAAAATCGGCTCAGAAACGACTGGGCGTCAGTTCAATGAAACTTTTAAGGGCCACGGTCATCTGCCGTGTACTCATGAGCATTTCGATGTTTATGAATAGTGTTAATTTTGGTTAAGTTTAAAATGTGTCATTTTTTTAATTAATTTTTCAAAAAAATACCCGCTCCCAAGGCGGGTATTTTGTTTTATTGTCCATAAATACAATGAGTTGGTTTTCACCCCCCTGTAAATAGGGGGGTTTACACAATTAGGACCAATCTTATTTAATGGCCGCAGCTTACAAAAACCATACAAAAACTTACAGGAACATTGATGGCTTCTCAGTCGACTCATAAGAATAAAACAGTGCTTCTCCGTCTTACTGCTGAGATGACTGACCTGTTAAGTGAGGCAGCCATACGCTCCGGCAGAAGTAATACCAGTGAAGCTATGGTCCGTCTTGAAGACAGTTTGAAATATTTTCCAGATCTCGCCGCACCAGGGCGTCGATTTAAAGCAGAAGGTAATTGTTAAAATAGCCCAGCTTAGCCGGCATTAATAATGCCGGTCCTTTTTTCAGAATTTATATGCGCACCCGCGCAGAGCTTTGTTTTGTCAAAATCCAGCCTCCGCTCTTTAACAATGTGTCCGAAACCCTGATCTCAAGGTCCTCTCTTGCCGGTATCTGATGCAGCAGTACACGCGCATGCTGAGCCTGTTTAACGACACCTATGGACACGTGTTTGCGCGCGACGCGGGCGACATTGATCTCCGTGATGTTGTTCACAATGACCGCATTCTGGTTGTGCTGGTGCCGGCTCTGGAGCTGTCCGTCCCGGAGAGCAGCACGCTGGGCCGGCTTTATCAGTCGCAGCTGGCCATGATACTAAGCCAGGACTTGGGGGAAAAGCTGGAAGGGCGGCCAGAGGATAACATGAAGGTGCGGAAGTTTAAGGACCGCTTTCCGCTGCTCTGGATTATTGACGAAGTGGGCGCCGGATACAGCGAAAAACTGGGCGAATTGGCCACGCAGATTCGCTCGCTGGGCTACTGCCTGCTGCTTGCAGGGCAGGAGGTGCAACGCCTGAAGTCGGCAGCAGGCGACGCTGTGTGGACGCTGATTGCCAACATGGGTGTGCGCATCACCGGCAAAATTATGGATCCGAAGGACACGCTGGAAATTCTGCAACTGATGGCTGGCACAGAGTACCGCGCGCATATTAGCGCAATGATGCAACAGGGCAGTGTTCTCGGCAGTGGCCTGAGAGATGACCCCCGCCTGCAGGTCAGCGAAAAGAAAAAGGTCGACGTGGATGAAGTGCAGGCGCTGCAGGAGGGTGAGAACGTCACTCTGTTTAAGGGACAGGTCATCCGCGGCAGCTCACTCTACATCGCTGACGCAGACAAGTTTACGAAGGAGCCGGTGCGTATCAACCGGTTTCTGGAGGTCAGCCCGCCTTCTGAGGCCGGGTTGCTGGCGACCATGCCTTACCGACAGCGACGCAGCTACGTGCGGGCAGACCGGGTGCAGCGCATTCTGCAGGTGCTGGACGCGCCACTGGGAGCGCAGGATACCAGCCGGCTGGTGCTGACCGACCCGGCGCTGGCTGCGGTCTGTGAGTTCAGCCTTGAATGCGAGTACTGCTGGAAGCGCTCGCCGTCTGCAGCGGTGCGTTCTTCAGTTCTCTGGCATATGGTACAGGGAAGCCTGCCTGCGAGGGGCAGGGGCTACAAGGTCCGCCTGCGTGAACCCCGCCTGATGGGCGTTGGCCGCGAGGCGATTGAAAAAGCCATGCAGAACTACGTACCACCTGCGCCGTTCGTCCTCCCGTCATAATTAATACAACCCACTAACGCCTCTTCTCTCCAGTCTGTTGCCTTCTATGATCGTTCTTTTAGGGTATTTCAGAGTCAAGCGCCACAGTAAGGTGGTATTTATGTTTTTTTAGATTGTTGTCTCATATCGCACTTGCTTTTTCTCGAGATGTTATAATGTGAGTTTAGGTCTGCCAAAAGAATGTGTGAAACCACTCAATCACATTAGACTCGTGCAGGTAAGCAATAAAAGTTATAACTTGAAATTTTAGGGCTGAAAACAGAAGGAGAGGTTTTGAATGGCTATTAGGAATCTTTATTCTAAAAGACAAAAGAAATTGCGTGGCGAAACAAGTGATGTTTACACATATGATGTAATCCACAGGCCGCTAAAAGTTCAGATTTTACGGATAATTAAAGACTCTATAGGAACGCCGTCGCAAGGTGGTTATATGTCCTATAGAACTGCAGCAGATAAAGTTTATGAGTATATTCATAACACCCTATCAAAAGAGTATGGTTTTTTTTCATTGGGTGACAATTACAGTAATGATTTAAAACCCCTCTCGGATTTTTTTCTGAATGAAAACGATGCAGAAAAATGTTTGGATTTTGTTGAGTTAAGCTTTCAGATGTTAGAAAACTATGTTGCTGGTCATCTGCATATGTTCCGTGAAATCACGTGTCAGAAACCTGATGAAGCTATAGCTGAGTTGAATGAGAGGTTTAGAGAGCATGGCGTTGGATATCAGTTTGAATCAGGTGAGATAATCCGAATTGATTCTCAGATAATTCATTCTGAAGTCGTGAAGCCAGCCCTGATTATATTAGGTGGTGAACCTTTGTTTAATGGAGCTAATGAAGAATTTCTTGCTGCTCATGAACATTATAGGCATAAGCGATATAAAGAGTGTTTGAATGATTGTCTCAAATCATTTGAAAGTTTAATGAAGGCTATTCATGTTAAAAGAAAATGGCCTTATAATCCGCATGATACAGCGTCGAAATTGATTACTAGCTGCTTAAGCCATGATTTAATTCCGAGCTATTTACAAAGCCAATTTACCAGTCTTAAAACTATGCTGGAGTCAGGAGTGCCTACAATAAGGAATAAAAATTCAGGTCATGGACAGGGAGTCGACGTCTTAAGTGTTCATGAAGATATGGCAAGCTATATGCTACATCTAACCGCAACTAATCTTTTATTTCTTGCAAGATGTGAAAAAACAACTGGATGAATAACTGAAACCTAAGTCGGCGAGAAAGCGCATCTTAGCCGACTCCTTAAAGTCTATTAGTAATCACTAATAACCGCTGTAATGATTTATAAGCGTGTTGACTTGTCCCAAGATAATCTCACCAAAAAGGTTACTATTTAACTTAATTTAGGTGTCACGTAATCCCCTCTTCCTCACGTGAACGCAATCCGAAGAACGCTGCTTAAGCCCTCTATCTTGACCCAGAACGGACCAGAAACAAGTCGCTTATTTTTTTCGACAGATACCCGAAGCCGGTATCATCACGAAATCGGGGCGAAACCGCCATTTACCATAGCTATCTTAAATTTCATGTAATCGAAAAACTCACTCAGGAAAAACGAAATGAAAAAAACGATCTTTGCTGTCGTGTTATCGGCCGTGCTGTCCCTCTCTGCCAGTGCGTCATATGCAGCTCCGTCCCTCGATGTCGGTTTCTCTCCGGAAGGCAGCGCACTAAAAGTGGTGCTGAAGACGCTCGACGAGGCCCACGACACTATCCGTCTGATGGGCTACAGCTTTACTTCGCCTGAGGTGGTGAAATCGCTGGTTGCGGCCAAAAAACGAGGTGTGGACGTCAGGGTAGTGGTTGATGACAAAGGAAACCGGAGTAAAGCCAGCCAGGCCGCAATGAACGTGGTAGTTAATGCCGGTATTCCGCTGCGCACCAACGGGCAGTACAAAATTATGCATGACAAGGTCATCATCACCGATGGCCAAAACGTCGAAACAGGCTCATTTAACTATACGCGCAGCGCCGCAGAATCGAACTCAGAGAATGCGCTGTTGATACGTGGCGTGCCGGCACTGGCGCAGACCTATCAGGCACACTGGCAGTCGCGCTGGGACGGTGGTACTGACTGGCATTCAGGCTACTGAGACAAGCCAACCTCTTCTTTTTCCTGCAATAGCGAACTGTGCGCCAACACTATACCCCCCCTGTAGAGGGGGGTCGCTGTAAAGAATGATCTGTAGTATGCTCTGCGGCATGATCCAAACCTGTGTCACGAGGGGGCCGGAATGCCGCAAGCTGCTAATACAGAATCGTCGTCACCGAAACGCCCATACCGTAAAGGTAATCCACTGAGTGTTGCAGAACGTCAGCAGTCTTCACTGGCCCGCAAAAAACAAACTCATCAGGAAGTAAGAGTGTTTTTACCCTCACACCTGAAAGACGAGTTGCGGACGATATGCGAAGCAGAAGGCGTGACGCAGACTGAATTGATCGAGAGACTGGTCAAAAAAGAAGTAGAAAGAAGCAGATAACGGAAAAGTAGCGACATCACTTTGTTGCCTGTACTAAAGCAGAGTGATAGATTACGGATCGTTTAAGAATTCTGGTTGGCCACGCCGCAAGGTGGCAAGAGACTGGTACTGAAGCACGACTGAAGGCCAGAAAAAAGAAAACCCCGATAATCTTCCTGAGTTTGGCGACACGGAGAAGACTAACGGGGCTCACTGAATCTGCATAGAAGCTGTTGCTCTATGCGGGGAGTATAGATTCATGCCCAGAAAACTGCAATACCTTCTGTGCTTACTCCTTCTGTGCAACATAAGCGCAGGAAGGCGTGGCTGAACAGGTCCTTGAAAACACATCAATTTACCGGCAGGTAAAAAATCCGAATCCGAAATTTATTCCGGCGAAAGGAAAAAAAACTCTGCCGTTCTGCGAAAAAATCCGCGAGAAAGCCGTGGGTTTCACCCAGCGTGTCGAATACCAGATGCTGGTTGCCATGTTAATCGCCCGGGGCGAACGTAAGCGCCGTCCACCTCTCTTACGTGTCAGGGGGCTGGAAGCTGCGCTTCAGGCACTGTGCTGGTATTACAATCCGCTGGCCAACCGTGTCGGCGCCTCGCTCACCACCATGTGCCGGCTTTGCGGTCTGGCCACTGAGTGTAAAAGGCTCTCTATCACCCGCTTCACTGGTGCCGTGCAGTTTATGGAGCAGATGGGGCTCCTCACCTACAACACCGAATACGACAAAGAAATAGGGTGCAACATCCCGACCGATATCACGTTTACCCCGCTGATGTGGGAGGTTCTGGATGTCTCTGAAGAAGCCGTTGCGGCCGCTCGCCGCAGCCGCGTCGAGTGGGAAAACCGGAAGCGTGAGAGGAAGGGGCTGCCGCGCGCCGATGCCGGCGAGCTCATCAGTGCAGCATGGTCATTCGTACGTGAAAAATTCCGCGAGACTGTGAGAGCTCACCGCGAGCACGGTCTCAAACGTCACCGCGCACTCAGAGATGCGCCACGCAGCCGTAAGGACATCGATCAGCTGGTCCGCCAGCAACTCCAGAAAGAAATCCGCGACGGGCGCTTTGTCGGTGGCCTGGACGCGGCGCGCAGAGAGATTGATCGCAGGGTGACGGAACGCATGAAATACTCGCGTGGCCACTACACTCGCCTTGGCGATGACCTGCTGGTGAAAACCTGATTTAACGCTGAGCTGCGTGCTTAGAAACTGGTGCTGACGTGCCGGTTTCCTGCTGCCTGAAATCTGGCCGGTCCGGACATCCTTCCCGGTCTTCACCCTCCTTCCTGTCATCCGGTTCGCGCCGGAGGATTCTGCACGTCTGAAGCCCCCCAAATCGTACAAAACGCAGTCAGTACCCGCCCGCACCGGTCGGGCAAGAACGTGGTCGGCGTCACAGATGTTATCGTTCTGGCCAGCCTCACGGCCGTGACGAAGCGAATTCTGTACTTATCCACATTAACCACAAGAGGGTATTTTCCGTAACCCTTAACCGAGATGCCACTTAACTTGTGTCCGAGCTTTTTACAAACCGCGATGATCCTTTTAAAAACCCGATCTTTTATCTTTTAAAAACCAGTAATACTTACCTTTAAATAAATAACCTGTTCATCAGCTGCCCTGTGGACAGCTTCAGAGAGCGAACGCCCTTGCAGCGGACTTACGTCCGCGCCGGTTCGCCATGGCCGCTTCGCGACCAGAGATAGCTCCCGCCTCTGGCGGGCAAAGAAAAGTAGTTACAACAAACTCCTGACCACTGTTATGAGTAAAAAGCGCTGTGCCTGATAGCCCATCGCCCCTCTCCACCCATGAAAAGCCGCCCCCGCCCCGGCCCAGAGGGCCGGAACTGGAGTGGCTTCAAATGGATGATGTAACTACTAGCTATTCCGCCGCTGTGAATGATGTCGCTGCAGGGTGCCGTGAACACGCCCGTAAGCGGCCCTGCCGGCCCGCTAACGCGGAGATACGCCCCGACTGCGGCTGGCGCCTTGTCGTGACCACTCCGACGGCGTACAGTGGCTTTCATGCGGCGGTGAGCGGATATTGCTTTGCAGGGAAGGGTTGGGTATAGGCAGAACCTATCAAACCGTAACCGGCTTCGCCGGGCTACCGGCGCCATGCGGCCACTTCACCCTGGCTGATATCAGCTGGCGCCTTCATGCACTGACGTGCATATTCGAGCTGACATGATAAATCGGTGATAATTTTTTTATTATGATCCAATATCGAAAATTTTATGAATCACTTATGTAAGAAGTTTTTTGCATACAAATCTTGTTCTATTCATATTTTTTTGATGGAATTTAATGAGTAATAACAGTTATAATATTACACTAATTTATATATTCTTAAAAAATGGATATTTATGGGCTCTCTCACAGTCATTGAATGTAAAAAAGCAAAAGATTTTTTAAACGAAATAACGCCATGGAACTCAAGGTTTGATTTGTCGCAATTTGTTTTTAGGGGCCACTCAAATGAAACGTATAAATTATTGCCTAATGCATTCAGGGACAAAGAGCATCTGAATTTAAACTCAATAGCCAGACTTCAATTAAATAAAAAATTTAAGTTTCAAAAAATTATAGAACATATAAATTTTGGCGATTTAGCAATTCAGCACGCCTCATTGGAATTTCATGTGCTAAGACGTTTTTACAGAAAAGCTAATGCAAATGGGTTATATGTTCCTCGATCAAAATTCATGAGCCATTCAATGGAGAGGAGTTATGTTAGTTTTGAAGCACTTATGAGGCTTTATACTTATAATAACTGGCTTGAAAGAGACTTACTGGAAATTGCCTCTATTGCGCAACACTATGGTCTCCCTACACGGTTAATTGACTGGAGCTATAACCCTTATACTGCAGCTTTTTTTGCATCAAATGGTAGACCTTCCAGAAGCAAAGGAAAAATTTGCTTATGGATGATGAATACTAATGTGCTTGCAGAAGTTTTTGACGCGACCAATTCTGATGTTAAGATTTATAATCCTCATTATCAATGGAACGATAATGCCAGATCTCAGTTTGGTCTGTTTACTCATAAGGTAACAACTTTTGATAAAGACTTCTTTTCCTTGAGAAAGGAATTTTTTTATGAATTTGATGAAACAGGAAAAGTACCAGACGATGAAAAGTTTGACAAAATGTTCACCGATTTCGAAACTTTTGATGATTCTGTTGACCGACTCGTTAACGATTACAACAAAAAAAGGAAAGAACCTATCAAAGACGATGTCCTTATTAAAATTACCTTACCAGATTCAGAAGTTAACGAGCTTAATACACAACTTAGAAAAATAAATATATCTGAAGGTTCAATTTACCCTGGATATTCTGGAGTAGTCAGTGATCTGATGAACGCCAACAGCTTGAGATAAAATATTTTTGTCATTAACAAGCAGATGCAAATCTATCTTTCTCTTATTCAAAGGAATTCAACAAAGTCATGAATCATTCCCTTTCCGCTTGGTTTACGGAAGATCATTGTCCCAACTGGACCTGTCCGTCATGTAAATCAACATCATTGGCTATTTTACCAGGATCTTTTAAACATCTGGCGATACCAGAATCAGTCGCGCGCTGGCAGACTGTTGAGGGAGAATGGGATGATATTGAGCTGGTATTTTGCTGTATGCTCCAGTGTGAACGTTCAGCATGTACTGCTGTAGTTGCCGTGAGTGGTAAGGGGGAGGTTATACCAAATGATGGTAGTGATGAGAGTGACACCGAGCCCTACACAGAGTATTTTCAGGCAAAGCTATTTACACCTATATTGCCAGCTTTTAACATCCCTGCCGCGTGCCCAGCCAGAGTCGCTGCACCTTTGATTCAGTCCTTCTCCCTGTTTCTGAATGCTCCCGCAGCAGCTGCAAATACAATACGCATTTCACTTGAGGAACTGATGAATGCGCTTGAGGTGCCATGTGAGCGCTCCCTTCATCACCGTATCTCGAAAATGCCTGACAGATACGGTGAACATAAAGAAGCTTTGATGGCCATCAAGTTACTTGGAAATGCTGGGAGTCATGTGTTAGATAGCGTCAGTACTTCAGACATTGAGCAGGCATATACCGTTATTGAGTTTGTTTTGCGTAAACTTTACGAGGGTTCGACTGAGTCTGTAAGGCAGTTGACTGAACGCATTGCAGCTCGTTTTGCACCCTGAGCTCCGGTTTTTTCAACTACAAAAATGATGATGCCTTGATCAATGCGATAAAGACTATTGAGCAACTGTGTTATCAAAGCGATGTACATGCCAATGCACTGGATCTGAGTACTAACCATGAGGGCGTGATTGTTTTTACCGGAAAATGGCGTTAAACAGTTTCTGCCTGGTAATGCTATTGGTGCATTTGGCTACCATATGCAACCGCAAAGCTTCCCAAAACAGGATGCGTTGGCCATTAAGAAAAAGTTAATTATAAATAATCAATGGGGGCTCAAATACAGCTTACATATGACGTGTGCTATATAATGGCCAGCGTAAGCATAGCGACCGGTTGATCACGATTCAGCCCAACGGTTTAGCCGTTTCATTTATGGAAGTGGATGATGGCAAAATTTTAGTCGTGACAACCAGACTTGGTTAATGCATCCAGAACCCGGCTTAAGGCCACAGAAGCAATGAGCCGGGTCACCTAAAAAACAGACTTATTTTTTTAGTGAATATTCCCGCTGTCAGTGCCCGGATATTCCTGTCGATGCTGAGAAGTCATCAGTCCTTTTATAAAGCCCAGTAAAAGGTACATCAGGCAGCCTGCAATGATTGAATTCAGCGCCGGCACGCCGTACGTCACGTAATACCCTGCTACCGCGCCCACCAGGCTGGCGATGATGGCATTCCAGCCGAAGTTCTTCGTCTGCGCTTCGTCGGGTAACGCGTTCCTGCCCCGGCTCTCGTCCAGTACCTTCCTGTCGCTTTTCAGGATGAAATAATCAACCATCATGACGCCGATGACCGGCGGGAACAGGACACCCAGGAGGTTCAGGAAGTCGACAAACCGGTCAAGAATGCCCATTACCGACATCGTGGTACCGGCGATGCCGATGAAAAGCGTGATCACCACGTACGGGATTTTCTTACCCGTAAACGCTTCGATCGCGTTGGCCACGCCAAGTGAGGACGAATACAGGTTGATGTCGTTAATTCTCATCGTCGAAAACACCACGACGACCAGCCCAATGCCGCCGGTGACCTGTCCCATGATGGTCACCACGTCCGCGGTATTCAGTATCACGGAAATGATCACAGCCAGCCCGTTGATGACGTATTCTCCCGCAAAGATGGTCAGGACCGTCATGAGCATGACCTGCCGGCCGTTGCTGTAATAGCGTGTCAGGTCTGGCGTTATCAGGCTGGCCACGATACTGCCTCCCACCACAAGCGTAATGGCGTCGCTGATGGAGAGGCCTTTGCCTGCTTCAGACAGTGCCGAAAGCGCACCCATGTCCTGACCTTTCAGCAGAACGGTAGAGATGTACAGAACGCTGATGGCGAATGCCGGGACCGCTATGCGGGCGGCAAAGCGCAGCGCCCTGAAACCGAAAGCCACGATAAGCGTCAGGGTAAGGCCTGAAAGCGCAGCGGCCCAGTGAAATCCGAGTTTCTGGCCGAGGGCGTGATCCAGCGAATCAGCAAAGACGGAATTCTGTATGCCAAACCATCCCAGGAGACTGACGGCGATAAGCAGACTGACCAGCACTGAACCGCCCCGGCCAAAACCGCACCAGCGGGCCAGCAGGCTGCCGGAGATGCCTTCCCGCATGCCGGCGTAACCCAGCCCGAACGTTGCGACAAAGAAAATCAGGCTGCCGGCGGTGATGGCCATGAAGGCGTGTGCATAGCTCATCGAGTGGCCAAGGGTGGCACCCAGCATGAACTGGTCCAGCGCAGTCAGCATCCCCATGTGCACCAGTGCCACGCCCCAGAACGGCAGACGGGCGGCGGCCGGAACCCTTTCAACGGAATAATTTTCGTGCAAGCTCATAATTGCTCCGGTCAGATAAATTTTATGCCTTTATTAATGGCAAATTCAGGAATGTAATTCTGCAGGTTTTTATGTGAGCAGAATTCATAGAGCGCAGATACTGAATTAACCCCTGTCTTTCTGTATATATTCTGCATTTTGTTATTGATGGTCTTCGCGGATAATCCCAGATGGCTGGCGACCTCTTTCTGACTCAGGTTTTTCATCAGATAAAAAATCATATCCATTTCCGAACGTGTGAAGACAGACTGGTCGGACGCTGTATGCAGGACGCCTGGTTTTTTATCACTGATACACACGTAAGGAGAAAGCACCCTTATTTTCCTGGCATTCCAGAGCGTCCCCATACAGACCCCGTTCGCATCCCTGAAGGGTATTTTCTCACTGATATAAGGATGGAGTTCTTTTCGGCCAAACCAGAAATCGGTCTCTATTACGCTGACGCCTTTTCCTTCTGATTCAGCCTGTCTGTCATGCTCAATAAATCCCTCAGCCTGCTCCGCCCACGTCGCGGGAAATTCGCAGTCAAGTTTGCCCTCGAGATCAAAAGCCGCCGGTGTGCACGTATACAACCGGGCAGCTTTGTTCATGAAAAGATGTCTGGACTGGCAGTCTTTGATTCCCCATGGTTCATGCAGGTTTTCGATCATTCTGATCATGATGGAAAGTGTGTTCGTGCAGACTCTTTGATACCGCATACATACCTCTGCTTTCGCAGGTATGCTACGTAAATTCTTTTGCCAGGTAGTGACGCCTGAACTTATGTGCATAGCCTGGGAGTGAGCCGTACTCTTTGTAACCGAGCTTTTCATAGAACGACCTGGCCTGAAAATCGAACGTGTCCACTGTCGCCATGTGGCACTTCCGGTTTCGGCCTCTGCTTCAGCAGCTGACATCAACTCTTTTCCATATCCCTTACCCCTGATACGTTCAGCGATCCATAAATACTGAATTTCAAGAGTTCCCCACCAGGTCTGAGCGATCAGACCTCCAGCGACGTTGCCATCATCGTCTGAGCAGTAAAGCAGAAACGGTTCGATTTCAACGGGATGGAATGTGGCGTTGTGACTCCAGAGTCCATCAGTAATAACGTTTTTTTCCTGGTGGGAAGGATTGGTAATAAGTGTGATATTCAAAGTACGTTCCTTGCGGCTTGCAGATGTATAAAGCAGATTACTCTCTTCGGAATAAGAATGCTTATACACAAGTCATTGCACCTGTCAATGGGGTGAATAACCCCATTTACTCCGTTCCGGTTTGGTGTATCCTGCGTAAATGTAACAACAGACCGGAAGATGCTTAATTCCCTTTTATTTTCGGAGAGGTTATATAAATATAAAACAGACTGCAAGAAATTTAAAAGTGGTATTAATTTTGTATTATTTCAGGTGCATTGTGGGTGTAAATTACTGCATCCAGTGATGTGATTTGTTACAGAATATAAACAACACCAGGGATCCTGTTTATTTTTTTCCCGTTTATGTTCGCGAAGACCGAAAAAAAACCAATGCCCGTATTTGTTTCAAAAAAAATTATAACGATATTCCATAATAAAACTTAGACGCCTAACTATTTGGTGAGTGATTTTGAAACTCACCGTTCTTTTTTTAGTTTCAAATCAGGAAGAGTTAATCAGTTACATGATTTATGAACTCTGGGAAACGTATCGCTGTTAATTTGCCCAGGAGGTCACTATGGCTGCTGACGAATACAAAAATTATGAATCGCTGACGAAGTTTTTCCCTGAGCTGACGGTGCTGCAGGCCACTCAGGTTTGCATGCTTGTCTTCGGCCACATCACGATAAAGGATCTCGCTGATTACCGGGGAGTGTCTGAAGATACGGTCAAAGAAGCCATGAGTTCTGTTCAGAAAAAACTGGGTGTGAACTCCATGAAGATGCTGAGGCCGTTTGTCACCAGCCGAGTCCTGCTGAAGCTTTCCCTGACTGTCCCCGACGAAAAACCGCATGTGTAATCCTACCGGCCGTTCAGGCCATCATCTTAACCTCTCCTGATGCCTCTGCCTGTTTAGGCGGTATACTGTGCTCAGGAGGTGTTACCATGTCACATAATATCGCAGCGAAAGACAGGCTGGAGCGGGATAAAATCAATGTGGACCTGGCCGCGTCAGGTGTCGCTTACAGAGAACGACTCAACCTGCCTGTCATTCCTGCCCAGGTAGAACATCAGCAGCCTGAAGAACTGAGAGACTATTTCAGGGAGCGACTGGCGTATTACCGTAATCTTTCTCTGAAGCTCCCGAGCGGAAACGATCCTGTTTATCACAAAGAGCCAAAAGATTAATCTGTTTATTCAGGATTCCGTTCCTGCCTGTTTTCTTTCAGCCCCGGAGAGATGAAAAATGGATGCAGCCCTTCTTTCGATGATGCGCTCAGGCGGCCGGAATCAGGCCTGGGCAGAAACAATGGTTAACCTTGAAGCCAGGAAGCTGGCTGACACTGCAAATTATGTTGCGGCCAGCCACCTGAAACACGGGCTGTCACGTATTCAGTTCGTGCAGGAAATCAGAGACGTTATCGAGGCTCAGTTTTCGGCGGCACGTCAGGCAAAAACCGATGAAGAATGCATGGCCTGTGTCAAAAATCTTCGGGCAGAGAACGACAGCCTTCTGTATCAGGCCAGAATGCTGCGCACTCAGGCCGCGAAGCTTTATGCAAAAGTGGAGTTTATCAGAGAGAATAACAGGATCGTGGGTTATGCCGTGTCTGCCGTCAATCTGGTACTGAACGGCCTGACGGTTTACGGCGGCTTTGTTCTGCTGGCCACGATGACACCTGTTGCTGTTGTGGCCGGCGCGATCATCATGATTGACGGGTTTAACAGCATATCTAAAGAGATTATTAACCATACTTCCTACGGCCCTTCCGAGGGCATCATCGCCGATGCCTCAACCGAAATAGCCAGCTTTATGGGATTCAGACCCGAGTACGGCCTGGCGGCCTATAATGGCGTTTCACTGACGGCCAATATTTACGGCCTGGTGGGACTGACGAGGAAGCCGGAATCCTGGCGGCTTTTTCGCTGGTTAAGAAGTGATTTCAGAAACAAGCTGGAGTCAATGAGCCGGCCAAAACTGGCGCTTAAAATTGTCAGCTACGGGGTCAGAGGCAAAGTTGTTGTTGATCTCGTTGAAACAGCCAGGTCACAGGATAATTAAGGACGGTCAGCTCTCCGGTGACGCCAGCATTTCCAGGCAAGCGTTACGGGCTGGGCGGAGATCACTATCGCAATCACGATCAAAAATGACACGCCACCCACAATAATCTTGACGGGGGAGCTGAATATCAGCAGGGCAGCCATTACCAGTACGCTGAACGTGATGACCCATGTCAGGGCCCGGAAGCGGTTTGCAAGGCTCTCTACCGCCTCCTCCAGCGTGCCCCCGTGTAACGACACGTTGTGTTTTATTCTGCTTAAATCTGCCTGGCTGATACCTGATTTCAGCAGTGCTTCATCGCTGACATTCATTTCCTGAATCCTGATACTGGTCTGTTTGATGATGTATATAACAGATTATGAAGCCGTCAGTAACCCGGTAAACCTTGTAGGTGACTCCGGAGTATTTTCCGGGCTGAATGTAATGAATCTTATACCCGTTCTTCATCAGGACGCTGATGGCGTCGCTCAGCTCACGGCTTTTTCCCTGCCGGTAGTCCGTTCCTGCCCTGGACGGACTATCGGCGGCGGTCTTCAGGCTTAAAATCACGTCGCTGTAGTAGGCCCGGAGGCTCTCTTCCATAATGCTGCCTGACTCCAGTTTCAGGGCGCTGACGTCGCAGACGTTGCGCAGCTCCTCCGGCAGGTGAAGCTCGATAAAGTCCCGGGCCGTATCGGTATGCGTCAGGAAAGCCTTGAAGGCCTCATCGTAGGGTACCGGTGTTGGCTTTTTGATATGAATTTTCTCATACCGTGCTGCCGTCAGGAGCGTCGCGGACCTCCTCGAGTATGTAGCGCAGGTCTGAGGCATCCGCAGTCCAGCTGTCAGGCAGATTTCCCTGGAGCAGCTGCGGTAGCCAGTCGGTAAACGATAGCGCCGAATTCCGGGTGAAATAGGAGGGGTGATGCAGGCCGGTATTCTCGCTGCTCTCTTTGCGCTCGCAGCTGTCGGTCTTCAGTTGGATGCGGCGGGCCTTAAGAAACTTAAGGAACCGCTTCAGATTCCCCATGCCTCCGCCGCCCATGCCGTCCTGTACGCAGAATCGCCCCCCCATATGACCCGCTGACCATCTGGCTGCACTGCGGTCATGGCGGATGCACAACAGATTTCCGTCACCGAAGCGGATGAGGTAAAAACGATAGTCTCCGGGGCCTTCCGGGCAAAAAAACTGTTCGTAGTCTGCCGGATTCCCGATGTCTGTTACTGAGAACGGGTCTGTTCGTCCCTCCATCAGCCAGTCCCGGCTGCAGCCAGTGAATGCTGCAATACGTTCTGCTGCCTCGAAAGGAAGCGGCTCCAGCCCGTCCATCCAGTCAAATACTCGTGCAGGCGAGTCCTCACCTAAGTGTTGGGCCAATTGTACTGTTGTACCAGGGCCCCTGAATTGCCAGAAGTCATCCGCATGAAGCTGCGCGACGAGCTGGCGCAGGCGGCGAGCAGTTTCCTGCTGCCACTGCTGACGAAGGGTAAGGGTTTTAGTGCCTGTGGCCGGGTACGCAGCTGCCAGCGCCTGCCGAACCTCACCCTCTAGAGAACGGTCGTTACGTGCTGCAGCGGCTGCAACGCGTCCATAAAGGTCGTCGGGAATATTTCGGGCCTGCAGCTTTTGCATGTATTTGTCTCTTTATGTGGTCATGAAATGACAATTGTACTCAATAAGATTCTTTTTGGGTACAATTGTTTCATTAATACCCCCATGTGGTTGTTTGTTATGATTTTACTCCCCTGCTTTATCGATGAATATTGGTTAAATGACCACCTCACCTTATCTGTTGATGCGTCAGGGACATACAGGTTTAACAGTTAACTTCAGTGCTTTTATAAGGAGATTACGATGGGCTTCATACTTGACTGCTCCGGACGGGACTCGGCACTTATCACCCTTAGTCAAGGTTATGGTTGCACGGTTTCAGAACTGGAAAAGGTGCTGCTTGGCATTGACCTTGAAGAAGTCTTTAAAGCGGATCCATATATTCCGATTTCGGCAAACCAGCTCCTTTTCGAGCACACCGGCAGCCTGCTTGGCGAGCCTGATCAAGTGACTTCAGCTGTATGGTTTCACGGCACCCGTACTGCAGCTAATAATCAGTTTCTGGAAGGTATTCTTCCTCTCAACGTCGCATTTCCAGCTGTTATCAGTATGCTGGCAGATGTTGCGCCCAGTATCCAGGTAGGCAGGCGGCTCAGCGACTGGGCAAAAAGTGGAGTGCCTGACAGGATGTTTATGGAGCGCCACGGAAGCTCCCTTCACTGGGGGCCTTATGCATCTCTTGTCAGAGAGGTCCAGCTGAATAATGAGGGGACAAGACACCATAATTATTCGGCGATGCCTGAGCTGGTTGAAGACGTTTGTAATGCCTATCTTGACCTGTATGATACCGACCTTAAGCCGCATTATTCTGCCGTTCTTAAGCCAAGATTGATATGGTTCACCGCGCCGCCTAATAGCCCTCAGCGATGCATTGAGGCGGCTCTCGCTTATGCATATATGGCAGTACGTCATCTGCCTCCTGACAGTTGTTCAAACTGGGGAATCGACCGGGACGGGATTGCTGTTCCATTTGAGGACATCATACGTATTGAAGATGTTTTGTGATATTCATTTAATATTAAATTGATATTAATTAAATTGTTGAATGGGGTGAATAACCCCCCCTCTCTGCCTAACGGGTTATTGAATTAAATTTAAAAAATTACACGGAACCACTACAAAAAACTCAGGCTTGGCAACATACGCCGATCTATATCCACGTCAGATAGCCCCTTGCTCTGAAAGAGCTTAATAAAATGAATGAGGCATCCCTCTGCGTCTCAGAAAATCAGCATTTGATACCAGAGGGTCGGGTAAACGGATGTGTGGGCTGGTGAGGCAGCATCCGCTCAGCCGACGACGATTCCCGATTTCAGGCCTCAGTATTACTCTTGATCGGCAAATTCAAAGTTTGGACGCATCGAGAACCGCCACAGAGGCAGGCCATCTCCTTAGTAGTCATCAGGGATGTTTACCGTGAACAGCCTGTCATTCTGCCGGGGGGCGACTGACTTTACTTGACTGTCGAGCACTGTCTGCTCATTAAAGGCCGCGGTGACCAGCGAGCTTAGCGTGCCAATAAAGTCTAAACCCTGCTCCTTTTTTCATTATCTTTTCCCCGACCAGGCATGCAGCAAAAAAAGGAGTGGGGTTTTTTCGAGGCGGCGATCGTTAAATTTGAACATTATGAATAAAAGTATGCTCTGTTGATATATGGGCATCAGAAGGGGCGTTCTGGTTCTGACTGTGAGATGTACATCTGCATCCCCTGCACAAAATCTGTGATGTCCTGCATTGCTTTACCGACCAGTTCAGCCGTAAAGGTATGCTCATTGCCCTCTTTATCAAAACCATTACGGTGAACGATGTCGTGCCGCAGGTGGGCTATTTTCACTACATCACCAGTTTTCTCTTTGATATATTCCGGATGATCAGTTCCAAGCGTGAACCTGTATATCGTCAGCACGTCTTCAATTTTGTGATAGAGATATTCCGTCAGTACTTTCATAACAAAACCGGTGACAAAGCCTGGATTTTTATGAATATCTATGAGATCGATTCTGACAGCCTTGAAGCTTTTTATTTGAGACAGCGCGTTGCTCATAAATTCGGGTTCACTGAGTACGGCATTCTTGAGCATATCAGCCAGGCAGGTTTCCATTAGTGTTACAGCGTAAGCAAAGTTCATTTTCAGCGAAAGCGGCGTGGGTTGATGATTTAGATTATTTTTCAGCTCGGCCATCTGGCCGCTGAAAACGGCAAACGCGCCCTTGCCTTTTGTCAGACGGTCGATCTCACCAACCGCTTCTGTCTCATCTCCTTCATCAAATCTTAAATAGGTCTGACCGTATTCATCAACATACGGATCATTCATATGAAGAAGATATAAGAGAGCGTGTTTGACTGACTCATCTTTGACACCTTCTGCGTGCTGCATCAACACGTTATGATTAATTAGTGATTCATAAACATCTTTCATCTTACTCACTGGCTGTCCTTTTTTAAATTTTCATATAAGATAAATTGTCGTCGTGAAATGCTGTCCTTTATTTTCCTTCTTTATATACAGGGTGAAGGAGACTTATTTCTGTTTGGTCCGTGTCATATCTCACGCCTTTTACTTTATGAAACACGATCATGTCTGCACACAACTCCAGCGATGGATTAAGCTTGTCAGAGAAGAAAGAAAAGGAGTATTTGCTTTTTTTCATCCCTTCCAGCGGCTGCAGAGTCGGGAAGAAAATCCATTCGTTATCTTGTACGTTTTCATATAGTTCAACAAGATAGTAACGGCTGTTGGGTTCTGCCCCCGTGATCTTCGCTGATTTGCTGAACAACACCACATTCTGATGCGTTGTTTCCTCCCGATTATTTCTCGGGAGCTGCGTTGAATTAAAACTAATACCGTCAAGTTTGTGGTCTTCTGACTGGGCGAGATATTCTGCCACGGCCTGCGTGATGAGATATTCATTCTCCGGGTTCTTTCCACTTGCCGGAAGTGTCAGTTTTCTCGACAGGGTTCGCATAAAGTCAGCCTTATCGTTGAGCGCGGTTAGCTCTTCGTCAAATATGCTTCCCTTGCTCTGTCGCAGAGTGCTCAGCGCAGAAATGTCAAGAATGCGCATTTCCCTCAGCGTCCTGAACGGCACCACCACAACATAACTTCCGACCACTGGCCTGACCTCCGCAACCGTTATATCCGGGGAGGTTGATCCGTAAAAAACCGGTATGCCGTACGCATTCATCCGGCCCGATATGGCGAGTTCGTGAGGCGGCGGCCCGAAATAGCGCTCAGGATGCTCCAGTGCTTTTTCAACATCTTCTTCATTCTCAAATTTCCTTGCCCGGTAGAATGTCATGCCGATGCCGGTCGTATTAATTGTGCTCTGACTGTTCTTTGTCTGAAGTTTCTCGATGTCACAGAACAACCCGTCCAGGAAACTTTTAACAAGTTCGTTAAAATACCTTGATTCACTCTTTAATGACTCCTCCATTTTTTCCCAGGCAAGCCCAAGAGATTGAGAGGAACGCTTCAATTTTATATAGTGTATACTGTCGTCATAAAAACTATCCATCGCATCGTAGTCGTAATTCTCATCTTCAAGAATGGTAAAAAGGTCATGTGCGGGTTGTTCATCAATATGCATTTCATTTTGTATAATATCTATTGCAGTTTCGCCAGATTCATAATGGTTTTCCCCTTCTTCATTTATTCCATAATGCTCCATAAACATTTTGTGAACCTTGGGGCTTAACTGTGCAAGAGGCACGTTCTTTTTTCTTCTGCTGCAATAGCTGCACTTTCGGTTAGCTTTTCCCGTGTTCAGAATAAGCTGGCTGATGTATTTTTCGCCAACACAGGCGTAACAGATATATTTATCTTCGTTCATTATCATCCCGATAGCAGAGTCGTTAACCGGAGTTGAAGGGGCCTTAACAGAGTATCATCTGTTAAAGACTTTGAAAGCAGTCGACGGCAAATCCTTATCTGCACATGATCTCGTTTCTTCTGTCACCACCAGGCATCCAGCGTAGAGTGCCTGGTATGGCCCTGCCCCCGCAGTTTTGGTCGATGAGAAAGGATAAAGTTAATCACGTCATAGGGATAGCAATTCCGCAACCGTGCCAATGCCCGAAGCAGTGCCCTGTGCACTGACAGGCGTACCAGGTTATATTCCGTATAAAGGAAAAAAGATCGATTTTCCTTCACCCGACTCGATTTTTTTGCGAGCAGGAAGAACGCTGATAATGTAAAAGCACCGCCTGTATAACCCTTGTCGGCTCGGGTGCTGAATAAAAAAGGTGATTAAGAGA